>CAZEJJ010000062.1:1401-37539 GCA_964512185.1 uncultured Enterobacterales bacterium | reverse complement strand
CATCATCGGCGACAGCGAGTGCCTAGAACACCGTCTGCTCGTCAAACTCGGGCCACAAGCCGCCTTCGCGTGCACTATGCGACCGCGCAGCGGTCGCCTGGGGGGCGCGCCGAAGGCGCGTTGGGGGCGAGGCCCCCCGAAAAGCCTGGTGCCCGTGTGCCGCGGAGCGGCATGTACGGTCGCTGGCGACCGTACGGCCGAAGTATCTGGCCGCCCAGCAGGGTGGGCAGGTACTTCTGGGCACGGGCACTAGAACCCCTCGTAGTTGGTGGCCTTGGACGCGATCTCGGCGATGGCCACGTTGGGGTCGTCGCCCGGGTAGGTGTCGATGACCTTGACCGTGATGGAGCCGAAGGCCCCACCGGTGTAGCCGTTGAAGGCCGGCACCAGCACGTACTGCATGTCGGTGATGTCTTCGAGCACGTGGGTGAGGGTGATGTTGCCCGCGTCGGGGGCGGACACCTCGATGGTCTTGGGGCGGGCGTGGGACTTGGGGCCCTGCTGGATGCCGATGCTGGACAGCCCGAAGCCGGAGGCTTCTACGGTGAAGGTGGCGCCCTCGGCGGCGGTGGCCCAGAAGGTCTTGCCGTTGTCGTCCTGCATCAGCTCCACCACGTTGGTGCCGATGGAGTCGGAGGAGGACATGAGCGCTGCCTGGGTGTCGAACTCGGTGAGGTAGACGCGCAGCTCGCTGATGGCCAGGTTGGGGAAGTCGCGGCCCTCGTAGATGTCGGCGATGCTGATGCGCAGCTTGCCGCCGAACAGGTCCTCGCCCACCTGCAGATCGTCGATGTCCACGATCTGCCACTCGGCGTCGTCCTGGAAGCTGGCGGTGGCGCTGCCCCTGGGAGACAGCTCCTGGCGGTCGTTGAGGCTGAAGGCCTCGACCTTGATGGCCTTGACCCGGGCATGATCGGTGAAGGCCTCTTCGTTGATGACCCAGCCCACATTCATGCCGATCTTGTCCACCGTGGACTTGGGCAGGTCCAGCTCGATCCACTCGCCGCGGTTGGGGCTCTCTCCCGGCACCATCCAGCAGGTGTCGGGATTGTTGTCCACCGCTGACTGGGCGTTCCAGTAGTTGGCGCCCTTGCGATGCTCGGGCTTGAACTTGGAGGCCTTGGCCCCGGCGAAGGCGATGGTGGGAACGAGGAGGAGGAGCAGGACACGGCTGGAGGACATGAGACTCTCCGGACTGGCTCGGGAAAAGGGGCCGCGGCACGGGCAGCAGGGCCCACCCTATAACTTCCCTCGCAGGTTTTTCCCGGCTGGAGGCCTGGACGGTGGCCTTCATCAGCTCCTCGGGAGCCCTGGGAGCCAGGCCGCGCGCCAAGCAGCAGCCGAAACCCGGGCTGGGACGAGATATTCCGCACAGGCCTCGGTCATCGTTTCGGCCAGCCATGCCGTATTCCTGGTTGAAAGACCATTCATTTTCAGGGCTGCGAATGCAGCCCTGCGCCGCCCATCAGGCGGCGAAGATGGGTGGGAGGGGCGGTGTCCGCCCCGGACAGGGGGGGAAGAATCTGTCTTCCCCCCAACAAATGCGCGCAGGGTGCCTATTCGGCCAGTGGCCGAATAGGTGACCGTAGCCTCCGCACGCCACACAGGCCGGACGCGCCTCCGGGATCACGGCGATCGGCAGCTCACCCCCCTCAGGAAGCCGCCCATGGCCCCGCCCACCCCGAGAACCCTGCTGGTGGCCGCCCTGTGGGGCGAGGCCCTGCCCCTGCTGCGGCGGCTGCAAAACCCGGAGCGCCTCACCCGTGGGCTGGTGGCGGGCAGCTGGAAGGCCCACCCCGTGGCCATCGCCAGGGTGGGCGTGGGAGCCCAACCCGCCGAGGAGGGCACGCGCCGGGCTGTGCAGCTGTACCAGCCCGACCGGATCGTCAGCGTGGGCACCTGCGGCGCCCTGGTGGACGATCTGGAGCCGGGCTGCGTGGTCGCCGCCTGCGGTCTCCTGGGCGCGGGCGCCCGCGATCTACAGCCCATGCCGGCTCCGCGGTCGGCGCTGCTGGCCACGGTGCCGCGCGCGGTGAACCGCCCCGAGCTTCGCCAGCGCTGGGCCGCCACGGGAGCCCAGGTCTGCGAGATGGAGGCCGCGGGCGTGCTCGCGGCGGCTGGTGAGCGCCCCTGCCACGCGCTCAAGGTGGTGAGCGACATGGCGGGAGCGAGCGGTCGGAGATCCAGGCTACCCCGTCGCCTGCGCCTGCCGGCCTTCCAGCTGCACGCCCTGTGGCTGGTGGAGCGCCGGCTGGCCCCCGCGCTGGAGGGCGCGCTGGCTGCTCTCAGTCTGGAGCCTTGAAGATCCAGGTGTCGCCTTCCTCGGCCCCCGGCTCCGAGCGCGGAGCTGCGCTGGCTGCGGGCACGGGCTGGGCCGCGAGCTCGTAGCCGACCAGCTCATCCAGCACGGCCCGAGGCGGCGGTGAGCCCGCGGACTCGTGGATCACCAGCAGGCCTCCGGGCCGCAGCGCCCTCACCAGGCCGCGCACGAAGCCAGCGGTGAACTCCGGCGGCAGGCTGTTGGCCATCTCGTACAAGAGCAGCAGATCGGCGCTGGCGGGCGCGAGGGTGAGGTCATCGGGGCGGGCCCGCACGGGCTCGATGTTGCCCAGACCCTCGGCGGCGGCCGCGGCAGCCAGGAAGGCCAGCACGCCGGGATCGATGTCCACCGCCAGCACCCGGCCCTGGGGCCCCACCAGCCGGGCGATCTGCAGCGACAGGGCGCCCAGCCCGCAGCCCACGTCCCCCACCACCGCCCCGGCGGGCAGCGCGGCCAGCACCTGCTGCACCGGCGGGGCCAGCGGCCTGCGCCCCGGACCGAACAGCCCGGTCAGCAGCTGTCGGATGGCCTCGGACTCGTCGATGGTGGAGGCCGGCAGCCGCAGCTGCTCATCGAGCTCCAGGTTGGGGTCCTCTCCGCGCTGCGCGGATCGGGCGCAGCGGAACCCCAGGTACAGGGAGCGGCGGTGCTCCGGCAGCGAGCTGCGGAAGCCCACCCGGTGCCACTCGGGCATGGCGGCGCAGCAGCCTGACCGCACCACCCGCCGGGGTCCCTTCAGCTCGGGAGCTGCCGGCGCGTCGGCGGGCGGCGAGTACCGGGTGCGCGTCCAGTGGAACACGCTACCCGCCAGGTCCAGGGCGCCGGAGTGGCTCGACGCGCCCGCTGCCCGCGCCCCCTCCACGCCGACCCCCGGCAGCACGGCCACGCCCGCGGGATCCCAGGAGTCACCCCAGGGGTAGAGGCGCCCATCTCCCCCGCTGGCCGCCAGCTCCAGCTCGGCGTCGGTGGGCAGCCGGCCGCCGCGCGCCTGGCAGAAGGCCTCGGCTTCGCCCCAGGGCAGGTAGACCATGGGTCCATCCCGCGGCTGGCTGGCCAGGTGCTCGCGAACCCGGGGCTCCAGGCTGCCCGGCAGGACACCGAGCTCGGCGCGGGACACCGGCAGACGATCCAGGTGGAAGGGCTGCAGCTGCTGCTGGGGTCGCCACTCCAGGGCGGGCAGGCTCCCCCCCTCCACCCGCAGCATGCCCTCGGGAGCGGCCATCGGGCCACAGGCGCCCAGCGCCAGGGCAGCCACCAGCCCCTTCGCCAGCGGCCTCGGGATCATCGCAGCTCCTCGCCCCGCACCCAGCCGGCGAGGCTCTGGGCCAGAGCTTCCGCCAGCAGCGCGTGGCCGGCGGCGCTGGGGTGGATGTTGTCCAGCCACAGCTCGGCGGCGGGCAGGTCGCTGTCGGCGATGGCGCGGTCTCCGGCCACCAGGGGCAGGCCGTGCCGCTGGGCGGCCGCTCGCATGGCGCGCCGATAGCCCTCGTAGGCTGGCTCCGGTCCGCCCGCGGGGGGCTCGCTGTCGTTGGGATGGGGCAGCACCAGGAAGAGCACATCCGCGTCGTGCTCGCGGGCGAGCGCCACCAGGGCGTCGAGGTTGGCGGCGTACTCCGGCAAGGGGACGCGCTGCTGGTGCTCCCGGGAGGGATCCGGGCTGGGCGCCCAGCCGCGACGGGCGCGGGCCTGGGCGCCGCGCCTCACCGCAAGCTCCCAGTGCAGCAGGCGGTACAGCGCCAGCCGCCGCAGGGATCGGTCCACCGCGCCGGCCAGGCTGCCATCGTAGCGACCGTACAGGTCCAGCAGCTCCGCGTCCTCGAAGGCTTCGGTGGAGTGGTCAGACCAGAGGTTGGCGACGACCAGCAGGTCGGGCTCCAGCGCGAGGGCTCGCATGCGCAGCAGGTTCAAGGTCTGCAGGGTGGAGTAGCCCGGCAGGGCGGCGCTCCAGCCTTCCAGCCCCGCCTCTCTGCCCCCCAACAGGCCCACCGCCTGCCGGATGAACATGGCGTCCTCGGGCACCCCGAAGCCGTAGACCGTTGAGTCCCCGGTGGCCACCAGCCGGCGCAGGCCGGCGGGCTTGGGGATCAGCGGCTCGGGACCGCGCAGCCCCATGCTGTTGATGCGCACGGTGACGCCGACCTCCTGCCGCTCCCCCGGCTCGTGCTCCCAGAGCAGGTAGGGATGCGGTGCCAGGGCCAGCCCGGGCTCCACCTGGCGAGGTACGCTCACCACCGGGCTGCGCTCGGGCTCAACCCGCCGCGCAGCCAGCTCCAGGGCCACCACCAGCGACCCAGCGACGGCACAGCCAAGCGCCAGGGCCAGCACCCGTTGGGAGAGCGACCTCTTCATCGCCAGATCAGTGGCCGGAGCGTGAGGAGCGGAGGCTACTCCCCTTCCTCCTCTTCTTCAGCCGAGTACATCATCAGGAAGTCGATCTCGGAGGTGCTGGACTCGCCGGTGGCGTAGCCTGCGCCGTCCTCGTAGGGCGTGAAGGGCTCTTCGAGCTCGTTCAGCAGGCCGTTGGCGTCGAGGTCGAAGCCTGCCCACAGGTAGATGACCGTGTTGGAGGGCGCCACCAGGCTGTAGGACACCGAGCTGAGGCCCCCGAGATCGTCGGCCTCCCAGACCTCCTGGTCGTAGGAGTCTTCGAGCTCGGACACGTCCATCTCGCCGTTGGGGGTGTACTTGTAGGCGGCCAGGTAGAGCACCGCGTCGGGGTGGTCGGCCAGCACATCGTCGAAGCTGCCCTCGTACATGGCGACCTCGCCGGAGATCCGCACGAAGGGCACGATGTCGATGCCCGAGCCGCCCACCGGCAGCAGCATGGTGATGTCGGTGTCATCCTCGGAGCCGAAGGTGACCGTGTCCTGGGCCAGGCCGTCGTCGTCCACCGGCTGGCCCCAGCTGTCGGCGGGGTCGTACAGGTCGTTGCCGTTGCTGTCCCACACGCAGCGGGCGGAGTAGCTGCCGGAGTTGGCGCAGTAGCTGTGGCTCCACACACCCTCGGCGCCTTCGGAGCCGCCGGTGACCGCCACCTCGCCCACCCGCCAGGGATCTTCCGCGCTGTTGAGCAGGATGGTGACCACGTCGTCGCCGGTGCCGTTGTAGGGCACATCCACCACCAGCGGACCGCCGACGCTGACATAGCCGGCCTCGCCGCAGCCGCCGCCGCCGCAGCCGTCGATGTAGACCCAGCCGGTGCCGTCCCAGTAGTAGCAGTTGCCCCAGCCCGGGGGGCAGTCGGGGCAGTCGCCGTAGCCGTAGCCGCCGCTGCCGTCGCCGTAGCCGCACCAGTACCAGGTGAGCAGGTCGATGTTGACGTCGTTGACCACCTCGTCGTCGTCGAGGGTGATGACGTCGGCGTAGACTCCGATGGGATCGGAGCCGCCGATGATGCCGTCGTTCCACTTGTCCAGCGCGGCGTAGACGCGCACCGCGCTGACGTCGTCGGTGTCGACCTCGAGGGTGTAGGTGTTCTTTGCGGCGTCGGTCTTGGGGGAGCTGATGACGTACTCGTCGTAGTAGGTCTCCTCGCCGGTCTCTTCGCTGGCCGCGTAGGCCGTGACGAAGATGCGCCCGTAGGGGAAGCTGTCACCGAAGCAGGATTCCTCCCACTCGATGTAGTCGAGCAGGCCGTCTTCGTCGGTGGTGAACAGGGTGACGTCCACCGTTCCGTTGATCTGCCCGTGCACACCGGGCGGCACATCCCCGGTCTCCTCGGGATCGCCGCTCTCTGGGGACTCGGTGTCCACCACCACGGGGGCGGTGTCGAGGGAGGAGTCGTCGGGCTTGCTGCAACCATCGCAGCCGGCCACGAGCAGGAGCAGGGACGCGGGAACCAGGTTGAAAACGACAGCGCTGCGCATGACACCCTCCAGATCAGAACGATCTACGCACCAGTCCACAGCGCAGAATACACCCGAGACTGCCGGATCACAAACACTTCATGACAATTGAACCCGCAGGCTGATGCCATCCGGAGTGAGGCCCCGAAGCGGCTCGCAGAGCGGCCTCGCTACTCGCCTTCTTCTTCGATGGGCGGCAGCTCCATGCCCAGGCCGGTGACGCTCTGCTCGGTGGTGGTGTAGCGACCCAGCTCGCCGCCGTAGGGCGCGAAGGGCTCGTTCACCTCGTTGACCAGGCCGTCGTCATCCAGGTCGAGGGCCGACCAGAGGTAGACGATGGACTCGGCAGGGGCCATCAGGCTGTAGGAAATGTACTCGGCGCCGGCCAGGTCCTCGGCCTCCCACTGGTCGGAGTCGTAGGCCTCTTCCAGATCGGCCACGTCGAGCTCGCCGTTGGGAGTGTACTTGTAGGCGGCCACGTACAGCCGGGTGTCGGGGTGGTCGGCCAGGATGTCGTCGAAGCTGCCCTCCTGCATGGTGATCTGGCCGCTCAGGCGCACGAAGGGCACCAGGTCGATGCCTGCACCACCCACGGGGATGAGCATGGTCTGGTCGAGCACCGAGGTCGCGCCGAAGGTGATGCTGCCCAGCCCGAGACCATCGTCGTCCACCGGCTCGCCCCAGGTGTCGGCGGGGTCGTAGAGCAGGTTGCCGTTGCTGTCCCAGACGCCCTGGGCGTCGTAGGTGCCCGCGTTGGGGCAGCGGGAGTAGTCCCAGACCCCCTCGGCGCCTTCGGAGCCTCCCACCACTGCCAGGTCGTACTTGATCCACCAGGGCTCGGCGGTGCCCGGGTAGTAGAGCACCGTGCCCACGTCGGCGCCGGTGCCGTTGTAGGGCACGTCCACCAGCAGGTCACCGCCCACCGTGACGTACTCGGCGCAGCTGCCGGAGCCGCCACCGCCGTGCCAGCCGCCGCCGCCGCCGCCGCCCAGGTAGACCCACTCGCTGCCGTTCCAGTACCAGCCGTAGCCATAGCCCCACCAGGGCGGGCAGTCCGGGCAGTCGCCGTAGCCGTAGCCCGAGCCGGTACCCGAGTAGTCACCCCAGCCGCACCAGTACCAGGTGAGGATCTCGATGTTGACGTCGTTGACGACCTCGTCGCCTTCCAGCGTGATGGGATCGCCGTAGATGCCCACGGGATCGCTGGGGCTGATGTAGCGGTCGCTCCACTTGTCCAGCGCAGCGTAGACGTAGATCTCGTCCACCTCGTCGGCGTCCACGTCGATGGAGTAGGTGTTCTGGGTGCGATCGGTGCTGGGCTCGGCGATGACGTCGTCGCCGTAGTAGGCCTCGGCTCCGGTCTCTTCGTCCACCGTGTAGGCCGTGACGAAGATGCTCCCGTAGGGGAAGGTGTCGCCGAAGCAGGAGTCGTCCCAGGGGATGATCACCACGTCGCCGTTGTCGTCGGTGGTGAACAGGGTGACGGCGATGTTGCCGTAGATGGCGCCGTGGGCGCCCAGGGGCTCCTCACCCGTCTCCGTGGTCTCGGGGGGCTCGCTGTCCTGGCCCGTCTCCACGGTGACCGCCGCGGTGTCGAGACCGCTGTCGCCCTCCTCACAGCAGCAGCTGTCGAGACAGCCCGGCATGAGAAGAAGAATCGCCGCGTTGCTCGCGGTTACCATCAGATTGCGGATTATGAGGACCTCCCGGCTTGACCACCTGCCACCTGAAACAAAAATACTCTCAGTGTGGCTTGATCTCCAAGCCGAAATTGACATCCATCGACAATTTCATGCGGCCCGAGCTGGCCGATATCGCTGCTTCGACCTGAGCCGGAACGCTCCAACCGGCCTACTGCACCGTCTGCACTGTGCGATCGCGCTTGACGATGATGAATTCCACCCGTCGGTTGTTGGCCCGCCCCTCGTCGGTCTCGTTGGTGTCCACCGGCCTCATCTCGCCGAAGCCCACCGGATCCAGGCGGTAGGTCTCGACGCCGCGACCGGACAGGAACTCCACCACCGACTCGGCCCTGGCCTGGGACAGCTTGAGGTTGAACACGTCGCTGCCCACGTCATCGGTGTGGCCTTCCACGCGGATCTTGATCAGCTCGGGGTGGTCGATGACCACCTGCGCGATCTCGTTGAGCAGGTCGTAGGAGCGCTCCTGGATCGTGGCCTTGTTGAACTCGAAGTAGATGAGATCGTTGATCTCTATGGCCTCTTCGGTGACCACCACCCGCGGGGTCTCATCGGGGCAGCCGTCTTCGTCCTCGAAGTGGTTGTAGACCTCGCGCTCGTCGGGGCACAGGTCGCGGTCGTCGGGGATGCCGTCGTTGTCGTTGTCGAGCTCGGGGCAGCCGTCCTCGTCGTCCATCCCGTCGAAGTCCTCGGGATCGTAGGGGCAGCGGTCCACGTCGTCCTTGTAGCCGTCACCGTCGGTGTCCTCGACGGGCTCTGCGTCGGGGCAGCCGTCCTCGTCCTCGAAGCCGTTGAGGGTCTCGGGCTCGTCGGGGCAGCGGTCGGCCACGTCCAGGATGCTGTCCTTGTCGTTGTCGGGATCAGGGCAGCCGTCGCTGTCCTGGTAGTCGTCGTCGTCCTCGGGCTCGTTGGGGCAGCGATCCTCCACGTCCAGGCGCCCGTCGGCGTCGTTGTCGATGTCAGGGCAGCCGTCCTCGTCCTGGAAGCCGTCGAGATCCTCCGGATCCTTGGGGCAGCGGTCCATGGCGTCGACGATGCCGTCCTTGTCGGAGTCGCGGGCGTTGGGATCGAAGGAGGGAGCCAGCGCGAAGCCACCCAGCACGCGGTAGTCCGGGGCGCCCACACCGGGCAGCAGGCCTGCGCCGCCCCCCAGGTTGAAGGAGATGTAGCGCCCCACCAGGAACTTGAGGCCGCCCAGGATCTCGGCGGGCCGCTGCGCCGCCTGGGGACCGCCGATGGCCCCGTGGAAGTCGGCCACCAGCTCCAGCGGCTCCACAGGATGCAGGCCGACGCCGACGCCGTAGACGAACTCGTTGCCGATGGGCAGATCGCGCAGCCGGGCGCCCTGGCGGGTCTTGTAGCCCAGGTTGACGGCCGTGCGGAAGATGTACTCCCGGGAGTGGATGCCCGCGTCGGAGAACTCCAGCGCCAGCGTGGGCTGGACGGTGAAGTTCTCTTCACCCAGGAAGCTGCCGCCGTTACCGGTGGGGAAGGTGACCGGCACGAAGATCGCGACCCCCAGTGGCAGGTAGTCGCGGTCCACGAAGACCAGCTTGGGGATGGCGCGCAGGTCGGACACACCGCTGGCGATGAGCCGCTCAGGCTCGCGCACGGGGTTGTCGACGGTGTCGAGGGTGTAGCCGTCCTGCTTGAGGATGACGGGCACGTCCACGCTGAGGCTGAAGAAGCGGGACAGGCCGATGCCCACGTTGAGATCGCCCATGAGGCGATCGTCCACCACGCCGTCGCCGCTGTCGCCTTCGGCTGGCGCGTTGGTGGGCGAGACCCGGGCTCCATCGTAGATGAGCACGAGGGGATCGTTGGAGTAGTTCACCCAGAACCCGCCGTTGATCTGCAGGTGACCCAGCGTGGCGGCCGACTGGGTGTGCAGGTAGCCGTAGGCATCGGGGGGGGGACGGAAGATCTCGAGGTCGATGGTGTGGTCCTGCACGGCGTCCTGGGCCTGCGCCAGGGGAGCGGTGAGCAGGAGGGCCAAGATGAGGAGCAGGAGCATTCCGTTCTTCTCCAGCGATGATCCACGCGCCTGGGGATTCAGGCGACTCCGCTGCGGCGCCGCAGCAGGGCGAGCAGGCCCGCCAGGCCCAGGGCCCACAGGCCCAGGGAAGACGGAGCCGCGCTGCAGCCGCCGCCCTGCACCGTGGCGAAGCGCGTGACGTCGGTGCAGCCATCGTTGACGAGCCCGTCGCAGTCGTTGTCCACCACGTCGGTGCAGTCCTCGTCGGCGCGCGGGTTGGCGCCCTCGGAGCGCGCGTCGGCCGGGTTGTCCATGCAGTCGCCGCCCTGCAGGCTCCCGCAGGACGAGCTGCTGCTGCCCTCGCAGGGCTCTTCCTCGCAGAAGCAGTCACCGTCGTCGTCCCAGAACAGAGAGTCCTCGTCGGTCCAGGCGTATGAACCGCTGTCGGCGAGCTGGTCCCCGGGGAGGGGGGCGACCTGCCCGCCGCTGGGGTCCACCAGGAGCAGGCCTAGAAGCAGAGCTCTGGCAGCCATGGGATCGTCTCCCGGATCCGACCCAGCCAGCAGCGCTGAGTCGGCGTGCGCAGCAGGATAGCCGAGCCCTCCGGGAAGTTCAACGCGGCAGACGGCGATGACGCGTGTCGAGGACTGGGCCCGGTGCCACGAGAGGATCCAACGACGGCGCTACTCGAGGGGGATCTCGATGCCCGCCACGTCCCCCCCGCGCACGGAGAGCGGATTGCAGGGACAAGCGGCCTTGGGATCACCATCGCTGGGCCCGTCGCCCGCCCTGTCCAGGAAGACATCGATGCCGATCTGCCCGAAGTCCCGGGGGACCTCGAAGCTGAAGGGCCCGGGGCTCACCTTGAGCTTCCCCACGAACACGCGCCCGCCAGGGCCCGAGGGGTCGAAGCGGAACACATCCAGGTCCAGCACCACCCCTGCGGACTCGTAGAGGATCACCCCCGACACCCGGGCCTTCTCTCCCTGCAGCGCGGCGAAGGGATCGGCCATGGCGCCAGCGGGCGGAGGCGGCGCCCCCTCGGGTCGGGTATCGGGATCGTGGGTGTGCCCCGCGCCGTCCGGGGCACCGGGAGCGGCCTCGAAATGCACGTGCTCACCGTCGGTGGCGCCCCCAGGGGCCCCCGGAGGGGCCTCGGTGTGCGTGACCGCGCCCTCGTCGGTGGCCGCGCCTCCGGGAGCCCCCGGCTCCGCCTCCACGTGCACGACGCCGCCATCTGCCTGCTCCGGTCCGCCTGGAGCGCCTGCGGGTGCGTCCGTGTGCTCGGAGCCGTCCACGTGAGGCATCTCCAGGTGCTCCTGGCCCTCTCCTCCCGGCGCGCCTTCAATGGCGTCCTGGTGCTCGGCGCCTTCCAGGTGGGGCATCTCCAGGTGCTCCTGGCCCTCTCCTCCCGGCGCGCCCTCCACGGCGTCCTGGTGCCCAGGGCCGCCCTCGGGGCTCTCGGGCGCGTCCTCGGGACTCTCGGGGCCGCCCGGGGCCCCTGGCTCGGCCTCGACGTGGGGAGGTGGATCCCCCGCCTCTCCACCACCGGCGTCGTGCACGGCGCCAGGGTTGTGGCGCGCCAGCCCACCCACCTCCAGGGCGATGACCACGTCCAGCAGGTCCTCGCTGCCCACCATCAGCTCCACGAGCCCGAAGGGATCGTCGGGGCTGGGGCCGTCACCCAGCAGATCGTGGAAGGCCTCGATCTGCAGGCCGCCGTAGTCCTCGGGCAGGTCAAGCTCGAAGGGCCCGGTGAGATCCAGGGGGACCTTGCCCAGGTGGGTGCGGCTGCCCGGCGCGTCGGGATCCACCTGCCAGAAGTCGAGATCGAGCGCCGCCTGCTGCTCGCTCTGCACGGTGCCCACCAGCTTGACCACCGGCCCATCGTAGTCGGCGAAGGGCACCATGGTGTTGGCGTCGCCCAGCCCGCCCGTGGCGTCGCCGCTGCTGCCCCCCATGTAGAAGCGCGGATCCAGCGGTGGAGGCTCGTCGGTGACCTGCTCGAGGCTGCCCGCGGCGATCAAGATGACCAGCGCGGGACCCATGATGAGCCTGCGCCGGTGCTGGCGCAGGCGCGGCAGGAGCCAGGCCTTGACCTGTTCCTTGCTGGGGCGCTGGAGCCTGGGCAGCTTCACGAGCCCGCCCCTCGCTGGCGGTACCAGGCCACGGTGCGAGCCAGCCCTTCGGCGAGGGGGACCTGGGCCTGCCAGCCGAGCCAGTCGCGGGCTCGGCTCACGTCCAGGCACTTGCGCGGCTGCCCGTCGGGCTTGCTAGTGTCCCAGCGGATTCGGCCGCGGTAGCCCACGGCATCGGCCACCGCCTGGGCCAGCTCGGCCACGCGGGTCTCCACCCCGGTGCCCAGGTTGAAGGGCTCGGAGGTCTCGAGACCCTCTGCGCAGCGCACCAGGGCGTCGGCGCAGTCCTCCACGTACAGCAGCTCGCGCGTGACCTGGCCGGTTCCCCAGGCCACCACCTCTTCGAGGCCTGCGAGCCGCGCCTGCTCAAAGCGCATGATGAGCGCGGGCACCACGTGGGAGCGCTCCAGATCGAAGCAGTCGCGCGGCCCGTAGAGGTTGACGGGCATGGGAAAGATCGCGTTGAGCCCGTACTGCTGGCGGCAGGCCTCGCCGATGGCCATCATCACGCGCTTGGACAGCCCGTAGGTGGCGTTGGTGGGCTCGGGGTAGCCCTGCCAGAGATCCTCCTCGCGCATGGGGATGGGCGTGATGCGAGGGTAGGCGCAGATGGAGGAGACCCCCACGAAGGTCTCCACCTCCAGCTCACAGGCGGCCTGCAGCGGGTGCAGGTTGAGGAACACGTTGTTGAAGCCCACCGAGGCCGGGTTGGCGCGCATGTAGCCGATGCCGCCGCCGTCCACGGCGCAGTGGATGATCACCCGCGGGCGCTCCCGCCCCAGCAGCGCGCGCACCTGCCCCGCGTCCCGCAGGTCCACAGCGCTCGAGCGGGGCACGGCGACGCGAGCCCCGCGCTGCACCAGGCGGTCCACCACGTGGCTGCCGAGGAAACCGGCGCCGCCGGTGACCAGCACGGGGATGTCCTGCCAGGACTCGATCATGACCAACCTTCCGGGCTCAGAGCTCGCTGCGCAGGCTCCGGACCACAGTGTAGCGGCTGCCGGTCCAGATGTGCTCCAGACCTCCGGGGAGGTGGATCTGTACTCCGGTGCAGACCGCTCGGTCCACCGCTCGCTCGCCGATGGCGCGCCGCAGGTCCCGCTCCAGGTCGGCGGCCAGGCTGCGCCACGCCCACAGGGTGAGGGCCACCAGGTCGGTGGCACACTCGTTCGGGATGCCCGCTCGCAGCCGTCGCCCGAGCTGCTGGAACTCTCCGTCATGCCCCCGCTCATCCTCCACACCGCTCCCCGCAGCCAGCTCACGCTGCAGGGCCACCAGCGCACCACAGGCGCTGCTGGATCCCTCCAGACCTGGGCGGGAACACGCCCCCGCCCGCCCACCGGGGTCGAAGGCGACGTGGGTGAAGCCGAAGCAGACCACCCGCTGGCGGCCCGCGTGGGAGGGCGCGTGCTGGAGGAAGGCGTCGAAGGCCAGCGCCCCAGGCGACACCGCTCCCGCCAGGCTGCCGAGGTTGAAGCAGGGGCCCCAGGTGGCCTGCAGGCCGTGCATGAGGGACGCACAGAGCTCGTCCCGACACAGCCCCACGCCGGCCAGGGTGTGCTCGGGCAGGAAGCCCCGGGAGGCGAGCGCGGTGCGGCTGTCCTCCAAGAACTCCGGGACGGGCAGGGCGCCGGGGAAGCGCGCAGCCAGGACGGGTGCAGAGCCCACGATCACCTCCGAGTGCGGCGGGGTCCTATCCTCTATTCACCCGGGGACGACGCCTCTCGGGGCCGCCCCATGATCAAGCCCAGATCCGCTCCCACGGCGACCCAGGGCGGCCCCCCACGGCTGGTGTTGGCCAGCAGATCGGCGTAGCCGCCCAGGCGGAGCCTGCGGAAGCGACGCGACAGCCGCGCACCACCGCCCGCCAGCAGCTCGAAGCGCCCCGAGGTGCCAGTACCCAGCGTGGGATCGTCCACCGCGGCGAAGTGCTGGCGCGCCACGGTTCGAGCGGACAGCACCAGCGAGCCCTGCTCTCCGAGGTCGGTCTCCGCCACCACGGGCAGGTGCAGGTCTACGTTGCCGATGGCGAAGTCGGGCACCGGCAGGGCGAACAGCCCCACACCGGGCTGGGCCGCCAGGTCGAAGCTGCCCAGCTGGCCGAAGCGGTAGCGCAGGTCACCGAAGGCACCCAGCAGGTAGACGCGCACACCGGCGTCCACATCCGGGGCCAGCCCGCGCCGATAGCCCACCTCGATCTGGGGCAGGGGCAGATCCAGGCTGCTGCTCAGGGAGTTGGTGCCTTTTTGCAGCGACAGGGCCGCCTGCACCATGTGCTGGCCCGGCTCCAGCGGCCGCGCCCCGTGCAGGGTGCCCATGGTGGAGCAGCCGCAGGCCAGCAGGCACGACGACGCAACCAGCAGGAGCGGACGAGCTGGCGCTACCACCGGACACCGGCCTGCAGGATGAGATCGCTGTCCAGCACCCAGCCCCGGGATGATCCGCCCATCAAGAGGTCCACCTGCCAGCGCTCCTTCACGGGGATGAGGAAACCTGTGCGGTAGCGCAGCCCCGGTCGCAGGCTCGATGCCTGCCAGCGCTCCTCGGCCTGCAGGCTGCTGCTGCGCCAGGTGACGGCGGGGCCCAGGGAGGCCGCCACCCGGGTGGCGTGGGTGCCTGCAGAGCAGCCGAGGCCCGCGGCCCCCCGGGTCCAGCGCTCGTCGAAGACCGCCAGATCGCCACCCTCGGCGCGCCGGGCCAGGCTCGCCTCGGCCTCCAGGTAGCAGTGCCTGCCCAGGGCGAGCCGACCGAAGCCTCCCACCAGCGGCGCCAGGGGGTGCTCGCCGCTGCCCGCTTGCACGGCGGCGGCCCCGAGGCCCAGCCCGGCGGCGCTGGCCACGGGGCGACGAGCGGCATGCGTCATCGGAGCCCAGGCCAGCGCTGTCAAGGTCGCGAGCAAGGTGGAGGCGAGGTGCTTCATCAGCGCCTCCCCTCGCAGCCGTCCACGGAGACCTCCGCCCCGAAGCGCAGCACCACAGCGGAGCACAGCGCGTCGCGCGGGGAGCCGGCCGGCGCGCTCTGCACCCAGGCATCCAGCAGGCCCCAGCCGTCCCCGTGGTCGCCGCGGCTGGACCACAGCGACACGCCGTCCACCAGGATGGCGAGGGCCTCGTCCGGATCGTCGATGGCCAGGCGATGGTCCCAGGCCGTGGCCGCGAAGACGGTGCCCAGGGGGTAGGGATCGTAGATGGCCAGCAGCTCCTCGTCGGCGCTCAGCAGGAACTGCTCGGGCAACTGCTCCACGCCCTCCACGCGATGATCCCCCGAAAGATCGCGCTCCGGCAGGTCGAAGGAGCCGTCGAAGAAGTCGGGCTCGTCGAGGGTCAGGGCGGCGAAGCTGTCGGCGAAGCCCTCGTGCAGCGAGCTGTAGTACAGCGAGCCCTCGGTCTGGCTGAGCATGTCGAAGGGCGCCGAGGCCAGCACATCGCCGGTGGTGAGCCAGTGGAACAGGGCGTGCCCGAACTCGTGGCGCACGATGCCGGCGTTGGCAGCCAGGGGCACGTCCTTGGCCACCAGGTCGTCCAGCAGGATGAAGAAGTGCCCGGCGGTGGCGTAGGCCGCGTTCTCCTTGGGCAGCATCTCGAGGAAGAGATCGGGGATGACAGGCGTCCAGGCGGCGTCGATGGGGAAGAACTCCTGCGGGTCGAAGCCGTGCTCCGGCAGCTCGGCGTGCAGATCCTCCAGGTGGCCGTAGAAGCTCCACAGCACCAGGCCGTGCTCGTCCAGCGGCACCGCCACGCCGCGCTGGGCGTCAAAGTCCACGTGCAGGGCACGCCCCCCCTCGTAGAGCATGTCGCCGCTGTCCTCCAAGAGCACCTGGCCGCCCTGCAGCACGCTGCCCAGCAGACCGGAGACCTGCTCCAGGTCGACCAGCGTGTTCCGGGCCCGGGGAGCCACCTCGTAGCCCTCCCCCGCCAGCTGCCAGGTCAGGTACTGCTCGGCGTCCGGGGGCTGGCAGCCCAGCAGCAGCGACAGCAGGGGGGCGACCAGCCGCATAGGCAAGATCCTCGGAGGAGCAGCCAGCATAGCGCCACAGGCCGCCGACAGGAAGCGGGCAGGCCGCAGCCACGAGCGCTGGCGAGCCGAGCTATAGTCCCGGCCGACACGAGCAGGGAGACCGCCATGCACACCATCGAGCGAGGCGCCGCGTCGCTGCTGCTGGTCACCCTGGGCTGGGGCTGCGCAGACTTCGAGGGCGATGTGGCGGGCGAGTGCACCGATCGGGCCGACAACGACCGCGACGGCGCCTATGACTGCGACGACCCCGACTGCTTCGCCTCACCGGACTGTCAGCAGACCGACACGGCCGACACGGCCGACACGGCCCCCCCTGGCACCGCCTGGCTCGCCGTCACCGCCGGGGGCGTGCACTCCTGCGGCATCGACATCGACCACAAGGTGGTCTGCTGGGGGAGCGACGAGTACAACCAGGCCAGCCCCCCCGGCAGCAGCCAGGCGCAGGTGGCCGTCAGCTTCTACCACTCCTGCGCCATCGACGAAGACGGCGGCGTGACCTGCTGGGGCTGCGGCGGGGACCAGGACCACGGCCAGTGCAGCGAGCCCGACGAGACCTTCACCCAGCTGGGGCTGGGCACCTACCACAGCTGTGGCATCGCCACCGATGGCACGCTCACCTGCTGGGGCTGCGCCACCGATCGGGGCCAGTGCGACTCACCCGGGGGCGACTTCGCGCAGATCAGCGGCGGATCCCAGCACGCCTGCGCGCTGTCCAACAGCGGCGAGGTCAGCTGCTGGGGCGACCACGACAACGGCCAGACCGAGGTGCCCGACGGCAGCTACCAGCAGGTGGCCGCGGGCAAGTGGCACAGCTGCGGCGTGCTGACCGACGGCAGCATCGGCTGCTGGGGCTGCGAGGGGGACGACGACGGTGAGCCCTTCGATCACGGGCAGTGCGAGGCGCCAGCGGGCAGCTTCCAGGCCGTGGCGGCCGGGTCCTACCACAGCTGCGGCCTGTCCACGGACGGCAGCATCAGCTGCTGGGGCTGTGCGGGCCAGGAAGATGACAGCGACGTGGATCTGGGCCAGTGCGACGCTCCGACCGGCAGCTTCACACAGCTCGCGGTAGGCAAGTGGCACGGCTGCGCGCTGGGTGACGACCAGCTCGCCACCTGCTGGGGCAACGACTACTTCGGACAGATCTCGCCTCCCTGACGATCTCCCCTTTGCGAACCTCCGATCCGGGGCTATCGTGCCCGTCGTCCTGGAGAGTCCATGACCGCCCATGCCGCGCTCGCCCTGGCGCTGCTGGCCAACCCAGCCGGTGCTGCCGAGCCCCCGCCGGGCGAGCCCGCCCCCGCCTCCACGCTGGGGCAGCACGCCAGAGATCTCACCAGCCACGTCCTCGTCACCGGGGCCCGACACCCCGCGGCCCCTCCCACACCCGCGCCCACCGAGGGGCCCGACGTCACGGTCTACGGCTACTGGCCTTTCTGGGGCGACGACCTGGACACCATGGCCTGGGACCAGCTCTCCCACCTGGCGGTCTTCGGGGTGATCCTGGAGAGCGACGGCAGCCTCTCCAGCACCAGCTACTGGACCGACAACGCCGCCCAAGCCGTGGCCCTGGGCGCCCAGCACGAGGTCAAGGTGCACCTGTGCCTGATCGGCTTCGAAGACGACGTGCACGAGGCGGTGCTCAGCTCTCCCTCGCGCCGCGCCGCCGCGGTGGCCGAGCTGGCCGAGCTGGTGGAGGCCTACGGCGCCGATGGCGTGAACGTGGACCTGGAAGGCGTAGGCTCGGATCTCAAGGACGACTTCACGGCCTTCATCCAGGAGCTGGCGGCAGCGGTGGACGAGGTCTTCGTGGCCATGCCGGCCATCGACTGGTCCGGCGCCTTCGACTACGACGAGCTCTCCAAAGCCGCCGATGGCCTGTTCATCATGTCCTACGGCTACCACTGGAGCGGCGGCGATCCGGGGCCGCTGGCCCCCCTGGCGGGCGGCGACCCCTGGAGCGTCTACAGCATCCAGTGGACGGTGGACGACTACCGCAGCTGGGGCGCCAGTGACGACAAGCTGATCATCGGCCTGCCCCTGTACGGCCGCAGCTGGCCCACCACCGACAACGGCGTGCCTGGAGAGGCCACCGAGGAGGGCACCTCGGTGGTCTGGGCCTCCTCCCACAGCCAGGGTCAGGCCACGGGGCGCCTGTGGGACAGCGTCACCTCCACCCCCTACACCTTCCCCGACAGCACCCACCAGCTCTGGTACGACGACGTGGAGAGCCTGGAGATCAAGATCGACTGGATCGTCCAGGAGGGAATCCAGGGGCTGGGCTTCTGGGCGCTCACCTACGACGACGCGGATCCCGACCTGTGGACCATGGTGGATGCGCTCACCCGCCACCAGGGCGGACAGGACAGCGAGCCGGACACCACCGACAGCCGACAGCCCGACACGGGCGAGCCGCCCGCCCAGGACAGCGGCGCCCGGCGCGACGACCCGGGCTACCGCTCGGTCACCGGGCGCTGTGCCTGCGCTGGACGCGCCGCCCCCGCACCCCTGGCCCTGCTGCCGCTCCTGCTGGCGCTGGTTCGCAGGCGGAGCGCGGCCTGATGCCGGTCCTGGGTCCGCTGCTGGCGGCGCTGCTCGGCCTGGCCTGCGCCACAGAGAGCGTCCCGGAACCCGCGGCGGCGACCGCGGAGCCGGCCCCGCCCAACGCGCAGCTGGCCGCTCCCTCTCCACCCGAGGATCCCATGAGCTTCGACAGCCTCCTCAGGTCCAGGCGCTCGGTGCGCCGCTACACCGACCAGCCCGTCACCCACCAGCAGCTGTCCAGCCTGCTCTTCGCCGCCCAGGGCATCACTGGCCAGGCAGCCCACGAGCGCACCCTGCCCTCGGCGGGTGCGCTGCACCCCCTGGAGATCCACCTGGTGGTGGGCGCTGTGGAGGGCCTCGCGCCAGGCGTGTACCACTACGACGCGCTCTCCGCCGAGCTGGAGCTGGTGGTGGAGGGCGACCATCGCCGGGCGCTGTGCATGGCCGCGCTGGGCCAGGACAGCGTCTGCGACGCTCCGCTCAGCCTGGTCATCGGCGCGGTGTACGGGCGCACCACCCGCAAGTACGGCGAGCGCGGGCGGCGCTACGTGCACATGGAGGTGGGTCACGCCGCCCAGAACCTCTACCTGCAGGCCGGGGCGCTGGGGCTGGGAACGGTGTCGGTGGGGGCCTTCCACGATGATCGCGTGCGAGGCCTGCTGGCCACCGAGGTGGTCCCGCTGCTCGTCATGCCCGTGGGGGTGCCCGCGGGCCCGTGAGCCGCGCCGGGGCGTGGCATACTGTCGCGACGAGGAGAGACCGTGTCGCGTGCGCCCGAGCTGATCCTGGCCCTGCTGCTGGCCGCTGCCCTGCCCTCTTGCCGCCCTGTGGGCGTCGAGCTGGATCCCCATGACAGCAGCCAGACCGAGGACAGCCGGCCAGCGGTGAGCGGCGATCTGTGCCAACCCGAGCTGCGGCTGGACGACCCCAACTTCGTGGAAGGCGACGCCGTCCAGTTCAGCTTCGGCTGTGGCTCGGGGGCCAGCCGGGCCGCCTACACGGTGCAGCTCGAGCCCCTCCCCGACGGCGCCGGGTTCCACCAGGACAGCTGGGAGATGAGCTGGAACCCCGACTACTCCCAGGGCGGCCGCTACGACCTGCTGCTGTCCGTGCAGTCCGTCGCCGATCCCGGCGCCTTCCCCGAGTCCGCCGTGGCCACCTTCTGGGTGGCAGACGCCCTCGGCCATCCCGACAACATCCCGGTGGACCCCCTCAGCTACACCGAGGAGATGGGCCTGGCGGTGTTCCACCTGTTCCCCTCCTCCACCCCCTCCAGCAGCCACGTGCCGGCGGAGATCATCGTCTACGGCGAGGCCTACCAGGCCGAGATGAAAGTGCGGGGAGCGGTGAGCGTCTACTATCCCAAGCAGAGCTACACCCTGCGCTTCTCCGACGAAGACCTGGACGGCGATCCCTGGGGAATGGGCAACAAGGACCACCTGTACGTCGTCACCCCCTTCGACGACAACAGCTACGTGCGCCAGAAGCTGGCCTACGACCTGTGGCAGGGCATGGCCGACCACTGGCAGGCGGAGCGGCTGGTCCCCCGCACCTTCTTCGGCGTGGTCTACCTCAACGGGCAGTACCACGGGCTCTACCTCATGACCGATCGTCCCGACGATCACTTCGCCCAGGAGATGGGGCTCTCGAGCGACGGCAACCTGTACAAGTCCGTCAACCACGACGCCAACTTCTACCGCACCAACGCCAGCGGCGGCACCAAGTCCACCCTGCACGACGGCTACGAGAAGAAGGAGGGCACGCCCGCCGAAGGCGAGCCCGACGCCTACTGGGATCTGGATCAGCTGGTGGCCTTCTCCGCCGACAGCAGCGACGAAGAATTCGTGGCGGCGCAGGATGACTGGATCCGCGTCGACGAGTTCATGGACTGGTTCCTCTTCGTGCACTGGTCCAGCTCCGACGACTCCGCCGGCAAGAACGCCTACCTGTACAACAACCCCGATGCTTTCGAGTTCCGCTACTGCCCCTGGGACTTCAACCACAGCTTCGGCCAGGGCTGGTACACCTACCGGATCTCCTCGGAAGCCTACAGCGACTACACCTGGAACAACGGGATCTTCAAGCACCACCAGCGACACCCGGACACCAGCGTCGAGCTCTGGGACCGTTTCCATGCCATGCAGAACGATGGCCCGCTGAACGAGGACTGGATGGTGGAGCTGATGGACGCCTACTACGACCAGATCCACCCGGCGGCCGAGCGAGACTGGAGCCACTGGGGCGCCTCGTTCAGCAGCTACTGGGGCAGCAGCAACACCAACGACTACGAGCAGGAACGCGCCTACCTGTACCAGTGGCTCCAGGAGCGGCACCTGTACATGCGCCAGGTGCATCCCTGACAGCAGGCGACAGAACAGGCCGCCGCATGGCGGCCGGCCCGGATCGTAGCGAGGGCCAGCAGGCGCCAGGTGCAGCGTGTTCTGCGCAGTAGTGCCGGCTGAAGGCATATTACCGATATGTCGAAGTCGGCGCTGCAAGCAGGGTGCGCTGCAAGGGCGATCTGCTGGATCGCAGTAGATTCGGGGTTCTGTCGCCCGCGGTCAGCCGAGTGCTCAGCCCCCGATGCGCCCCAGGTTGGCGGTGAGCCCCAGGTGCACGAAGGGGCTGCCCGCGCCCAGATCCCAGCCCACGCCGCTGTCCAGGATCACGATCTCGGTGAGCCGCCACTGCAGGCCCGAGCCCAGCAAGGCCTGGTCCCACCCCGCCCCGGCCACCGTGCCCGCCTCGAACCAGGCCGCGAAGCTGCTGGCGAAGGGCAGCGCCAGCGCGGCGCTCACGGGCACCCCGGCGAAGGCCACAGCCGCCTGCCCGCCGTCGGCGCTGCCCCGCAGGTCGACGCCCGCGTTGAAGCGCAGCTCGACGTGATCCAGGGGCAGGCTCAGCAACCCGCGCAGGCTGCCGTGCCAGGCCTCGCCCTCGGCGATGGGAAAGCCGGACATGGCCAGCAGAGCCAGGCCGGCCCCCTCCTTCTGCAGCAGGCCGAACTTGGCCTCCACCACCAGGTCGGGGCGCCCCTGGTCCAGCCCGGCCAGATCGAAGCCCACCCGAGGCTCGAAGACGCTCGCCGCCCCCAGCTTGAGGCGAGCCGGCACGGTGAAGGCCTGCTGCCAGCGCCCACCCAGCTCCAGCTCCAGGCTGCGCACCGCCACCAGGTAGCCGCTGGCGCTCTCCAGAGGCCGATCCGGCAGGGGCTTGGTGGCCTGCGCCGTGGGCAGCGCGAGCAGAAGAGCGAGCACGGCGACCGGCATCCAGCACCTCCAGGCAGCGCGCGCAGATCACGCTGTGGTGCCAAGAAGATACACGACTCAAGATAGAACTCCAAGGATTGGTATTGACAGTCCAATACCGCCCACTCCTCGGGAACCTCCCGCGGGGAGGGTCCAGCCACGGGGATCACCCGGAAGCCTGACCTCCCCCCACGGGTCGCTGGACGTGGGTTATCATCCATGGGCCGGAAACCAGGGTGTCGAGATGAGCTCACGCACCGCGCCAGCACTCCGCCAGCACCGGGCGGGCCTCCAGGGCCTGCGCCTGGTCCTGTTGGTGGCCCTGATCGGCCTGGTGCCCCGCGCAGCTCTGGCCATCCAGACCATCGCCGTGCTGGACCTCGACGGCTACGACATCAGCTTCGACGACGCCCAGGTCATGACCCAGGGCCTGCGCGACGGCTTCCTCGAAGAGGGCACCTTCGATCCTCTCACCGGCTACGACATCAGCGAAGGTATGTCAGCCGGCCAGGACGCGGGTATCCGCCAGGCGCGCGAGCACCTGGCCCAGGCGCGCACCAAGATGGACGCGGGCGACGCCTCGGGCGCCCTGCGCCTGCTGGCCGAGGTGCTCTCCCTGCACGAAGCTGCCTGGTCCTGGGTGGGCCGCCGCCCCGAGCTGGCCGATGCCCACTACTACACAGCCATCGCGCTGGCCAAGCTGGGCCGCAACACCGACGCCACCTCACACCTGGTGGAGTGCCTGTACCTGCACCCTGGCTACCACCAGGACCGCGCCGCCAGCCCGCAGGCCAACGTGGTCCGCCTCTTCGCCGAAGCCGCCGCACAGCTCAACCAGGCCGAGCGCCGCACAGTGCCCGGTGCGCGAACCGCCTCCATCGGCGAGCGCCTGGGCGCCCGCTACGTGGTCTCCGGCTACGTGGTGGGCGACGGCACCGTGCACGTCAGCCTCTTCCAGGACGGTCGCCTGATCACCGAAGCCACCGACTACGCCGAGGCGCTGCCCCTCTACCCCGGCGACCCTTTCTTCTACGACCTCGCGGTCCTGCTGGTAGGCAACGAGGCCAACGCGGCGGGCTCCGCCGCCACCATGCCCATCGGCACGCCCTCCACCGCCGAGCCCAGCTTCAACGACTTCCATGAGATCCCCGACGTGGAACCTTCGGAACCGTCGGGACACATCAGCATGGGAAGCGTCGGCACCAGCGACGGCGGGCACCTCACCGACCAGGGCAGCGCCTACGGCTCCAACACGCGCAGGCGCCAGCGCGGCAGCGAACACAAGGTGCGCGGGGTGCGCTACGAGCGCAAGCCGGTCACCGAGACCTGGTGGTTCTGGACCGGTGTCACCGTGGCGGTGGCAGGTGGCGGCCTCGGGCTCTACTTCCTGCTGCGCGACGACACCAGCTCTCCTCCGCAGACCCTCGATTCCGACAGCTACACCATCACGCTTGATCCCTCCGCCATCGAGGCCCGGTAGCCCCGGGCCCGGCAGGTTACAGCCGCTCATGGCGCATCCCCGGGAGGACTGATGAGTCGCTCGCTCCCCTTCCTGTTCTCGCTGCTGCTGGTGTCAAGCTGCGCCGCGGGCAGGAGCACCTACTACCTCTGGACCGCAGAGCGCGAGTTCATCGCGGCGAACGAGGTCCAGGCCCCTGAAAAGGCGGTCTACGAGTACACGCTCGCCCACCAATACCTGCTCAAGGCCCGCGAGGAGCACGGATACTCCGACTACAAGGCCGCCGAAGGCATGGCCAGAAAATCTGCCGAGTGGTCGGGCAAGGCCGCCGCGGTGGCCGAGTACGGCACCTCAGAGCGCGACCTGATGCTTGAAGAGATGGGCCAGGAAGTCCCCGACGCCGCCGACACGGTGGAAGAGGACCACCTGGTTCCCCTGGACATCGGCAGTGAGGACTGACGTGAAGCGGGCAATCATCCTCTCCCTCCTGGTGGTCGGCTGCGCCGATCTCACGCCGCTGCAGCGCGATCACCAATCCCTCGTCACCACCATGGCCCAGCTCGAGGCCAACACCTACGCCATCGAGTGCGCCCCCGAGGCCTTCGCCATGGCGCAGGCGCACCGCGACTTCACCGAGCTGGAATTCCAGGAGGGCGACGCCCAGCGGGCCTCGGAGCACCTGGCCATCGCCCGGCGCCACGCCGAAGAGGCCCGCCTGGCTGCCCAGGCCTGCGTGCCCAAGGACGCCGACGGCGACGGCATCGTCGACGGCGAAGACCAGTGCCCCTCCGAGCCCGAGGACATGGACGGCGACGCCGACGAAGACGGCTGCCCCGAAGAAGATCCCGTGGTCCAGGCTCCTCCGGTGCCCCTGCCGCCCGCGCCCGAGCCGGGCGACATGGACGCCGACGGCATCGTCGACGGCGAAGATGCCTGCCCCGACGTGCCCGAAGACCTCGACGGCTTCAAGGACGCCGACGGCTGCCCCGAGCTCGACAACGACAACGACGGCGTGGTCGATGGCATGGACGGCTGCCCCATGGCGCCCGAGGACTTCGACCAGTTCGCCGACGGCGACGGCTGTCCCGACCCGGACAACGACAACGACGGCATCGCCGATCCCTCCGACCGCTGCCCCAACGAGCCCGAAGACATCGACGGCGACCGCGACGGCGACGGCTGCCCCGATCAGGACGCCGACGGCGACGGCGTTCCCGACGACTCCGACGTCTGTCCCGACCAGATGGAGACCCTCAACCAGTACCTGGACGAAGACGGCTGCCCCGACTCCAAGCCCCAGCGGGTCGAGGTCACCAAGAAGCAGATCGTCATCAAGGAGCAGATCCAGTTCGAGACCGGCAGCTCCACCATCCGCCCAGCCAGCTACCCCATCCTCGACGACGTGGTGCAGGTCCTCAGAGACTACCCCGACTTCCAGGTGCGCGTCGAAGGCCACACCGACAACGTGGGCAACGACGCCTCCAACCTCAGCCTTTCCAAGGCCCGCGCCGACTCGGTGTTCGAGTACATCATCTCCAAGGGCACCGACGCGCGCCGCCTGGTCACCGAGGGCTTCGGCGAGACCCGCCCCATCGACACCAACACCAGCGTCGCCGGCCGCCAGAACAACCGCCGCGTGGAGTTCCACATCGTGAACTCGGATGGCTAGCAGCCAGTAGGTCGTGGCTGGCCATCCCCGTCTTCGCCCATGGTCCGGTCCAGAAGGAGTCCAGAAGGTGTCAGGATGGTATCATTACATTTTTCAAAATGTAATGATACCATCCTGACACCTGTGCTTCTGTGTTGTGTCCGGCGGGTGAGATGTCGGATCCCGTCGCCTGCCGCTACTGCACGCCGTCGGTGGTGAGGCTGGTGGTCAGGCTGCTGCCCAAGGAATTCGTCTCGTCGTAGACTACGCCTGTCAGCACCCAGAGCACGGCGATGATGGCGATGGTGACCACCGAGATGGTCATCATGTATTCCACAGTGGTCTGGCCGCGGCGGGGATGACGGAACGCATGCATGGGGCACCTGCCTGTTGTCTCGAGGATACGCCGCGATGGGCCTGCTGGCTACCGCTGGCGGGACGTGGCTGCCCCGACATCCGGCCCAGAGATGTCCCAGGTGGCGTGCTCGGGAAGACTCCTGCTGGGGGGGAAAGCCGCTGAGAGCCGCGACGCTGGGGCTGCTCGCCCCTGGAGGGCCCACGACGGCAGGGGATGACGCTGCAAGAGCCGCGCCAGCGAGCCGGGTGCCGCAGGTCCGCGATAGCTCACCCTGCGCCTTGCCCCCTTCGCCCACCCCTTGTAGGTTCACCCGTCGCAGCACGGAGGAGTCATGGCCGTCCCCGCCACCGTCGCCACCATCCAGCAGCACGCAGGCCAGGAGGTCGAGCTGCAGGGCTGGCTCTACAACCGCCGCGGCAGCGGCCGCATCGCCTTCCTGATGCTGCGCGACGGCACCGGGATCATGCAGTGCATCGCCTCCAAGAGAGAGCTGGAGGCCGTGGAAGAGGGCCTGTTCCAGCGCCTGCGCAAGCTCGGCCAGGAGTCCAGCCTGGTGATCACGGGCACGGTGCAGGCCGACGCGCGCGCCCCCTTCTGCGGCCACGAGCTGCACGTGACCCACGCCAGGATCGTGAGCGCAGCCAGCGACTACCCCATCACCAAGAAGGAACATGGCCCCGCCTTCCTGCACGACCACCGCCACCTGTGGTTCCGCAGCCGCCGGCAGCAGGCCATCATGCGGGTGCGGCACGCCGCGGTGCGGGCCATCCGCGAGTACTTCGACAGCCGCGGCTACGTGCTGCTGGACAGCCCGGTGCTCACCCCCAACGCCTGCGAGGGCACCAGCACCCTGTTCGGCACCGACTACTACGGCCGCACGGCCTACCTCACCCAGTCGGGACAGCTGTACCAGGAAGCCGGAGCCATGGCCTTCCGCAAGACCTACTGCTTCGGCCCCACCTTCCGCGCCGAGAAGAGCGACACCCGCCGCCACCTCACCGAGTTCTGGATGGTGGAGCCCGAGGTGGCCTGGATCGACTTCGACGGCGTGATGGACCTGTGTGAAGACTTCCTGGTCACGGTCACCGCCCGGGTCCTGGAGCTGGCACGGCCCCAGCTTATGGAGCTGGAGCGCGACATCGAGGCGCTGGAGCGCGTGCAGAAGCCCTTCCCGCGCATCAGCTACGACGAGGCCAGCGAGCGGGTGCGCGCCCTGGGCGTGCCCATGGAGCCCGAGGACGACTTCGGCTCGCCCCAGGAGACCGCCCTGGCAGACGCCTACGATCGCCCCATCATGGTGCACCGCTACCCCACCGCGGTCAAAGCCTTCTACATGAAGGAGGATCCTGAAGACCCTGCCCGCTGCCTGGGGGTCGACGTGCTGGCCCCCGAGGGCTACGGCGAGATCATCGGCGCTGGCCAGCGCGAAGATGATCTCGATGTGCTGGTGGGCAAGATCGAGGCCCACGAGCTGCCCATGGAGGCCTTCGAGTGGTACCTGGACCTGCGCCGCTACGGCTCCTGCCCCCACGGCGGCTTCGGCCTGGGCCTGGAGCGCTTCGTCACCTGGCTCTGCGGCATCCACCACATCCGCGAGTGCGCCCCTTTCCCGCGCACCCTCGACCGCCTGGAGCCTTGAGGCCGTGCGCGCCTCCGAGCTCGCCGCCCTGGTCCACGGTACGCTGCACGGCGAGGATCTGGAGTTCATGGGCGTGGCGCCCCTGAGCCGCGCCGGCGCCCAGCAGTGCAGCTTCGCCGAGGAGCCCCCCTCCACGCCGGCGGCCGCGGGCGTGCTGCTGGCCGCGCAGGCCCGCGATCACGGCACCACCGTGGTGGTCGATGACCCAAAGCTGGCCTTCATTGCCCTGCTGGACCACCTCTTCCCCGAGATCCACCCCCCCGGCGTGCACGCCGGCGCCCACGTGGACCCCAGCGCGCAGCTGGGCCCCGGTGTGGTGGTCTACCCCGGGGCCTACCTCGGACCCGAGGTGCAGGTGGGGGCCCGCAGCGTGGTCCTGCCCAATGCCGTGCTGCTGCGCGGCACGCTGGTGGGCGCCGACTGCGTGGTGGGCCCCGGGGCCGTGCTCGGCCACGCGGGCTTCAGCCTGCACGCCACCCCACAGGGCCCCCGCCAGGTCCCCCAGGTTGGCAGCGTGCGGGTGGGCGACGGTGTGGGCATCGGCGCCAACAGCTGCGTGGATCGCGCATTCCTCGAGCAGACGGAGCTGGGCGATGGCACGCAGCTGGACAACCTGGTGCAGGTGGGCCACAACTGCCGCGTCGGGCGCGGGGTGATCATGGCCGCCCAGGTGGGCCTGTCGGGCTCCGTCAGGGTGGGCGACGGAGCCGTGCTGGCTGGACAGGCCGGCGTGGCCGACCACGTGCAGATCGGGGCCGGAGCCCAGCTGGGGGGCCAGGCCGGCGCCAACCGCGATCTGCCTGGTGGACAGCGCTGGATGGGCACCCCGGCCATGCCCCTGGGCACCGCGGCCCGCGTCTTCGCCGCCCGCAAGCAGCTGCCCGAGCTGCTGCGGAGGGTGCGGCGGCTCGAGAAGGAGCTGCAAGCCCTGCGGCGCGAGGCCAGCTCCCTGAGCGGCAAGCTGCTGCTGCCCGAAAGCGACGACTAGTCGAACGCCAGGGTCACCGAACCGGCCCGCTCCAGGGACACGCCCCCGAAGACCACCTGGCGGGTGGTGCGCTGCAGGCAGGGCTCCACCTGGCTGTCCTCCTCTCCTGGATGGCCCACCAGCACGCCGTCGACCCGGTAGGGAGGCGACATGCGCACCTGCAGCTCCAGGGTGCTGCCGGGGTGCTCTTCGCGGAAGCGATCCACGCAGTCCAGCACGTCGGGGTCCTCTCCGAGGGCGCGGGCCACGCGCTGCAGCATCACCTCGGCCAGCTCATCCTCCGACCCGGGCTCCCCGGGGATCTCCTCGGTGGCGATCGGCGGTGGGGCCACGGCGGTGGATCGAGGAGCGGCGGCGGGCAGATCCATCAGCAGGATCGCCGCAGGGATCATGCCCACAGCCACCAGCAGGCCGCAGGCCAGCACCCACCAGCGCAGGCCTCGCGGCTTGGGCTCGAGGATCTCGTCCACCCGGGGATCGGCGCGCAGCTCTGCCCTGCCGATATCGCCCAGCTCCAGCATGGCGCAGGCCCGCCTCCGCACCCAGGCCGCCGAGCTGGCCCGGCGCCCGAGCTCCGGCTCCACCAGGCGGCTCACCAGGTCATGGATGCCGGCGGGTACCCTGGTGTGGGCGGCCCAGTGCAGGCGGTTGGCGTGGTCCAGCAGGGAGTGGGGCTCCTTGCGGGTGAGCAGGGCAATGGCCAACGCGCCCAGGCCATAGAGATCCGAGCGCGGCTCGGCGTCGCCGCTGAATTGCTCGGGGGGCATGTAGCCGAAGGTGCCCGTGACCGTGCTGCCGCCCAGCGAGCCCTGGGCCACGTCGCGCACCGAACCGAAGTCGATCAGGACGAGCTGCCGGTCTGGCCGCCGCATGACGTTCTGGGGCTTGACGTCCCGGTGGATCACCGGCGGGACGCGTTCGTGCAGGTACTGCAGGATGCTCGCCAGCTCGTCCACGATGGCCAGCACCTCCATGGCGCTGTAGCGGTGCTCCTCGGCCTCTTCGGCCAGGCTGCGCCCGGGAACCAGCTCCTGCACCAGGAACAGCGTGACCCTGGACGGCCCTCCCCTCAGGAAGTGCTCGAGGTAGCGCGGAATGCCGGGGTGGGAGAGCTCCCGCAGCACGCGCACCTCGCGCTCCACCAGCTCGCGCTGCTTGTCGCCCTCGCCGCCCGCCGGCAGCGGCATGGCCTTGATGGCCACGGCGATGCCCACCGGGTCCACCGCTCCCCAGGTGGTCCCCGAGCTGCCATGGCCCAGCACCTCCAGCAGCCGGTAGCGGCCGTCCAGCAGGGGCGGCTCTCCACAATGCTCGCAGGGGTCGTTGGCGGCATCCCGCGCGCAGCCGGCGCAGATGGTCATGGGAGCCCTCGCAGGGTGGACGGCCTATCGTAGCAGCCCCTCACCACCACCGAGGGCTACTCGCCCAGGTGCCCGGATGGGCTGCTGTCCGCCCGCTGGCCCCCCGGCTGCAGGTCGCGGGGCAACACTGCGCGCTGCTCGTTCATGTCCCCGTGACAGGCGATGCACAGCTCGCTGGCTCCCGCGGTGACCCGCAGGAAGAGCGCCTCGCGGCAGCTGTGGCCCGAGCCGCCTTCGCTGTGCGCGGTGTGGCAGCTGCGACAGGCCAGCCTGCCGTCCACCAGGGGGATACCGGCGGGGATCTGCATGTCGGCAGGCGGCAGCACATCGGCGCTGTGGCCGTGCTCGCGCCACACGCTGCGGCGGGAGTCCTCCACCGAGCCGTCATGGCAGGACAGGCAGGCCGCCTCGCGTGCTGCCGCGGGCAGCTCCGGGCTGCTGGGGGGCACCTCGGCCAGCAGCGTGGGCACCCCATGAGCGAGGGAGGGCATCAGCTCCAGATGACAGGCCGTGCAGTCCTTGGGCTTGCCGGGCAGCAGGGCGGGCCCGGCTTCGGGCAGCCTGCGGCTCGTCCGCAGCTCGATGTCGAAGCGGCTCACCCGCCCGAGCACCGACTCCACCACGTACAGCCGATCCCCTGCCCAGGCCAGACCCACCGGAGCATCCAGCCGCAGCACCGCGCCGGACTCATCGCGCAGCACGTCCACGAACCCACCATTGGGCTCGAAGACCTGCACGACGCCCAGATCGCCGTCGGCCACCCAGACCCTGCCCTGCTCGTCCACGGCGATCCCCTTGGGCCGGTAGAGCTCGCCAGGTCCGACACCGTAGCTGCCCACCGTGCCGCGAGCGTTCAGGCGACGGGTCACCACCTGCACCCGCCCGTTGAGCACGTCAGAGACCAGGACGTCTCCCCCCTTGCCGGAGCCCGCCAGGAAGGGTCGATCCCACTGGCCCAGGGCCTCACCGCGGCCGCCAAAGGTCTCGACGCTGCTGTCCGCCACGTTCACCACCAGCAGGCGGTGGCCGTCGTTGTCCACCAGCCAGGCCCGCTGCCCCTGGTCCGTGATCACCAGGTCCACCAGGTCCACCCGCCCTTCCAGCTCCGCGGGCAGGCTCAGGACACGATCCAGGCCACCATCCACACCGCGAACGAGCACCCGCCCGTGGCCGGTGTCGGCGATCCATAGCCTGCCGTCATCGCTGGTAGCCAGACCCACGGGGCGAGCCAGCGCTTCACCGCCAAGCTCGCGGATCTCGCCGGCCAACTTCCCATCCGGACCGAAGTGCACCACCCGATCGTTCACTCCATCGGCCACCCACACCCGACCCTCGCTGTCCACCGCGACGTCGGTAGGCAGGAACAGCGGATCGGCTTCGGATCCATGGAGGGAGCCGGCCGGATGCGCGATGGCCGTGACCGCCGCCCCAGCCACGGCGGGCAGGACCAGCAGCGCCGCCGCCAGCGAGCCTCTCAGGAGGCTAGTCTTCATCGCGATCTCCCAGCACCCGGGGCAGGAAGAAGGACTCGCCTTCCTCGATCTGCAGCGCCTGCCGGATCACGACGTTGGACTTGAGGTCACGCATGCGGGCTGGCGAGTAGCCCAGGGCCCAGAAGTCCACCAGGCCATCGTCGGCGGTGTGGCAGGGGGTGCAGCGATGACCCTCGGTGGACACACCCTCGTGCACGCGCTCCTGCAGCTGTCTCCTGCTGTCCTCGCTGGCCGAGCTGTCCAGCAGGACAAGCTCCTCGGCCGCCTCCAGCTGCACCGCCGACAGGGGAATGGCCACACCGCGGGCGTCCACCCGGCCCAGCTTCGCGCCATATTCACCATGCACGTGCAAGGGCATGCCCTCCAACATCTCCATGACCAGCCGCTCCCAGGTGCGGCTGTCGGGGTGGGTGGTCTGCAGCTCCAGCAGCCAGCGGGCCAGCTCGGCCTGCTGCCCCGCCTCCTGCAGGGCCTTGCGCAGCAAGGACTCCAGACGCTCGCTCGCGGCGCCGCGATCACCGAAGCCCTCCAGCTGAAGCTGCTCGAGCTCGCGGGTGAGCTGCAGCAGCGCCGGCGCGTCGCGCGGCTCGCGATCAGCGGTGCCCAGCCACCGCACAACGGTGTCATCGCTGGTCACACCCATATGGCACACCTGGCAGTCCACGAAGGTGGTGTGCATGTTCAGGAAGGCGCGGCTCTGTTCGCGCTCGCCGTGGGGCAGCGCCTGGTGGCAGCCACTGGTGGTGCAGCTGTTGGCGTTGTCGGGGATGAACCAGTTGGGGATCTTGTGGAAGTGAGCCAGCGGGCCCCGCGTCTGGAGCTCGGCCTCTTCGGTGGCGGCGCCGACTCCCGCGTGCGCATGCCCCGGCTGACTCAGGCTGTCGGCATCCAGCCAGCGCGGGATCTCGCGGATCTCCGCGGGCGCCGCTGGGCGGGTGAACAGCAGGCTGCCTAGAAAGTGCATGGAGCCATAGCAGACCATCGCCACCACCACGAGCAGAGCCAGGGCGTAGCCTCGGCGCAGCAGGCCAGCGAGCAGCGCCAGCAGACCAGGCCGGTGCGCGGGCTCCTCGTCCACCGTCACGCCCAGCTTCTCGGCCACCTCCAGCAGGCTGCCCAGATGTCCCTCCACCAGCTCCTCGGCGGGAGCGTCACCGGTGAGGCTGCCCAGCGAGAGAGGGAAGACCGCCGGCGCCAACATCACGGTGAACAGGTGCACCACGGCGATGTAGATGAAGGCCAGGTAGGCCTCGTCCGAGTGCACGATGAAGGCGAAGTTGAGCACCCAGCCTGGCAGCAGCTTCGCCACCATGGGGCCCACCCACAGCGCGATGCCGCTGAAGCCGATGATGGCCATGCCCCAGAACACCGCCAGGTACTCGAACTTCTCCGAGAACTTGAAGTGCCGGTGCAGGGGCCGCTCCTTGCGGAGGAACGCCAGGTAGAGGAACAGCTCGAGGAACTGCTTCACGTCGGTGAGGGTGATCATCACCGGGATGTCGAAGAGCAGCTTGACCAGCGCCCTCATGGACCGCTGGCGCAGCGTGGCCACCAGGGGCTTCCACCCCACCACCAGCATGTAGACCAGGTGGTACAGGAACGCGACGCAGAGGATGACACCCGCGATGCGGTGCAGGGCGCGGGCGTAGCTCAAGCCGCCCAGGGCCTGCACCAGCGCCGCAGCCCAGGCATCGTCCGCGAACTTGATTGGCATGCCCGTCAGCACGAGCACGAAGAAGAAGATGGCCAGCGCCCAGTGCTGGAAGCGCTGGTGCACCGTGAGGCGCTGCAGCAGCTCGCGCCCCTGGGGGTGGGCCAGCAGCTTGCGCGCCAGCCGCACCATGCGGTGGTGCTCCGGGCAGCCGCGCCGGACGGCGGCGTTGAACAGCTCCAGCAGGATCCACACGAAGTAGAGGCTCATCACCCCGGCGGTGAGCAGCACGAAGAACGAGGCTACATAGAACTCGATGTTTCGCGCACCCGGATCGATCTCCAGGTGCACCGCCGCTGAGCTGATGCCCGGAGGAGCCGCCGGGTGGCAGTCCAGTGAGCGACAGGTATCCCCCAGGCGTTCCTCACTGGTGGGCGCCGCCTCGTCGCCGGCCGACAGCATCAGGTGCACGTCGCCGGTCTCGTAGGCGTGGCAGTCCACGCAGGTGGCCGTCTCCTGGCTGCCCAGCAGGCTGGCCTTGCCGTGGAAGCTGTGCAGGTAGCTGGCCACAGCGTCGTGGCTGCCCATCTGCTCGGTGATGGCCTGCTCCGAGTGGCACACCGCGCAGACCTGCACCAGCTGGCGCACCGGACGCGCCGGCTGCAGGCGGCTCACAGCGTGCTTCATGTAGTAGTCCACCCGCACCGGCAGCCGCTCGTCGTGACAGGTGTCGCAGCGGGCCGTGGCCTCGAAGCCGCGGTGGCTGCGTTGCTCCAGCTCGGGCTGGCGGAACACGGGCTGGTCGTGGCAGTACAGGCACTGTGACTGGCCCTCCCGCAGCAGCGGCCGCTCCCACTCCAGCTCGGCCAGCTCCTCCGGGCTATGGGCCGAGTCCAGCAGCCGCTCGGCCACCTCCTGGTGGGAGAATTCCACCTCCACCCCGCTGGCGGGCACCAGGTGGCAGGTCTGGGTGCAGTCCACGGCGGTCTGCGGGGTGTGGGGGATCTGATCGTACTCTTCGGCTGCGTGGCAACCGGTGCAGCGCAGGCGAGCGTGGGGGCCAGCCTGGTGGGCGTAGTACTCGGCGCTGCAGAAGAACAGGCGCAGCTCGCCGGTCTCCGGGTCCAAGGTGCTCAGGCCCCTGAACTTGTGGCACGACAAGCAGTTCTCGGGATCGGCCGAGCCCGCCAGGTAGCTGGCCTGGGGCACAGCATCGGCCGGCGCCGGCTCCGCCACCTGCGCCGAGGGCAGGTCGGGCTCCGGCTCCAGCTGCACATGGTCGCCCTGGGCCCTGGCGCTCCCTGTTCCCAGGACGAGCAGGATGGCGACAGACAAGGCGAGCAGACAGGGGAGGCGCTTCACGGCTGGCTCCTATGGGCGCCGCGCCCGGGGCCGAGCGACGACAGCGGGCCGGCCTGATCCTACTGGAGGCACGACGGCCTCGACCATGCCCCCCATGCAACATCACGCACCAGCTGTGACAGGGAGCAGTTTTCATTCAGTTAGACGAGCCAAACAGAAGCTGAGAACGCTGCCGAGAGCGATGATGGGGGAGCAGCAAGCCCACGGAAGCCAGCATGCCGAGCATGGACGTCCCGCTCCGTCGCTCCCGCCTACAGGTGCCGCTGGCGAGCCTCCTCGCGGCGGCCCTCGCCCTGGCCGGGGCCGCACCCGCCCGGGCAGGCCACCCCACCGGTGACCTGCCCCGCGGCGTGCAGCGCTCGGGCATCAGCGCCATCGCTCGCGAGGTGCAGGCGGTGGACTGCACCGCCTGCCACGGAGCCCACGGCGCAGGCACCAGGGGCGACGCCGCCAGCGCCAGCCTGCTGCTGCCCGCCGCTGCCGAGTCCAGCGCCTGCCTCACCTGCCACACCGGGGTCTCCCCTGACCGCGGTCCCCGCAACCACCCGGTGGGTGAGCCCCTGGCCGATCCCTCCGCGGTCGAACAGCTGGCCGCAGCCGGCGCCGTGCTGGGGCCCGGGGGTACCGTGGAGTGCTTGAGCTGCCACGGCATCCACGGGGCGGTGGACGACCTGGCCTTCCAGCCCAGCCTGGTCACCGCCGAACGCTGCCTCGTGTGCCATCCCAGCCAGCAGCAGATGGCGGGTGGTGGCCACGGCATGCAGGGGCGCAGCTGCCGCTCCGGGTCCGCCTGCCTGGAGTGCCACACTCTGCACGGTGCCGTGGGGCCCTCCCTGGGAGTCTGCGGGGGCGACCTGCTGGACCCCACCGGCTGCCTGAGCTGCCACGATGGACGCGACGCCCAGGTGGCGGCGGTGATCCGCCCCCAGGAGGGGCACCCCCTGTTCGAGCCCAACCCCGCCCCGGACCTGCTGCCCTCCGTGGGTGCCGCCGGTAGCCTCGAGCTGGGCACGGCCGGTGACATGGGCTGCCTCACCTGCCACGACACCCACGCCCCATCCAGCGAGGACAATCCCTACCTGCTGCGGCGCCCCGGCTCCGACGCCGGCACCTGCCTGCCATGCCATGCCGAGCTGCGCCCGGCGCTGGGTTCGGACCACGATCTCCGCCAGGGACCAGGCGCCGCGGACTCCCACATGCTGGACGCCATGGCCTGGGCTGGATTCTGCTCCAGCTGTCACCAGGTGCACGGCTCCCGGAGCCGCCACGGCTGGGACGGCCCCGCCGTGCCCGGCTCCCCAGATGGCCCCGCCAGCTGGGCCTGCCTGGGCTGCCACCAGCCGGGCAACGAGCTGGACGCCACCGAGGTGCCAGCCTGGGGTCATCCCACCGATCTGCTGCTCACCTCCGCCAACCTCCCCTGGTCCAACACCGGTGAGCTGCCCCTGTACGATCCCCAGGGCCAGGCCACCGACGACACCCAGATCGGCCGCATCGCCTGCCTCACCTGCCATGACCCCCACTTCTGGAGCCCCAAGCAGGGCGGACAGGGTGGTCAGGGGGAAGGCGACACCCAGTCCAGCTTCCTGCGCGACGACTGGGAAGGCTTCTGCTCGGGTTGTCACGGCGAAGACGCGCTGCGCCGCTACCGCTACTTCCACAGCCAGGACGAGCGCGCGGAGTGGGAACGCCAGCGCGAGCGACGCGGCTGGCCGTACTACGAGGAAGAAGGCTAGACTGCTGCCTCCCCGCCCTGCTCGCTGGAGCTGCCATGTCGCTGCCCCGTTCCGCCTGGCTGCCAGCGCTGCTGGCCCTGGCCTGCCACCGCGGCGCACCCGCGCCACCCGCGCTGGACCCCACGGGCGCGCCCGCCACCGCCCGGGCCGAGCCAGCCCGGGGCGGACCGACGGAGCTGGCCCGCGTGGAGATCGTCGCCGTGGGCGACATCATGATGCACGGCATGGTCAAGCGCAGCGCCCGGGTCGCCGACCAGCGGGACGAGCAGGGCACCACCACCAACCATGCTGGCTACGACCTGCTCTTCCAGGAGGTGAGCCCGCTGCTCACCGGCGCTGATCTGGCGTTCGGCAACCTGGAGACCCCCGTGGCGCCCGACCACGATCACGGCACCCGCGAGGAGGTCTTCAACGTGCAGCCCGTGCTGCTGCAGGCCCTGGAGCACGCCGGCTTCGACCTGCTGAGCTTCGCCAACAACCACGTCTACGACCAGCTGCGCGATGGCTTCGTCGAGACCCTGGATCGCCTCGACGCCTCGGCGCTGCTCTACGCGGGCTCGGGCCGCCCCTGCGCCCACGCGCCCCCGGCCCCCCTCGTGGAGGTCGACGGCATCAAGCAGGGGGTCCTGGCGGCCCCCGGCCAGTTGAACGCCGCCCTG
>CAZEJJ010000062.1:0-1391 GCA_964512185.1 uncultured Enterobacterales bacterium | reverse complement strand
CCCCGGGCCCGCCGCCCCGGGGGGGGGGCGGCCCGGGGGGGGGGGGGGCGGGGGGGGCCCCGCCCCGCGCCGGGCCCGCATCGTGGAGGTCGACGGCATCAAGCTGGGCTTCCTGGCGGCCACCGGCCTGTTCAACGACGCCATGAACGCCAGCGACGAGGAGCCCTGCAGCTTCTTCCTGGACGAGCGAGCGGTGCTGGCCTCCGCCGCCCAGGCCCGCGCCGCGGGCGCAGAGCTGGTGATCCTCTCGGTGCACTGGGGCGAGGAGTATGAGACCCGCGCTCGGCCCGTGCACGTGGAGCTGGCCCACCGGCTCATGGAGGGCGGCGTGGACGTGATCCTGGGCCATCACCCCCACGTGCTGCAGGGGGTGGAGGTGTACCAGGCCGCCGACGGCCGCATCACCCTGGCGGCCTACAGCCTGGGCAACTTCATCTCCAACCAGAGCCGCTGGTACGTGCAGGGCCTGAACAAGCCGCGGTCCGCCTGCCCGCGGGACGGGCTCGCCCTGCGCTTCGCCGCGGTGCGCAAGGACTACGGCCGCGGCGTCCAGCGGGTGGAGCTGGCGGACCTGAGGGCCGAGCCCCTGTGGACCGACAACAACACCTGGAACCGGCCCAAGGGCGATGATCCACTCATCCAGGTCAAGCCGGTGTACCGCGAGCTGGCCCAGGCTCGCGCCCAGCTCGAGACGGCCACCGAGGACGAGCAGGTGGTGGCCCTGCAGCGCCGCATCGCCTTGCTGGAGCTGCGGCTGCAGGTCACCCGCGAGATCGCAGGCCCCTGGCTGTTCCCCGAAGAATCACCCGAGTAGATCCCGCTACCAGGGGTACTCGTGGCAGGCGAAGCAGCTGTCGGGATCCGGGAACTGCTGCTGCAGCCCGTGCACACGCTCGTGGCACTCGTAGCAGGGGTAGATGTCGGTGTGGCTGTAGCCGGAACCGTTCTTGCCGTGACAGGGCACGCACTCGTGGGGCAGCAGGCGCGAGTAGTGGGTCACGGGCCGCATGTGGCAGGACCAGCAGAGGGGATCGTCCCAACCTTCATGGCTGGAATTGAGAGGCGCCACCGGGCCGGGCTCCTCCACCGCGGTGTCGGCGGTGTCCTCCACCGGCTGTGTGTCCTGGGGCGGCTCTTGCACGGCGGGCGGGCACGCAGCCACCAGGAGGGGCAGCGCCGCCACCAGCAGCACGGGCCAACGCGAACTCCTCTCCATGCTCTCTCCACGCAGCTCCAAGCGCGCGGAGAGTAGGCGGCCGCCGCGGCCCTGTCAACAGGATCGCCCCCAGACGCACCGGACCCCGCGGGCGGCGGCGCGCGCCGCCGCGCCGGGGGCGCGCCGCCGCCGCGAGCGCAAGGCCCGGGGTAGCCGGCGCCGGCGCCGCCCCGGG
>CAZEJJ010000061.1:13154-37660 GCA_964512185.1 uncultured Enterobacterales bacterium | reverse complement strand
GACCGGCCCGGCGACCCGGCGTCGGTCACGACCTGGGTGGATATGCACTGATTGCCCAGGCGCGCGCTCGAGGCTGAGCTGGCGCTGGGCCACTGCCCGTCTCTGCTCATCTCCCAGGCCATCTCGGGGTCCTCGTCCTCTCCGTAGGGATGGGGCTCGATGCCGTGCCCGTCGCGCAGGCAGGCGAACAGGTCCACGATGTCCTGCAGCAGGACCGAGGGGGTCTCGGCGGGCTCGACGCCCTCGGGGATCAGCGGCTCAACCTCGTCCTGCCGCGGCCCTTCACTCGCCATCTTCGCGTCCGGCACCGTCATGTCCTCCCTACGGAGCACCGTGGCGGTGCGCAGCAGGCCCTGCGCGGAGCTGTTGGCACCGGCACGCCGTGTGCTACCCAGGTCCTGCGGCCGGACGATTCGCTTGCTCATGATCAGATCCCCACGCTTCGGGTGAACGGGCCCGGACGCCGAGCGCCAGGGCCCGTGCGCCGCTGAGCAGTGCCGGGGCCCTCACAGGCAGGGCCCGCGGTGGAGGATCAGGTGCGGAACTTGAAGGCCGCGGTGACCGAGAGCACCGCCGACCCCATCGCCCCGCCGTCGTCCACGCCGATATGGAAGCGGATGAAGCGCCCGAAGGAGGTGGTGTCGGTGAACTCCGCGCCGATGGAGTAGCTGTCGGCGTTCTGCGCGGCGAACACGTCGCCGGCGGTGAGCCACTCCTGGCCGTCGAAGGAGATCTGGGTGCGGATCTTGTAGGAGATGTTCGCCGAGGAGCGCTCCTCGCACAGGACGTGGATCTGGATGGCCTGCAGCAGGGGGGCCACGTCTTCGTAGATCGTGCCGCAGTTGTAGTAGGTCCAGGTGCCCGGCCCGGTGCCCGCGCTGTTGATCAGGCGTCGCACCTCGAGCTCCAGCAGGACTACCTCACCGGCCCTTCCTCGCACGCGTTGAACCAGCTGCTTTGCCATCGTTCCTCCCTCTGGAGCCCTTGTGCTCCGTGTGTTTCGGGTGCATGGACCGGCGGACAGCCAGCTCCACGCGGCAGAACATAGCAGCGGCAGACAGCGCGTAAGAGACCGTTCTCAGCCAGTTCTGGCGGTCGGGAGAGGTGGGTGTCGACACCTGAGGGTTAGTCGATCCCGCTGGCCAGATCGGCGTCTTCGATGCCGGTGCGGCCAACCTCGCGCAGCAGGCGCTTGACCAGGGTGAACACCGCCTCGATGCAGTGGTCCATGTTGTTGTACCAGAAGGTGCCGGTGCGACCCGCCATGTGCAGGTTGTCGAAGCGGGCGAAGGCCTGCTGGGCCTTGTCCAGGTCTTCGGGGTAGCGGCGGTGGTAGATGGGGTAGGCCTCGGGCACGCGCTCCAGGCGTATGTCGTGCACCACGGAGCGGTCGGGGATGAGGTCTACCTTGATGAGATCGTCCACCACCCAGTCGGTGAGCCGCTCGCCGTGCCGCCAGCGCTCGTCGCCGGGCTGGCAGGTGAGCTCCACGCACAGGCCGGTGGTGCCGGCGGGGGCGGTGCTGGGATCGAAGAAGCGCGGGATGGAGACCCGCAGGAAGCTGATCTCGCGCTCGCCGTAGTAGCACCACTGGTAGGGGTGCTGGACGTCGTGCTCCACCATGGCGTTGAACAGCAGCAGAGCGCGGTAGTCGAGGTTGAAGGGTTCGATACCCAGGCCCTGGGCGGCCTGGTTGATGGGGCCGGTCCAGATGACCAGGCCCGGCTCGATGCGCTCGTCGCTGGCGTGCACCGCTACGACCCGATCGCCTCGGGCCTCCATGGTGGCCTCGGTGCCCAGCAGGATGCGGGCGCCCTTGGCCACCAGGCGCTGGGCCACCAGGTCCCACATGGTGAACATGCCGCCTGATGGGTAGATGAAGTCGATGGAGGGGGAGCTCTTGAGCTGCTTGAGGGTGGACTTGGCCAGCTGGGAGATGTTCTGCATCTGCAGCTTGTCGTCGATGATGGCGCGGTTGATGCCGGCCTTGGCCCAGTCGGGGTGGGTCTCGCGCGGTGAGCGGCCCAGGAAGTCTTCGGTGTAGTCGCGGAAGAAGTGGGCGTAGAGGGTGGGGCCGTACTGGCGCAGGACGTAGTTCTCGAAGCTGTCGTCGCTGTAGTCGCGCAGGCCGTTGACCAGCAGATCGAGGCCGCTCTTGAGGGCCATGGAGGCGGGGAGCTGGGGCAGCTGCTGGGGCTTGAGGGGCCAGAGGTAGTACTTGCCGCCGAAGTACACCTCGCTGCGGCGGGGGAAGACCACCTGGTCTTCGGCCAGCACGCGCTGCAGGTAGGCGGAGACGTCGTCGTTGGCGGTGTGGAAGCGGTGGGGCCCCACGTCGAAGACGAAGCCGTCGTACTTGTAGGACCGAGCCAGGCCGCCCAGGGCGTCCATCTTCTCGATGACGATGACCTGGGCGCCGGCTTCGGCCAGCAGCTGGGCGGTGATCATGCCGGTGACGCCAGCGCCGACGATCACCACAGGGCCGTCGTGGATGGTCGCTGGCTGCTGGCTCACCCGTCCTCCGAGTGCCGCCCCGCGGGAGGGGGGCTGGCAGGACACGGAGTGTAACGCCGCCCCCCAAGGCTGGCAGGTGGGTGCGAGCGGGCCGTCGCACCGGATACGCTGGTGAGCGCCGCGCTGCCGCAACCCGGCTGGCTCGGTGGCTCCCGGCCCCTCGAGCAGGAAACTCCATGTCCCAGCGCATCCAGCAGCTGCTCCGCCACGCCCCCATCGAGGGGCCGCGGGTGGCGCTCGTGTCGCTGTACGACGTGGAGAACAACGCGGTGCGGCTGCTGGCGGCGGTGCTGCGGCGGGCCGGCTTCCACGCGGTGGAGATCTACTTCAAGGATTGGATCTCCAACCACATGCAGCCCCCCACCCAGCAGGAGCTGGACAACCTGCTGCGCGTGCTGCGCCGTGAGCGGGTCAACCTGGTGGCCATCTCGGTGCGGGCCTCGGCCTACTTCAACCTGGCGCGGCAGCTCACCGAGCTGGTGTGGAGCGGGCTCGACCTGCCGGTGATCTGGGGCGGCAAGCACCCCACGCTGGTGCCCGAGGACTGCGTGGCGTGCGCGGATCTGCTGCTTCGGGGCGAGGGGGACGAAGCCCTGGTGGAGCTCTGCGAGCGGCTCCAGCGGGGCAAGCCCTTCAAGGATCTGCGCAACCTGTGGATCTGCGATGTGCCCGGAGAGCCAGTGCGCAACGAGCTGCGCCCCCTGCTGTGCGATCTGGACGCCCTGCCCTTCCGCGACTTCCACAGCCACGATCAGAAGTACTTCATCATGGGTCGCTCCTACCAGCAGGGCGACCCCATGCGCGGCGATCCGGTCTTCCAGATGATGGCCAGCCGGGGCTGCCTCTACCGCTGCGGCTACTGCTACAACTCCACCTTCCAGAACGAGATCTACAAGGGCCAGCGCTGGTACCGCTACCGCTCGGTGGACTCGGCCCTGGCGGAGATCAAGCAGGCCCGTGAGCGCTGGGACTTCAAGCGCGTGCGCTTCGACGACGAGGTCTTTGTGTTCCAGAAGGCCTGGCTGGCCGAATTCTGCGAGCGCTGGCCTGTGGAGGTGGGGCTGCCCTTCGAGATCTTCGTGGAGCCCAAGCTGGTCAACGAGCAGCGCATGACCGCCCTGCGGGCTGCCGGCCTGGCCGGCGTGTACATGGGGGTGCAGGCCTCGGCGCGCGTCAACGCGGATCTCTACGATCGCTTCGCCGATGACGACAACGTGGTGGAGATCGCCCAGCTGCTCCACCGCCTTGGCATCTACCCCCATTTCCAGCTGATCTTCGACGATCCCGAGTCCAACGACGCCGATCTGCGGGCCATGTTCGAGATGGTGGCCACCTTCCCCCATCCCTTCGATCTCTACCTGTTCTCCATCACGTATTTCCCGGGCTCGCAGGTGGCGCGCAAGCTGCTGGACGAGGGCCGCATCTCACCCTACGAGGTGGAGGGCCCCGACAACACGCGCACCTTCTACCAGCACCGGGTCAACCTGCAGTACCCGCGCCCGGTGGAGCACACCTTCTGGATCAGCCTCATCCAGCTGCTGTCCAAGTCCTTCGTGCCGGTGCCCATGCTGCGCGGCCTCAGCCGCTCGAGCGTGCTGCGGCGCCATCCGTGGCCCCTGATCCAGCTGGCCCACGGAGCCAACTACATCAAGCTGGGCAGGCAAGCCGGGAGGCTGCTCGCCGAGGGCGAGATGACCTCGACCCTGGTGCGCCGCTGGCTGCACTTCGGGCGGGTGATCACCAACTAGCGATCAGCTGGAGCCGCGCAGGAACCGGGAGTTGGGCAGCTCGGTGAGCAGCACCTTGAGGTGGTCCTTGCCCACGGGCCAGGACAGGCACTTGGACTCGCCGCCGGCGCGGGGCAGCTCCTGGGTGGGGACCTCGGCGATGGGCCAGCCGCGAGCCATGGCGCGCAGGGAGGTCTGGTACTCGATGGGGAAGCGCTTGACCGAGGTGTCCAGCTCCAGCAGATCGGCGCGCCGGAAGGCGCGGAAGCCGTTGATGGTGTCGTAGACCCAGGGCCCCCTGTTGAAGAGCTTGTTGGCCAGCCAGGTGAGCGCCCGGTTGACCCGCGCGCGGGCCTGCAGCAGCTCTTCGTCTTCTTCGTTGCGCGCCCCCGGCCCGAAGCGCGCCGCGATGGCCAGCCGCGCGCCGCCGAGAAGCAAATCATCCAGGCGGACGATATCGGCCGGGTCTTCGTTGCCGTCGGGGCTGTAGAAGATGAGGCGGTCGGTGGTGGCCACGTCGGCGGCCACGCGGAAGGCCACGCCCCTGCCGGCGATGGGCTGGTCGTAGATGGGGACGCCGCGCTCGTGCAGGAATTCGCGGCTGCCGTCGGTGCTGCCCCCGTCGATGCAGATGGTGGCGTCGAACTCGTCCACCGGGATCTGGTCCCAGAGCTGGCGCAGGCCGTCGATCTCGTCGAGGGTGAGCAGCACGATTGTGGAGTCGCGGGGCATGATCACTTGTCTCCGGTGGCGGTGGGCAGCAGGTTGCGCTCGCGCATGAAGGTGGCGAGGCGCTGGGCGATGAGCAGGTTGCCCTGGGCGTTGGCGTGGCCGCGATCCTTGGGGAAGTAGAGGGTCTGCTGGGTGGAGAGCTGCTCGAATTCCTGTTGCATCTGCATGTGCGGGATGTTGAGCTCCTCGCCGGCGATGCGCATGAGGCGGCGGTGCTCGCGGGTGTAGCCGGAGCGCTCCAGGGGGAAGTCGAACAGCACCGGCTGGGCGCCGTCGGCTTCGGTGAGCGCGACGAATTCGCGGATGGCTTCTACGTATTCTTCGCGGGAGACGCGGTAGACTCCTTCGGTGCCTTCTTCTTCGCGCTCCTTGGCGGTCATGCGCTTGCTGTCGATGAAGGTGCGCAGGCCCAGGTACAGGCGGCTCCGGTAGAGCAGGTTCTGCTTGAGGAAGCGGGCGTCTTGCTGCAGCAGGGCCTGGGAGCGGTCGGTGTAGGCGGCCTTGCGGGCGTCTTGTACCACGTAGCTGAAGACCACCACGTCGGCGTGGTAGTCGCGGCCGACGTTCTTGTACAGCCACATGCCCTGGAAGGAGCTGTGCCCAGGCTGGCCACCGTTGATGACCTCTACCTGGTGGAAGCCCTGCTCGTGTAGCAGTTTCTCCACCTGGGCCGGGTAGGACTGGGCGTTGTCTACGCCCCAGCCGAAGGTGGTGGAGCAGCCCAGGAACAGCAGGCGGAAGGCCCCGGCGGGCTTGCCCTGCTGGTGGATCGGAGCCCGGAGCCCGTTGGCGTCGGTGGAGACCGAGAACTCGGTGCTCTGCTCGCGGTGGGGGAAGGTGTCGCTCACCAGCTCTGGATCGGTCTGCCAGAAGGGCTCGTTGTGCTCGAAGGGGGTGGACTCCCAGGCCGAGGGCCAGTCCAGCAGGCGCACCAGCAGCTCGCCACCCCCGAAGACCACCACCACGGGCACCAGGCTGAACACCAGGCGGCGCCGCAGGGAGCTGCCGGAGCGCGGTGCCGGGGCCTCGGGGGAGGACGGGTCGGTGGTGGTGGACGCTTCCACGCGCAGCTCTCGCCTGGGGTGGAGTGGATCACCTATGCGACAGCGCGGATGCTGGCTACCGCCCTGCGCTGCTGGGAGGCGTCGGCGCTAGTCTGCTGGCGTGACCGTCACCGCGGCGTGGTCGGTGATGGTGCCCTGGCTGCGCCAGCTGTTGTCGTAGTAGGTGTCGTCGTTGATGGCGAAGCTGAAGGTGCCGTGCTCGGGGGCCTCGAACAGCTTGGACACACCCACGGGGAAGACGGTCTCGACGCCGGTTTCGGTGACGAAGCGCCCGATGAGCTGGCCCACGAAGCAGCCCTCGAAGTTGCAGGGCAGGTCGGGGTTGGTGGAGGGCTGCATCAGGTCGCCGTCGGCGTTGATCCAATCGCCGCCTTCGCTGACGCGGTACATGTCGTTGACGCTGGCGGCGATGACCGCCCGGTCGCCCTGGCAGAAGGGGATCTGCTCCTGCCAGCCCGTGTTGACCTCGAGATACTGGATGAGCTGGTAGTCCAAGGGGGTGTTGCACTCACCGGCGGTGAGGCGGGCGGTGATGCCGCCCAGCCAGGAGCCCCAGGAGCCGGTGTCGGCGCCGGAGCTCATGACCGCGGTGCAGTACCCGGTGTTCTCGGTGGCGATCTCCTCGATGTGCTCGGGCCGGCCCAGCAGCGTGATCTCCACGTCTTCGATGGTGGCGTTGTCGAAGGAGACGAATTCCTCTCGCTGGCCTTGCCACTGGCTCTTCATGGCGGCCAGGGCTTCCTGGCGGGCGATGCGTCGATCGGTGGTGGCGAGCTTTTCCCAGTCGGGGGCGAAGTAGCACTCGCCGCGCCAGCCCGGGTCCTTCTTGGTGGCGGGTACGGTGTGCCAGCCCAACGGCGGGGGGGCTTCCTGCTTCTTCTTCTTGCCGTGGGCGACGCCCACCAGGAGGGAGGACAGGGCCAACAGGGTGAGCGTGCGGGACATGGTGCCTCCGTGCTTCGGGGTCTCAGCAACACCCCAGGGGCGGGTTCCCTACCCGAAAGGCGCGGGGGATGCACGCGAAACCACCGCCGAAGCGGCGGAAGTCAGGTTCTTGGAGCAAGGATCCAACACGACGAGCCCAGCGGCAGGCCGGGCTCTGGGGGCGGCGCGAGTGGACGGCTGGATCAGACCAGCATGTAGGCGATGACCAGGCCGAAGAGCACCAGGGACTCGGGGAAGGCCAGCGCCAGCAGCATGGCGATCTGGATGCGACCACCCGCCTGCGGGTTGCGCGCCATGCCCTCCATGGCCTTGCTGGCCAGCAGGCCCTGGCCCAGGCCGGCGCCCAGGATGGCGAAGCCCATGACCATGCCCGCGCCCAGGCCGATGACCTTGGCGGAGACGAGCATGTAGGCGATGACCAGGCCGAAGAGCACCAGGGACTCGGGGAAGGCCAGCGCCAGCAGCATGGCGATCTGGATGCGACCGCCCGCCTGCGGGTTGCGCGCCATGCCTTCCATGGCCTTGCTGGCCAGCAGGCCCTGGCCCAGGCCGGCGCCCAGGATGGCCAGACCCATGGTGAGGCCGGCGCCCAGGCCGATCAGGGCGAGCCCGCCTTCGTCGGCGGTGGCGGCTTCGGCTGCGTGCTCCTGGGCCATGGTGGCCGTGGAGAACAGGGCGGAGACCGCGAGCAGCGGCAGCATGAACCATCTCGACTTCATCGCTCCTCCATGAGACGAGAGCGTATTGATCAGGGTGGCTAGTGCTCGTCCAGGTGAGCGACTGCCAGGCCGATGTAGACAGTGGTGAGCAGCATGAAGACCAGGGCCTGGATGAAGGACACGAACATGCCCAGCCCCAACAGCCCCGCGGGTAGCACGGCGGGCACCAGGTCGCTCATGATGCCGAAGACCGTGTGGTCACCGAACATGTTGCCTGCGAGGCGCAGGGTGAGCGACAGCGGCCGCACGAACAGACCGATGGTCTCGATGCAGAAGAAGAACCAGGCCAGGGCGAGGATGGGCCCGCCCAGGTGCTTGACGTAGGTCAGGCCGTTTTTCCACAGCCCGGCGATGTTGAAGGTCACGAAGACGATCAGCGCCATGGCCAGGTTGTTGGAGACGCAGGAGGTGGCGGGCAGGAAGCCCGGCACCAGCCCCAGCAGGTTGGACACCAGAATGTAGATGAACAGGGTGCCCAGGAAGGGGAAGAAGATCCGGGCGTCGGCGCGGGACATGGTGGACTCCACCAGGTCGTACAGCGCCTCGATCAGGATCTCCATGGCGTTGCGCGGCGAGAGTGTAGTGTCGGGTACCAGCGCGTCGACCCCGCCGGCGGCGCGGGCGCGGTCCAGGCCGCGGCGGGCCAGCCAGCCCAGCAGGACCACCACGGCGCAGCTGGTCCAGGCGGCGAGCACCACGTAGGTCTCGTCGCGGTGCAGCATGCCGGGGATCAGGGTGTCGTCTGCTACGCCAGGAACCAGGTGGAACCAGCTGAAGTGGCTGGTGAGCGGCTCCATCATGTGGCTCGGATCGGGCAGCTGGGGCAGCTGGAAGGAAGGCAGGGCCGGGATCACCTTCGTGCTCCGTCGCGAGGCTGGGGCTCGCTCTGCAGGAACTGGGAGAACGCTTGTAGCGTGATCGCAGCCACGAGGCAGCCCAGTCCTGCAAGGATCGCCAGAGGATGGAAGCGCTCCAGCAGCTGCCAGAGCAGGAACAGGGCCAGCAGCCAGCGGACCGCAGAGCCGAACAAGGTGCGCCCGAGCTGCAGCTGCGGGCCGAGCGGGTCTCGGTTGGCCAGCAGCTCGGCTGTGCCCGCCAGCCGGCGCGCCGCGAGCCAGAAGCTCCCGCAGGCCAGGGCGCCGGCGCACAGCAGACCCAGGGCGGGCTGCAGGCCGAAGATCACGCCACAGGTCCAGGCCAGCGCGAGCACCAGCAGCGCTGCAAGCTCGAGGGTGGTGCCCGGCGCGCTCATGGGTCCGGCGTCCGGCTCTCGAGCACGCGGATGATGCGCCAGATTCCTGCCACCATGCCCAGGAAGGGCAGCACCGCCAGCAGCACCGGCGCCGTGCCCAGGCGCGCATCGAGCCAGGCACCCAGCAGCAGGCCGCCCACCACCAGGCCGGCCATCTCGAGCACGAGGGCCGCGGCCAGCAGCGCCTCGGGTGGGATCCTGGGGAGCTGCAAGCGACCTCCTGTCTGTGCCCGCCCGTTGCTTCGGAGAGGCGCCGTCTATCGCGCGTCCCCGGGCGGCGCACCGCGTGGGATCCCGGATCCTCGGTCCGGAAGTTCCCCGGGCGCTTCATCTTCAGGGGCGATGGTCCGATCAGCACCATGGACCCGCGCCCCGGAGGGTCTGTCGTGCGCCCGCTCCGCATCCCTGCCCGCCTCCTGCTGTCCTGGCTCCTGCTGGGATGGGCGCTGCTGCCCGCGGTGGGGGTGGCGAGCGACCAGGATCTGGACGGCCTGGACGACGACTGGGAGCTGGGCTGGTTCGGCAGCATCGCGCTCTACGCTGGCGGCGACGATCCGGACAGGGACGAGCTGATAAACCTCGAGGAGCAGGAGATCGGCAGCGATCCCACCCACGTGGACAGCGACGACGACCAGCTGCTGGACGGCGAGGAGCAGCTCGCCGGCACCGATCCCCTGGACGCCGACAGCGACGCCGATGGCCTGGACGACCACGCCGAGCTGGAGGTCTGGGGCAGCGATCCGCTGGTGGCGGACAGCGACGGCGGCGGGAGCTCCGACGGGGACGAGGTCTTGATCCACTGGACCGATCCTCTGGACCGACTGGACGATCTCGCGGACAGCGACGGGGACGGGCTGTCGGATGCGCTGGAGGCCGCCCTGGGGAGCGATCCGGGCCAGGCTGACAGCGACGCCGACTGGATCCCCGATGGCGACGAGGACGCTGACCAGAACGGCCGGTGGGCCGGGGACCTGGACGGGGACGGCTGCTGGGAGGCGGAGGAGGGCGATGAGACCGATCCTCTCTCCGAAGACAGCGACGGCGACGCCCTGAGCGATGGCTGGGAGGTGCTGGTCTACCTGAGCGATCCCTTCGACACGGACACGGATGACGACGCCCTGGCCGATGGCGACGAGCACGCCTGGCGTTACCGGGGCTACGTGTGCCTGTCGCTGGTGGAGGCCGACTCCGACGGCGACAGCCTGGACGACGGCGAGGAGCTGGAGGGCGGGCTGGGCACCGATGCCTGCGGATCCGACTCGGACCGGGACGGGGTGCTGGATCCGGTTGAGCTGCAGGACGGAACGGATCCCATGGATCCCGACTCCGCGGAGACGGACAGCGACGGCGACGGCCTCTCCGATCGCTTCGAGGCGGCCGGCGGGACGGATCCCTACGCCTTCGACAGCGACGGCGACGGCCTGTACGACGCGGAGGAGGTCTTCCCGCTGGACGACGGCTTCGTCACGGATCCCGATGACGTGGACAGCGACGACGACGGGATCCTCGACGGCAACGAGGGGGGCATCCTGGAGGCCGGTGAGCTGGTGGGGGGGCTCGATCCCAGCTCGCCAGACAGCGACGGGGATGGCCTGCTGGACGGCGTGGAGCGGGGGCTGACCGCGCCGGAGAGCACCCTCGAGGGGCGCCAGGACAGCGACTTCGAGCGGTTCCAGGCGGACGCGGACCCCACCAGCACCACCGATCCGCTGGACACGGACAGCGACGGCGACGGTCGCCCCGACGGCAGCGAGGATCGCAACGGCGACGGGATCTGCGATCCCACCGAGACCTGCGCAGACCTGGCCGACACCGATGGCGACGGGCTGCCCGACGGCTGGGAGTGGACCTGGGGTCGGAGCTGGATCTGCGAGAGCGGCACGGTGCCGCTGGACGGCCGGGACCCGGACGACGCGGGCCAGGACGGAGACGCTGACGGGCTGAGCTCCCTGGAGGAGTACGATCTGCGCAGCGCCTGGGGCAGCCCAACCTGCCCCTGCAAGCCCGACACGGACGACGACGGGAACCTGGATGGCCAGGAGGTGGGCGGGCGGTACAGCCTGGGCAGCAGCGATCCCACCGTGGCGGACAGCGACGGGGACGGCCTGCTGGACGGCCAGGAGGACGCGGACGGCGACGGGCTGTGGGAGCCCGAGGAGGGCGAGACGGATCCCACCCTGGCCGACAGCGACGGTGACGGGCTGGTGGACATGAGCGAGGATCTGGACGGCGACGGGGTGTGGGAGCCCGAGGAGGGCGAGACGGATCCGCTGCAGGCTGACACGGACGGCGACGGCCTCGGCGACGGCCAGGAGCGGCTGCAGCTGGGCACGGATCCCCTGCTGTCGGACACGGATGGAGATGGCCTGGACGACGGGGTGGAGACGGGCGCTTCCAGCGACTCCGACCCCTCCAGCCGCACGGATCCCCTGCTCGATGACACCGACGGTGACGGCCTGCTGGACGGTGAGGAGGACGCGGACGGCGATGGCGCCTGGGACGCCGGCGAGACCCACCCGGCCGACGCGGACACGGATCGCGGCGGCGTGGACGACGGCACGGAGCTGCTGGTGGACGGCACCGATCCCCTGGATCCCAGCGACGATGGCGGCGCCGATCGCGACGGTGACGGCCTGCTGGACGACGAGGAGCTGCTGTTCGGCACGGATCCCTACGACGTGGACAGCGACGACGACGGTCTGTGGGACGGGCTCGAGGTGGGCTGGGTGGGGGACGCCGATCCCAGCACCACCACCGATCCCCTGGATCCCGACACCGACGGCGACGGGCTGGGCGACGGGCTCGAGGACGCCAACGGCGACGGCGCCCGGGGTCGCTGGGAGGTGGATCCGCTCCGCTCTGATAGCGACGGCGACGGGCTCTCCGATGGTCGGGAGGACCTGGACGGCGACGGCTGGATGGGCCTGGCGGACGGTGAGACGGATCCGCGCGAGGCGGACACCGACGCGGACGGCGCCGACGACGCCCTGGAGCTGGAGGCGGGCACCGACGCCCTGGACAGGGACACCGACGGCGACAGCATCCGCGACGGCTATGAGCTGACGGGTCGCGGCGACGGACCTCCCGACTGGGACGGCGACGGCGTGCTGGACGCCCTGGACAGCGACTCGGATGACGACCTGGTGGACGACGCCGTGGAGGCGGGGGACGATCTGCTGAACACGCCACCGGAGGACAGCGACGGGGACGGCACCGCCGACTTCCGCGACACCGACTCCGACAACGGCGGCGTGGACGACGGCACCGAGCTGCGCGTGCACGACACGGATCCGAAGGACCCCAGCGATGACGGCCGGGGCTGGCTGGAGGACGACGGCCTGGTGCTGGGCGGGGCCGGGCGGGCCTGCGCCGTGGCGGGGGGCGCTCCGGGCGTCGCGGCGCCGCTGTCGCTGTCGCTGGTCCTGCTGGCGGTGGGGCGTCGGCGTCGCTCGCCGCGGCCGCGCGCGGCTGTGCGACAGGATCCGTCCTGGGCCAGCTTCGGGCTCCTGCTGCTGCTGGCCCTGGCCCTGCTGGTGCTGGGCCTGCTGCCCTCGCCGGTCCTGGCGCAGGTGCAGCACCCCGACGCGCAGAACAGCGCGGTGGACGCCAACCCATTCCGGCTCGATCCCGCAGGCCTGGGGGTGCTGTCCACCGGGAGCGGGCGGGTGCTGGAGGGCATGGAGCTGCACAGCGCGCTGACCATGCAGCAGGTGGCGCGGCCCGTGGTGGTGGCCTCGGCCACGGACGGAGAGCTGCTGCGCCCGCTGGTGGACGATCGCAGCCAGCTGGATCTGGCCCTGGGCTTCGGGCTGGGGCAGGGCTTCGAGCTGGCGGCGGTCCTGCCAGTGGTGCTGCACCAGGTGGCGCAGCCGCCGGGACAGAAGCTGGGCGAGCTGTCCGCGCGAGGCTTCGGCGATCTCCGCCTGCGCGGGCGCCTGGGCCTGGTGAGCGGCCGGCGAGGGGGCCTGGCCCTGTCGCTGCCGGTGAGCATCCCCACCGGGGACGACCAGGCCTGGATGGGCAGCGGCGGCTTCGGCGCGGAGCCCCAGCTGGTGGCCTCCCTGGATCTCGGACCCGTGGAGCTGGCCAGCGCCCTGGGCTACCGGGCCCAGCCGCGCAGCACCGTGTACACCATGGTGGACGGGCACAAGCTGCTGGCGCGGGCCGGCGGGCGCCTCGCCCTGCCCGACGCGCGCTGGGCCGTGGCGGGGGAAGCCTGGGGCACGGCGCGGGCTGGCGCACCCTTCCGCACCCCCGGCGAGACCACCGCCGAGGCGCTGCTGGCCGCGCAGGTGGAGGCGGTGCCCGGGCTGTGGGTCACGGCGGGTGGAGGAGGCGGGCTGGTGGACGGTGTGTCCTCTTCTGCCTGGCGGGCCCTGGTGGGCCTGTCCTGGGGCAGCAGCGCGCGGCCCGACCGGGACGAGGACGGGGTCCCCCTGTCTCGGGATCTGTGCCCCGAGGAGCGGGAGGACTGGGACAGCTTCGAGGACCACGACGGCTGCCCGGATCTCGACGACGACGGCGACGGCCTGGCGGACGAGGACGACGCCTGCCGCGACGTCGCCGAGGACTTCGACGAGTTCGAGGACCAGGACGGCTGCCCGGAGATCGACAACGACGGCGACGGCTGGGCCGACCGGGTGGACGAGTGTCCGCTCCAGGCGGAGGATCTGGACGGCATCGAGGACGAGGACGGCTGCCCCGACGAGGAGCCCGAGCCCGAGACGGTGGAAGGGGAGCCGGCCGCAGACGGCCTCGTGATGGTGGAGCGGATCGAGCCGGAGCCCCTCGGCCCGCAGCTGGCCGAGATCGCCGTGCACTTCGACTTCGGCAGCACCAGCCCGGGCGCGGCGGGTGTGGGGGCCTTGTTTCGCCTGCTGGAGCTGGTGCGAGAGCATCCCGAGGCGGCGTTGATCATCGAGGGTCACACCGACAGCGTGGGATCCGCCAGCTCCAACCAGCGGGTGTCCCTGGAGCGCGCTGAGGCCGTGCGAGCGTGGCTGCTGGGGAGGGACAGCGGGCTGGAGGGACGCCTGGAGGTCCGCGGCTACGGCGAGTCCAGGCCCCGGGAGCCCAACGACACCGAAGAGCAGCGCGCCCGCAACCGCCGGGTGGAGTTCGCAGAGCAGGATTGAGCCGGTGACGTGGGGTCTGGGGCTCGGGAGCGAGTGAACCGCTCCCCTGCATTCGTGGCGCCCTTAGTCCAGCTCCGCCAGGATGCTGTCCAGGTCTTCGCCGGAGCCGTCCAGGTCGATGACGCCGTCTTCTGCTGGGGTGGGTGCGGGCGTAGGATCGGCGCGTGGGGGACGGGAGCGGGCGGGCCGGGCGGCCAGGGCCGCGGGCTCTTCGCTGTGCTGTGCGGGAGCCGCGCGCGACGGCAGGTGGAAGCGCGCCCTGCCATCCAGCCAGCGCTGGTAGCGGTCGAAGGTCCACATGCCCTCGGCCCCGCCGGTCATGATCACCGAGGCCAGCTTGGCCAGCTTGTTGGAGCGGATGATGGCGCGCACGGGGTCGGAAGCGCGCAGGATCTCGCAGACGGGGACGCGGATGCCCAGGTCGGAGCGGTACTGGAGCCGCTGGCACACCACCGCCACCAGGCACTCCGCGAGCTGGGCACAGACGCTGGCCTGCTGGGTGGGGGGAAACGCGGCGACCACCCGCTGGACGGCCTCGGTGGCGCTGCCGGAGTGGGCGGTGGTGAACACCAGGTGGCCCGTCTCGGCGGCGTCGAGGGTGAGCCGGATGGTCTCGGGCCGGCGCATCTCGCCCACCACCAGCACGTCGGGATCCTCGCGCAGGGCGTCCAGCAGAGCCTGCTCGAAGCTGGGGGTGTCGCGGCCCACCTCCCGCTGGCGGATGAAGGAGCGCGAGGGCTTCAGCGCGTGCTCCACCGGCTGCTCGATGGTGATGATGTGGCGCGCCTCCACCTGGTTGATCTCCTGCACCAGGGCCGCCATGGTGGTGGACTTGCCGCAGCCGGTGGGGCCGCTGATGAGCACCAGGCCGTGCTGGGCGCGCACGATCTCCCGCAGCGAGGGGTGCAGGTTGAGGGTCTCGACCGTGGCCTGGAAGCTGGTGAGCAGGCGCACGGCCAGGGCCACGCCGCGCGTGGTCTGGAAGATGTTGATGCGGCAGCGCACGCCGCCGATGGCCCGCGACAGGTCCAGGGAGCGCTGCTCCAGGAAGCCCTGCCACAGGGGACCGCGGGCCAGGCCGCGCGCCGCGGCCAGCAGCTGTTCGCCCGAGACGGTGGCCTCCAGCACCTGCAGCTGGCCGCGCACGCGCAGGGCAGGGGGGAGGCCCGGTTCCAGGTGCAGATCGCTGGCGCCCTGGGCCCAGGCCTTGCGCACCAGCGCGTCGAGCATGCTCATGGGGCCTCCCGCACCGCGCGGTGGCGCGGCCTTCGGCTGCTCCTAACCTCCGCGGACCAGCCGGTGTCCCCGAGCGGTGCGCTGCCTGGTCGTGGTGAACCTGCTAGGCTTGCTGGGTGAGCCAGCAGCTCCCGCCAGCGCAGCCCATCAAGCTGGGCACCTTCATCGGCGTCTTCACGCCCACGATGCTCACCATCCTGGGCGTCATCATGTACCTGCGCATGGGCTGGGTGGTGGGCAACGCCGGCCTGGGCGGGGCGCTGCTCATCGTGGCGCTGGCCAACGCCATCACCCTGGCCACGGCCCTGTCCCTGTCGTCACTGGCCACCAACATGCGCGTGGGCGTGGGCGGGGCCTACTACCTGATCTCCCGCAGCCTGGGGCTGGAGGCGGGGGGCGCCATCGGCATCCCCCTGTACCTGTCCCAGACCCTCAGCTTCACGCTGTACGCCTTCGGTCTGGCGGAGTCCCTGCGCATCGTCTGGCCCGAGGTGCCGGTGCAGCTCGCGGCGGCGGTGATCATCGTGCTGGTCACCCTGCTGGCCGACCGCAGCACCGAGCTGGCGCTCAAGGCCCAGCTACCTATCATGGCGCTCATCGCCATCAGCCTGGTTGTGCTGGTGGCCGGCGTGGACTGGGGTCCGCTGCAGACCCCGGTCAACGGCGAGTGGGTCGACGCCGACTTCTGGGGGGTCTTCGCGGTGTTCTTCCCGGCGGTCACCGGCGTGCTGGCCGGGGTGAGCCTGTCGGGAGATCTCGAGGAGCCCGGCAAGGCCATCCCGCGGGGGGTGCTGGCGTCGGTGCTGGTGGGCCTGGTGGTCTACCTGTGCATCCCCGTGGTGCTCGCCGTGGCCGCCGATCCCGCCACCCTGCGCGGCGACTCGCTCATCTGGACCGAGCTGGCTGTCTTCGGCCTCGCCGTGCTGGGGGGCCTGTGGGGCGCGATCCTGTCCTCGGCCATCGGCAGCATCCTGGGGGCGCCCCGCACCCTGCAGGCCCTGTCGGACGACGGGCTGGTGCCGCGGGTGCTGGCCCGCACCCACCCGCGCACGGGCGAGCCGGTGCTGGCCCTGCGCATCTCGGGTGGGCTGGCTCTGCTCTGCGTGCTGCTGGGCGATCTGAACGCCGTGGCCACGGTGGTCACCATGTTCTTCCTGACCACCTACGGCACGCTCAACGCCGTCGCTGGGCTGGAGAGCCTGGTGGGGGAGCTGTCCTTCCGGCCGCGCATCCGCATCCCCGCCTGGGTCAGCTTCGCCGGCGCCTTCGGCTGCTTTGTGGCCATGGTGGCCATCGAACCCCTGGCTGGTGTGGTGGCCCTGGCTGCGGTGGCGCTCATCTGGACGATGCTGTCGCGCCGCACCATGAAGGCGGCCTGGGGCGATCTGCGCTCCGGGCTGTGGTTCACCCTGGCCCGGCACGCGCTGTACAAGCTGCGCGAGGGGCGCTTCGATGCCCGCAACTGGCGTCCCCACGTGCTGGTCTTCGCCCGCGAGGTGCCCCGCAGCCACCAGATGATCCGGCTGGCCTGCATGATGTCCCAGGAGCGGGGCATCATCACGGTGTCCACGCTGCTCGAGGGCGACGTGGAGGAGCACTCCTACGCCGAGCAGCTGCAGCTCGAGAACCAGCGCTTCCTGGACGGCAAGGGGCTGAACACCTTCTGCGAGGTGGCGGCGGTGCCCCAGGTGGACAACGGGATCATCACCGTGGTGCAGGCCAATGGCTTCGCCGGGATCAGCTCGAACACCGCCATGTTCGGCTGGTCCGGCGATGACAACCCGCCCGGCCTGGCGCGGCTGCTGGGGCTGGTGCGCAGGCTGGAAGGTCTGGAGAAGTGCACCTTGATCCTGCGCTACACCCAGCCCGACATCAACTCGCCCCGCAGCGAGCTGGTGTGCTGGTGGCGCGGCAAGCAGCACAACGGCGACCTGATGCTGCTGCTGGCGCACCTGCTCACCCAGTCCCAGGGCATGCGGAACGTGCGGGTCGTGCTGCGGTCGGTGGTGGCCACCGCCGGAGAGGCGGCGCAGGTGGAGCGCTCGGTCGAGTCAATGCTGGCCGACATCCGCATCGCGGCGCGTATCGAGGTGCTGGTGCCCGAGCCGGGGCAGACCCCCTCGGATCTCATCCGACACCACTCGCGCAACGCGCGCCTGGTGCTGCTGGGCCTGCCCCTGGTGCCCCCCGGCCAGGAGCTGGCCTACGCGGAGCGCATGCTCGAGCTGGTGCGCGATCTGCCGCCCACCCTGCTCGTGCGCAACGCTGGGCCCTTCCGCGGGCGGTTGCTCTAGCAGGAAGGGCAGGAACGCCATGCGTTCTCGCGGATAGCCGCTCTCCACCGTCGGGCCCTGGCCGAGCCAGGCGTGGCGGCCGCACGGGGCGTTCAGGAGCTGCTGGGCGGGGAAGCTGAGGGAGGAAGGGACAGCGAGGCGTTCGGACCCTATACTACGCGAACGCTGGCTGCCTCGTGTGCTGCTGAGGCCTTCAGGAGATCCCATGAAACGCCCCCTCCTTCCGCTCTCTCTGGCCGTCCTGCTCCCCCTGGGCGCCGGCTGCCCCGGCCCCGACGCCGACTCCTCCGACCCCGCCGCCGCCTGCAGCGCCCCCGTCGACCAGTGGACGGTGGGTGAGATCATCGACACCGAGGGCTGCGGCGTGCTGGCTCGCATCGACGAGACCGAGACCCCCTGGGGCGGGCCGCTGTACATCCTGCGGGTCGAAGGCGACCACTACCACATGGGCTACCAGCACGGCCGCATGGTGGGGCCCTACCTGCTGGACCTGTGGTGGACCTACATGGACTCCCTGGCCGAAGAGGCCGGGCTCGGCTCCGCCGAGACCATGGACTCCATGCTGGGCGGCATGATGGACACGGTCTGGGAGACCTGGTACGGCCCCAACACCCCCGCCATCTTCCACGAGGAGATCCAGGGCTTCGCCGACGGCATGGTGGCGGCAGAGCTGGAATACGGCGACGACGACGACGACCTGGTCAAGCTGCCCCAGCGCATCATCACCCTGATCGACCTGGCCATGTCCTCGCAGCTCAACTTCGACGATCTCGGAGGGCTCGCAGGCTACATCTCCTCAGGCTACACCGACGCCCTGCTGGACTACTACGGCGCCGACACCAGCAACATGAGCATCGACCCCCAGGCCTGGGCCATCCAGGACGAGCTGATGGGCAGCGCCGATCCCCTGCACGTCTACAACGGGCCCCTGCTGCAGTGCTCCTACTTCGCCGCCTGGGGCGACCGCACCGACGACGGCGGGCAGTACATGACCCGCAACATGGACTTCTCCTCCGACACGGGCATCTGGACCAACGCGGCCGTGGCGGTCTACGTGCCCGACGAGGGCGTGCCCTACGCCAGCATCTCCTGGCTGGGGGCCAACCTGGGCGTGCTGGCGGGCATCAGCCGCGAGGGCATCGCGGTGGGCGCGGTGGGCGCTGAGAGCCCCTTCGAGCGCATCGCCACCGAGCCCGCTCTGCTGCGGGCGCGCGAGGCGCTGGAGAACTCCACCAACCTGGACGACGCCCTGCCCTACCTGATGAACGACGTGGGAGACGGCATCAACCGAGCCCCCACCATCGGCTACAATGCCCTGGTGAGCTGGGGTGATCCACGGAACGAAGGAGCCGATGCCCAGGCGGTGATCCTCGAGAGCAACGGGCTGGAGACGGGCATCTTCCACCACCACAACGACTGCTCGGTGGAGGAGTCTCTGGTCATCTACGATCTCGACGGAGCCGCCACCCTGTACACCCACGCCGACGATCCCGAGCTGGTCAACACCGAGGCCGACGCGGTGGAGATCGACGGCCAGGGTGACGTGCGCCTGTTCCAGGTGGACGAGCAGGGCGAGTATGTGCTGGACGAGGCCGGCGACTACGTGGAGGTGGAGTCCGGCGGCCAGCCCATCCAGACCGGCTACCCGCTGCCCTGCGCCCTGTACCGGGGCGACGAGGCCATGGCCTACGGGGTGCGCATCCACCAGGCTGCGGCCAACGGCCCCATGCGCGACGAGCCCGGCCTGATGATCGAGAGCGGCTCCTGGACCGGGCGCTACTGGCCCATGTACCAGATGACCGCCGCCTACGAGCAGGGCACCGCCATGGAGTGGGACGGAGCGGAGCTGATCCCCGACAACGGCGGATCCCAGGTCAAGATCGGCATGGACCAGACCGAGCTGATCTCCCGCACCGCGGCCATGAGCAGCAACGTGTGGGACGTGGTCTACGACACCACCCATCTGGCTATCCGGGTGAGCTACGAGGGTGGCACCGGAGAAAGCTGGGTGCGCGCGAGCGACCAGCCGGCTTTCCTGGAGATAGACCTGAACCAGGTGTTCCTGACCGAGTGATCACTCCCCCTCGCTCACCAGCGCGTCCAGGTCGCCTGGCTCGAGGGAGCGCGCCAGGCGGAAGCCCACGCTCTCGCCCCGGTAGCCGGGGCGGCTCCAGTTGCGATCCGCCACGCGGGCGAAGCGGGCGTCGTAGCAGAACGAGCCGCCACGCATGATGCGCACGGCGCCCCGCTCCGGGCCCACGGGGTCCTGCACGGGGTCAGGGAAGTAGTGCTCCAGGTGATCCCAGACCCACTCCCAGGCGTTGCCGCTCATGTCGTGCAGGCCCAGGGCGTTGGCGGGCTTGCTGGCCACCGGGCGCGGCGAGCCCGCGGCGTTGGCCTCGAACCAGGCCACCGCCTGGAGCGGAGATCCGCCCGCGTAGAGGCCCCGGCTTCCGGCGCGGGCGGCGAACTCCCACTCGGCCTCGGTGGGCAGGCGGTAGCCGTCGGCGCCCTGGCTCCAGTGCACCGTGCCCCCGTGGGAGCAGCTGCCCTTGAAGCGGTAGGCGGGCTGCAGGCCCTCGGCCTGGGACAGGGCGTTGGCGAAGCGGGCCGCGTCGCACCAGCTCACCGCGAGCACCGGCAGGGCGGGGTCGCCCAGGCTGGCCCGGCCGGGGCCCATCAGCGAGGCCCACTGTGCGCGGGTGACCTCGGTGGCGGCCAGCCAGAAGGGCGAGAGGGTGACGGGGTGCTGGGGGCCCTCGTTCTCGAAGCGGCCCGGCTCCTCGCGCGGGCTGCCCATGAGATAGCGGCCGCCCCGAACGGCCACGAAGCGCATGGCGGCCGCACCGGACAGGGCGCGGTGTTCCGGGGTGGCCCCCGCCCAGCCCGCGGCGCTGGGTGTGCTGGCCACCGGCGTGGCGCTGGAGTGGCTGGAGCCGGTGCCCGCGTCGGCCCGGGCGTGGGTGGGCAGGTCGTGGTCCACCTCGCCCCAGGGCCGGCCGGGGCCGTCGTCCTGTGCCAGGGCGGGGCCGATGGGCGAGCCGGGGTTCTCCAGGGGGATGGGCAGGGCCTCGGGCGAGCCACCGCCCTGCTCCGAGGGCTGCTCGGAGGCGATCCCGGTCTCAGGCGGCCGGGGATCCTGCTGCTCCCGGTCGGCGAGGGGGACCAGCTCTCTGGGCTCGGGCTCGGGGCGCGGGTCGCCCGGCAGGCACACCCCTACGCGCTCCCCGCCGCCCACGCCTCCCCAGCTCACCAGCCGCTCGCCCACCTGCTGTACGCCGAGCTCCTGCATGGACAGTGCCATGAGGGCACCCACCGCGAGCACGGGCGGGGCCGCGGCCAGCCCCAGCCCCATGAGCAGCTCGAAGCTCTGCTCCAGGCGTTCAGCTCGCGCGGCGCGGGGGAGGGCTGGCATGGCGCCCGGGGGAGGGGGGGCGGCTCTCATACCCTGGCAGTGCTCGGCGCGAGCCTGGGGTTGACCTCTGGGGTCCGACTTCGCGATTCCGTGCCTGCCAGGCGCTCAGAGGCTAGGGGTGTCCAGGCGCTTCGTCGTACCGCCTGGCGCCCATCATCCTGCCCTGAGGGTCCGCCATGCGCAGCTTCCTGGCCATCCTCTTCCTGGGCAGCGCGCTGTCGGCCGTGGCCTGTGGGGGTGGGGAGCCCCCTGCCGAGCCGGCGGCACAGGCTCCGGTTGCCCAGCCCGACGAGCCCCCCACAGGCCAGGATCAGCCCGCCGCGGCACCGCTGGTGCCCGCGCGCGAGCGCCTGCTGGGTCGCTGGAGCATGGAGCTCACCCCCCAGCAGCAGCGGCAGTTCGAGCTGCTGGAGCTGGCCTTCCGCGATCTGCCCCCCAGCGAGAGCGAGCTTGCCGCGCGGGAGCTGAACCCCGACGAGCAGCTGATGATCGGGATGATCCTCATGGGCCGTCAGCAGCAGCCCGACGATCAGGGGCTGGAGCAGGCCCGCCAGGGCATCGAGGAGCTCTCCTCCGCCACCCTGGAGATCAGCGCCGACCGGCTGGTGTTCTCCCACGGCGAAGATCGCGAGTCGGCCAGCTACACGGTCTTGAGCGAAGAGGACTCCAAGATCAGCCTCGACACCTTGTCGGGCAGCGGCTCCGAGCTGGTGCGCGAGACAGTGCACATCAACCTGACCGGCGACGACAGCCTCACCCTGCGGGTCGAGGGCGATCCCCCCGACGCCAGCAAGAGCTTCCAGCGGCGCTAGCGCCAGCTCTCAGAGGCGCCCCCGCAGCTCCAGGCCGGGGATGGGACCGCCTGACAGCTGCGAGGCGTGCATCATCCACAGGCCCAGCCCGGTGGCCACCCCCCCGGTGATGGCGGTGCCTGTCCAGAAGCGCAGCATGAGGGCGCGGTTTTCTGGACGCTCGTGGATCGGCTTGTTGGCGCCCGAGGTGAGCATGGCCGCCAGGAAGGACAGGGACATGCCGGTGGTGATGCCGCCCAGGGTGGTGGTCAGGCGGCCAGCGCGGCGGGCGCGCTGGTCGGTGTCCAGCCGGGCCTGCACCTGCGCCAGAAAGGCCTCGCGCTGCAGCTCCGCCAGCTGCTCGGGGCTGGGTGCGCTGGCGGCCGGAGGGGCACTGGTCACCTGCTGCCCCAGGTAGCGCCGCTTGAAGGCGGCCACGTCCGGGCCTCGAGTCAGGGCGAGAGCGAAGGCCTGGTCCAGGGGGCTGCCAGGTGTCACCAGCTCGACGGGAGGGCGGTAGTCGGCCTGGATCACCTGTACTGCCCGGAAGCAAGCCAGCAGGGCTTCCTGGTCGTCGGCCAGCAGGGCGCCCCGGGCCAGCACCACGAACAGATCGGTGTTGCGCGTGCGCAGGCCCGTTCCCGCCAGGCAGGCCAGGTCGCTCAGCAGCAGCTGGTGGGCTTCGTCGAAGCGCCCCTGTTCCGCGCCGCGCCAGGCCTGCAGCGCCCAGCTGGTGTGGCTGTCCAGGACGGTCGCGTCTACCTGCTGGCAGTCGGCTCCGGCGGCGGGAGGTGCCAGGATCAGCAGCAGGACCAGCAGCAGCGCGGGCATGGCCTGGCCTCAGAGCTCGGCGTGGCAGCGAGCGATCAGGTCGGCATAGCCGGGATCCTGGGGGCTGCCCGCCAGGTGGCGCCGCCGGGACAGCTCGGCCCGGGCGCGCACGCCGGGCAGGCTCACCTCCAGCAGGGCGGCCTGGTGCAGCCAGGAGCCCAGCCGGTCGCAGACGCGCCGCAGCAGCAGGGTGTCGCCGCGGTCCAGCACCTGCTGGAACGCCTGTCGATCCTCGGCCAGGGCCGGCGCGCCCAGGCGCTCTTCGAGCTGGTGGAAGAAGCCTTCGTGCAGCCCCAGGCGGTGAGCGTCGCGCAGCACCTGCATGCGCAGGGTGTGGTGGGTGCCCTCCCAGTTCTCGAAGACCACGTTGTCCCGCAGCAGGCGCGGCAGCACCGAGAAGGTCTCGATGGTGCCGTTGCCGCCGAGCACCTCGATGCAGCGGTTGATGGCGTCGTGGGCGAGGATCGCCGTGCGCACCTTGTTCAGGTTCAGGCCCATGCGCAGCACAGAGCGCTGCGAGTCGCTGGCGGAGCCCTCGTCGACCGCTCGCTGCAGCCGCGCGAGCCAGAAGGAGCCCGCCAGGCTGGCCTCGGCATCGGCCCGCGCCAGGGCCAGGGTCTCCTGCACCAGGGGGTAGCGGGCGATGGTCTCGCCGAAGGCGCGGCGATGGTGGGCGTAGCCCTGGGCCACCAGAAAGGCGCGGTGGGCCAGGCCAGCGCAGCCGAAGGCGTTGTAGAGGCGGCTGGTGTCGATGACCAGCTCCATCAGGTTCTTGAAGCCGCTCTGCAGCGGCCCCAGCAGCTGGGCCTGGGCGTCGTGGAAGTCCATCTCGGCGCTGCACATGCTGCGGGTGCCCAGCTTGTCCTTGAGGCGGCGCATGCGGAAGCCGTTGGGCTGGCCACCGAGGGTGCGCGGCACGATGAACAGGCCCAGGCCGCGCGTGCCCTCGCGGGCACCCTCGGGACGGGCGCTCATCACGAACAGCTCTGCATCTGCGCTGGAGCAGAACCACTTCTCGCCCGAGATGCGCCAGGACCCGTCGGGCTGGGCCTGGGCTGCGCAGGCGTTGGCCCCCACGTCGGAGCCCCCCTGCACCTCGGTGAGGAGCTGAGCCGCCGGTGCGTGCTCGCCATAGACCGGGTTGAGCAGGCGGGGCAGCCAGGCCTGCTGCTGTGCCGGGGTGCCCAGAGCCTGCAGCGCGCGGATGGCGCCCGCCCCACAGGCCACGGGGCAGTTGTGGCCCGCCTCGCCCGCGTGGCTCGACAGGTAGAACATGGACAGGATGAAGGGGTGGGGATTGGGCCGCTCGGCGTAGGCCGCCAGCATGCCGCTGCCGTAGATGAGCGCCCCCGCGTGATGGTAGCTGGGGTGCTGGCTGATGGCCTCGGTGGGTCTGCCGATGGCGTCCCAGGCGTCCAGCCGCGGCAGGTTGGCGTCCAGGTTGTTCTCCTGCGCGGCGGCGGTCAGCGGGCCCGCACAGCGAGCACCCCAGGCTCGCAGGGTCTCTTCCCGGGCCCCCAGGCCGGCGTCGGCCACCAGTGCCTGGAGCAGGGGATCGGAGTCGTAGAAGTTGTCGGGCTGGCTCTGCTGCCAGTCGGCCAGGGCTCGTCGGCCTTCCTCGATGGGCTCCATGCTGTCCTCCAGGTGCTGCAGCGGCCTAACCGCTGGGCGGCCGGAGGCGACGAAGGAGCCCCGCCCTGGAGAACCAGGGCGGGGCTGTGCGGGGTCGGCCCCTGCGGCGCTCGTCAGGCGTCGGTGTCGGTGTCGGTGTCGGTCTCCGTGTCGGTGTCGGAGTCCGAGTCGGAGTCGGCGGAGGCGACCGGGACGGCGAAGGCGAGCAGCGCGGGCACG
>CAZEJJ010000061.1:0-13144 GCA_964512185.1 uncultured Enterobacterales bacterium | reverse complement strand
GGCTGGTGGCGGGGGGGGGGGTTTTCGGTGGGGCGGGCTGGTGATCGTGGGGGGGGGTGTGGTGGTGCGGGGGGTGGGGGGTGGGGGCGGGGTGGGTGTCGGTGTCGGTGTCGGTGTCGGTGTCGGTCTCCGCCGAGGTGTCGGCGGTGTCTTCCTTTTCGCCGCAGGCCAGCAGGCTGGGCAGGGCGAGCATGGCCAGCACGGCCAGGGGCAGGATTCTCATGCGCATGGTCTCCTCCATGGGTTGGCAGAGCGTGGCCGCGCTGCGAAGGTGTGTATGCGGCGGCCACATCCACCTTATACACCAGACAGAGGGGCCGGTGTTCCCGGGAGCCCGGTCGACGTGCCGATGCTTCGCACTTTCGCTGCGGCCCTGGAGGCTCTCGCCAGGACATGAACCGGCGGCAGGTCCGCCGCCTCACGGGGTCCGACTACCCTTGTGGCGAACCCGAGCCTAGCAGTGCCGGCAGCAGTCGCTGCCACCAGGGTCGACGCAGGGTGTGGCGGGCAGGTCGAAGCCCTGCTGGTGCAGCCAGAACTCGACCCGGCGGTTGCCGAGGCGGAGGGCTCCCATGCCAGGTCGGGACTGGGGTCGCGAGCTGCCCAGCCCCTTGGCGATGAGCATGCCGGGCAGCACGCCGCGGCTCTCCAGGTAGCGCACGACGGTCTCGGAGCGTCGCAGGGAGAGCTCCTGGGCCTCGGTGCTGTCGCCCTCCTCCCAGGCGTGGCCGCGCACCTCCACGATGCCCGCGGTGGTGAACCAGTCCAGCACACCGGCGAGCTCGTCCAGCCGCTGCTCGCTGCCCAGATCGAGCGTGTGACGGCCTTCGGCGAAGAACACCGGTTCGAGGATGGGGCGCGGCTGCAGGCCGGGGACGACGGGGGGGGCGGTACCGAGACCGGTGTCTAGACGGACGAAGCTCTGGTGGTTGGGCATGGGATCTCCAGGGGTGCAGGAGAAAGCCTGTCCACAGCGGCAGGCGCTGTCAGCGGCAAGCTGTCAGCCGGCGGCGCACGGGTGAGTACAGCTACCCAGCCTGGCATGGCGGGCTGGCGGTGCGTCTTTTCTTGTCGCCGATGTCCGGCGAGAAGGTGCCTGCATCCAGAGGAATGTCCCGAACTGTCGCGAAGATCAGGCCTGTGTCATGGTCCAGTCGCCCAGCAGGGCGGCCTGATCGTCGAAGGCCACGTCGAAGCTGCTCTCGTCGCTGGCCATGGTCCAGTCGCCCAGCAGAGCGGCCTGCAGCTCGGCCGCGGCGTCCATGTCGTAGAGCTGCGCCGAGGTCGGGTCGTCGAGGGGCGCTGCAGGGGGCTCGCCGCCGGCGGCGATCTCGATGCCGGGGAGGCCGTCGCGGGCGCCGCTGGTGGTGTCGGCCTGGCGGCCCTCCATGGCGGTCAGCAGAGCGATCCAGACGAGAGCGGAGGTCATGGCGGCCCCTGGGCAGCGGATGAGGGCTCAATCTGGACACGGGACCCGGGGCGGGCAAGGCTTGTGGGTGAGAACATCGTGAAACCACCCGCCCCCGATCCCTCGCCGCCCCTGGGCTGGTCGCGCCAGATCCCTGCGGGTGCGGCCCTTGTGGCGCTGCTGTTCCTGGCCTTGTGCGGGATGGTGGTGCTGAATTTCTGGCTTCTGGGCTGGGAGCCGGAGCCTGGGGAGCGGGTGCAGCCCAGCTACCACGCGCGCCCCTGCGCGCCCGGCGCTCTGCCGCGGGAGCTGCGAGAGCGGCTCGGCGACGACGCCTTGCCTCGGCTGCAGACCCTCAACGGCCAGCTCCGCCTGACCGAGACCTTTCACCTGGATCTCTTCGCCGGAGCGCCCCTGGTGGCCCAGCGGCTGGTGGTGGGGGACCAGTCGCTGGAGGTCCGTCTGCCGGTGGGCATGCTGGAGCGGCTCGCCGCCACGGCGGGCATGGAGGACGGCCCGGCGCTGGCCGCCTTGCTGCTGCGGCGCGCCCAGTCAGCGGTGCGGGATCCCGATGACCACCTGGGCCGGGGTGGTGCGCTGCGTGGGAGGCTGCAGCGCCAGGTGCTGCAGGGCGCCTTCGCCGAGCTGGAGCGGCACGGCGCGCTGCTGGCGGCGGGCTCCCCCATCGGGCAGCGTCGGCGCGTGGTCATCCGCGGGCAGGCGCGGCAGGTGGCCAGCTATGTCATCGGACAGGATCGGGCGGGCGAGCGGGAGCGCGCCTCCTTCGAGGCCTGGGCGGGCCTGCTCCTCGAAGCCTTCGCGGCCTGGGACCTGCCCGTGGAGCGCTTCGAGCTGGGCCTGGACCACGGCGGCTGGGTGACACGCGACGATCCCTTCAGCCGCAAGGTGGGTCTGGAGCGGGAGTGGGTGGAGGGCCAGTTCGACCTGCCCGCCTGGGTGGCCGCCGTGGAGAAGGGGGAGGATCCCACCGAGCGTCCCTTCCATGAGCTGGGGCGGCTGCAGGCGCTGCAGCTGTTGAGCGAAGCGGGGCTGGTGGAGGTGCTCTTCCTGGGGCACGGAGAGGAGGTGGGCGAAGAGGCCCTGGAGGAGGGTCGCTACCAGCCCTTCCGTCTGGGCGCGGTGACCCGTGGCGACGAGTACCAGGAGCTGTTGATGCTGCGCAGGGAGCGACGGGGCATGACCGTGCGCTACGGCGCCTGCCTGGATGCGCGGGCACCCTTCTGGGCTGCCAGCTGCTCCAACCGCCACGGCGGTGAGACCCGTCCCGACCAGAGCACGGCGGCGGTGGCCTTCGTGCTGCAGAACGGCTGGTATCCGGACGCAGCCTCGCTGGATCGCTTCGTCTTCGGCTGCTACCGGGCGCTGCAGAGCGTGTTGCTGGAGGCGCCGGATTCTGTCGAGGCCGAGCAGGGGGTGCGGCGGGTGATCATGGAGCAGCGGGCCCGCTTCGAGGCGCCGGGCGAGCTGCGGGCGGTGCTGGGTCTGCAGGCCGGGGTGTACCTGCTGCGGGCGGGGGGAGGGGAGGCGCCGGATCTGCTGCTGCTCACCGATCCCGGCTGGCTGCCGGACGGCGACGCGGCCCTGCGCCTGGTGCTGGCCACCAGCGCCTGGGAGCTGCTCGGGGAGCTGGCGGGTTCGTCGGATCTGGAGCCGGTGGGGAGCTGGGATCCCTGCGCGGGCACCCAGGACTGTGGACCCAGGCTGGACGCCATGTTGGCGCAGGCCAGGCGCTTCGCCGACGGTGGCGTGCCGCCCGACGACGCCGATGCGCGCTACCTGGCCACCAGCCTGTGGTCCAGGCAGCACGTGCGGCCGGATCCCGACGCCACCAACCGCTTCATCCGGGTGGCGCTGCTGCGCGATGAAGGGCAGCCGCTGGAGGCCTACCTGCTGGAGGTGGACCGGATCCGCGACGATCTGCGGGAGGCCCTGGCTGGAGTCCAGGGGCGCCGGCGGATCCAGGGTTTTGTGCTGACAGAAGAGGATGGAACCTTGATGGATCCGGCTGCGCTGGAGGGCTTCGCCTGGAGGCGGTGAGATCGGAAGGGCGAGCTGCCCCGGTACGGAGTCCTGGCGGGCTTGGGGTGCCCCAGGTCGCCACTCACCTGGGTGAAGCGCCAGTTGGGGCACCCTGCGCGCCACAAGTCACCACTCACCTGGGTGAAGCGCCAGTTGGGGCACCCTGCGCGCCACAGGTCACCACTCACCTGGGTGAAGCGCCAGTTGGGGCACGATGAGGGCTGCGGTGCTGCGGCTCGGGGGACCAGGCCCTACTTGTGGCGAAAGTAGGGGCGAGCGGGGGCGAGGTGTGGGGGGCCCGTCTCGGGATAGGAGCCCTGGATGTCCAAGCCCACCCCCCATCCCAACGAGCCTTGTCTGTGTGGCAGCGGCCGCAAGTTCAAGAAGTGCTGCCGGTCGGTGCTGGCGGGCGATCCCGCCTCCTCTCCGAAGGCGCTGATGCGCAGCCGTTACTCGGCCTATGCGCTGGGTCGGGTGGATCACATCCTGCGCAGCACCCATCCCAGCGGCCCGCACTTCCAGACCGACAGCGCGCGCTGGCAGGCCGAGGTGCTGGCCTTCTGTGACGCGGCGTCCTTTGATGGTCTGCAGGTGCTCGAAGCTGCGACCCAGGGCGAGCAGGGCATCGTGGAGTTCCGGGCGCGCCTGTCCACCTCCGAAGGCGCCACCGTGCTGGCGGAGCGCAGCCTGTTCCAGCGTGTGGATGGGCGCTGGCTCTACCACTCGGGGCAGCCGCTCCAGAGCGGCTGATCGCGGGAAGCTACTCCGGCTGCAGGACCACCGTGCGTCCCGGGTAGCCCGCCGCGAACAGGGCGCCGTCGTTGTCGCTGCCGACGATGTCACCGTAGTGCATGGGGACCACGACCTGGGGGGAGATGAGCTTCGCCGCCTCGATGGCCTCGTCGATGGTCATGACGTAGGTGCCGCTCACCGGCAGCAGGGCGATGTCCACCTGCAGGCCCTTCATCTCGGGGATCAGGTCGCTGTCGCCGGCGTGGTAGACGCGCACACCGCCGATGTCGAGGATCCAGCCCACGTGGCCGGCGCTGTCTGGATGGAAGACCTGTCCGGGAGCGCGGAACTTGTTCAGGTTGTAGGCGGGCACGGCCTGGATGTCGATGCCGCAGGCGTGCACCGTCTCCCCCGGCCGCACGGCGCGAGCGCCTTCGAGCTTGCCGGCGGCCAGGGGGGCCGCCAGGATCACGGTCTGTGGCCCGCGCAGCTTGTCCACGTCGTCTGGGGAGCAGTGATCGAAGTGCTCGTGGGAGACCAGCACCAGGTCGGCCTTGGGTAGGACGCCCTTGAGCTTCCAGGGGTCGAAGAAGGTGAGCGGAGGGCCCTCCAGCTGGAAGCTGTCGTGACCCAGCCAGCGCAGGCCCTCCAGGATCTTCTCCACGGTCATGGCGATCTCCTCGGGTTCGATTCGGGATCGGCCTAGCCGGATCGCGGCGCTGCGGCACATGGGCTTGCGCGATTTCACCATAGGCGCTATCTTGCTGTTTTCGACCGATCGGTCGAAGTTCAACCCATCGGTCGAGAAAGGGCGCCGCCAGTGAGCATCGAGGGACGCCGACAGCGGGAGCGGCAGCAGCGCAGGGCGGAGATCCTGGCCGCGGCCACGCGCGTCTTCGCCCAGGCGGGCATCGACGGCGCCAGCATGGGAGCCGTGGCCCGCGAGGCCGAGCTGGGCAAGGCCACGCTCTACTACTACTTCCCCACCAAGGAAGCCCTGTACGCGGCGGTGCTGGACGAAGGCACCGAGGCCTTCTTTGGCAGCCTGGCCCTGGCCCCGCCCGAGGGCGATGACCTGGTGGCCACGGTGGAGGCCCTCCTGCGCGGCTACCTGGCCTTCTTCCGCGCGCAGCCCGAGCTGCACCGGGTGCTGGCGCCGCGGCTGGTGCACACCATCGGCGCCAGCTGGACCTCGGGTGCCAACCCCCATCCGGCACAGGCCGCGCCCCCAGCCCACGCGGCCTTCATGGGGCGGCTCATGGGCCAGGCCATGACCAGCCCCTGGCTCCAGGATCCCCGCGCCCTGGGTGCCTTCCTGGCCGACGTGCTCATCGCCCTGTCCCAGCGCATCCTGGCCGGGCAGGGGCAGCTCGACGCGGCCCTCGAGTTCTACCTGGGGGTGGTCCGCCGCCCGCCGTTTGCCAGCGTGGTTCGCCCATGAAGTGGCTCAGCGATCTCTCCACCCGCCACCCCTGGGTCGCCCTGCTGGTGCTGCTGCTGGTCACCATCGGCATGTCCACCGGGCTCAGGGACCTGGAGGTGGACCCGGACGTGCTGCGCGATCTGCCCGACGACATGCCCGAGAAGCAGCTCTACGACCGCGTGGGCGAGGTCTTTCCCAGCAAGGAGATGATCTTCGTGGGCATCGAGCATCCGGAGCTGTGGTCGCCGGACGCGCTGCGGCAGGTGGAGCGGCTCACCCAGGCAGCGGAGGAGCTGCCCGTGGTGCAGCAGGTGGTCTCCCCCACCAACGCCACCGTGGTGGTGGGCACAGCCGAGGGCATGGAGATCCGCGACGCCGCGGATCCCTTCCCCGAGACGGCGGCTGAAGCCACCGAGTTTCGGGACTTCCTGCTGGCCCGGGATGCGCTCTCGGGCCTGGTGGTGAGCGAAGACGGCGCGGTGGCCGCCATGATGATCTTCCTGCAGGCCAACCTGCAGGTCACCGAGTCCCAGGCCGCGGGCCAGGTGATGGAGGCCCTGGACGAGACCCTGGGCCAGCTAGCCGAGCAGAGCGCCGCGGATCCCGTGGTGCTCTACGTGGCGGGCCGCCCGGTCACCACCTGGCTGTCCTCCAAGACCATCGGCAGGGAGACGGGCCTGCTCACCTCGGCGGCCCTGCTGCTGATGATCCTGCTGCTGGGCGCCCTGTTCGTGAACCTGCGAGGGATCTTCCTGCCCCTGGGGGTGGTGGTGGGGGCCACCCTGTGGACCATGGGGGCCATGGGCTGGGGGGGCATCGCCATGACCCACTCCACCGAAGCCCTGCCCATCATGCTCATCGCCATCGGCGTGGCCGACGGCGTGCACATCGTGCAGGCCTACATGGTGCGGGTGCGCAGCCAGGAGCGGAGGGCTGCGGTCATCGCCACCATGGACGAGCTCCGCTGGCCGGTGATCATGACCTCGGTGACCTCCGCCGCTGGATTCCTGGCGCTCAACACCTCGGGGGTCCGCAGCATCATGATCCTGGGGGCGCTCACCGCCTTCGGCATCGGGGTGGCCCTGCTCTTCTCGCTCTCTTTCCTGCCCGCCTTGCTGGTGCTGCTGCCCACCCCCAGACACAGCCGGGTCAAGCAAGATGAGCCCCGCGCCAGCTCCCTGCAGCGCCTGCTGGTGGGCTGGGGCGACTTCCTGATGGCCCACAGGCTGCCCGTCATAGCGGGCGTCCTGCTGCTTGTGAGCGGCGCCATCTGGGGTGCGCACCAGGTAGAGGTGGAGACCTCGGTCACCGAGAACTTCGCCACGGATCACCCCATCCGCGTGGCCGGTGACTTCTTCAACGAGCACTTCGCGGGGGTCACCAACCTGCAGGTGGTCTTCGAGGGGCAGCCGGGCACCGTGAAGGACCCCGGTTTTCTCGCCCTGGTGGAGGAATTCCAGACCTGGGCCGAGCAGCAGGAGCAGGTGGGCGGAAGCTCCAGCATCGTGCCCCTGGTCCGCAGCATGAACCTGGTGATGCACCAGGGGAATCCCGACTGGGACCGCCTGCCTGCAGCTGTGGAGAGCGAGGTGGGCATCGACTACGAGCTGGACGGCGAGGGCAACGAGATCGAGCTGACCCATGTCCGTGAGGTGAGCGGGGCCGAGGTGGTGAGCGGCTACTTCTCATTGCTGGAGATGAGCGGCGAGCCGGGGGATCTGGCCAATTTCGTCACCGACGACTACGGCTCCGCCAAGGTCACGGTGTTCCTGAAGTCCGATCGCAAGAAGGACCTGGATCGCGTGGTCACCGCGGTGCGTGGCTGGCTGGACGAGCACCAGGCCGAGGCCCAGGTGGAGATGACCGGTATGGCGGTGTTGATGCTGGCGGTGAACGATCTGATCACGCGGGGTCAGACCATCTCCATCGGCGTGTCCCTGCTGCTGGTCTTCCTGCTCACATCGGCACAGTTCCGCTCCCCCATACTGGGCGCCTGCAACACCCTGCCCCTGTTCGCGGCACTCTTCCTGAACTTTGGCCTCATGGGCCTGTTCCACGTGGACATCAACCTGATGACCATGGGGGTGGCCAGCATGGCCATCGGGGTTGGCGTGGACTACGGCATCCACTTCGTGCACCGCTACCGCGAGGACTTCGCCGTGCACGGCGAACCTGACGCCACCCTGCGGGCCACCATGTCCGAGGCCGGGGTGGCCATCTTCATGAACGCGTTGGCTGTGGCCGGGGGCTTCCTGGTGCTGCTGCTGGCGTCCTTCAACGGAGTGAAGACCATGGGCCTGCTCATCAGCCTCATCATGGCTTTCTCGGCGCTGGGTGCCCTGACCATCCTGCCCCTCGTCTTCTCTGTCCTGCGGCCCAGGTCGTCGGACGGACCCATCCGCTACGTGCTCATCGGGCTGGCCCTGTTCGTGCTGCTCACGGTGCTGGTGTGCCCTGCGGTCGGGGCGGCGCAGGACGACGGCCGGACCTACATGGAGAGCGTGTTGGATCGCTCCTCCTTCCAGGACATGCGCGGCCAGGCCACCCTGGAGCTCATCTCAGCCAACGGCGGCACCAAGCAGCGCAGCTTCAAGATGGCGTCCAGGCAGAACGCCGAGGGCGAGAGCGACATGATCCTCTACATGGAGCAGCCCGCTGACATGCGCGGCAACGCCTTCCTGATGCTGGGCCACGCCACCATGGAGGACGAGCGCTGGATCTACATCCCGGCCCTGCACCGGGCCAACAAGATCGTGGGAGCGGGCCGCCGCGGCAACTTCATGTCCTCCGACTTCACCTACGACGACATCGGCAGCCCCGAGCTGGACGAGTGGAGCTGGACCCTGGGGGCCCGGACCGAGATCGATGGCCATGCCTGCCAGGAGGTGGTGGCCGTGCCCGCCAGCCCCTCCATCGAGAAGGACACCGGGCTGTCCAGGGTGCACTGGTTCGTGGACGTGGAGCTCGAGACCACCCGCAGAGCGGAGTTCTACGATCGTCAGGGGGCCCTGAGCCGCCGCATGGAGGTGCAGAAGATCGAGATCTTCGGCCAGGTGCCCTTCGCCACCGACCTGCTCATGACCGACCTGGGAACGGGCCACTCCAGCCGCATGACCATGAGCGAGCTGCAGGTGGACGCCGGCGTGGAGGACGCCTGGTTCACCAAGCGCGCCCTGCAGAACGGGTTCTGAGATGTTCGCGAGGGTCTTGCTTTCGGGAGGGGCTGAACCCCTCCCCTACATCCCACTCGTCGCGCTGTTGCTCGCTGGATCTGCGCAGGCCAGCGAGGCCGTGGAGCTGCACGGCTACGCCAAGGCCGGCGGCGCGGTGGGGTTCCTCTCGGAGCCGCTGGTCTTCGAGGGGCTGTCGCGCCTGCAGCTGGATCTCTCGGGGCGCCAGGGGCCCGCCAGCTTCCGCAGCACGCTGGACCTGGATCTCGACGCGAGCCTGGTGGATCCGGCCGACCCCAGCGACCGGCAGGCGGAGCTGTCCCTGCTGCCGGTGGAGCTGCGGCTGGGGCTGCACGGTGATCACTGCGACCTGCACCTGGGCAAGCAGTACGTGTTCTGGGGCCAGACCGACTGGGCCAACCCCACCGACCTGTTCACCCCCTGGGACTACGTGAACATCTCCAACGAGCTGGAGGACTACCGCATCGCCCCCTGGGCCCTGCGGGGCATCGGCTACCTGGGCGACGCCAGCCTGGACATGGTCTGGGTGCCCTGGCCGCAGCCCCACGCCATGGGGCTGGAGGACATGGCCAGCGACGAGCTGCAGCTGGGCGATCCCGACCTGCCTCCCCGCGACATCGCCCACGGCGACATCGGGGCGCGGCTGTCCGCCCTCTTCTGGGGCTTCGACGCCAGCCTGATGGGCTTCCACGGCATGGACAAGCGGCCGGGCATGAGCATGTCCTTCGATCCCACCAGAACGCCGTCCCTGGTCCTGACCCCCCAGTACGGCATGCTGGATGCCGTGGGCGGCGACCTGTCCCGCGCCCTGGGATCCAGCCTGCTGCTCAAGGTGGAGACCGCCAACACCTGGACCGAGGATCGAGACGGCGCGGACCCCGGCGTGCGCAACCCGGAGCTGTACAGCGTGGCGGGGCTCACCTGGGTGCCGCATTCCAGCTTCAACCTCACGGTGCAGGGCACCTGGAGCCACCTGTGGCGCTACGATCCCGACGACGATCTGCAGGCGCTCCAGGCCATGGGCGACCCCGATCCCTCCGTGGATCCGGTGGACTCCTGGGGCCTGGTGGAGCGGCTGGCGTGGTCCTGGAAGGACCTGCTCTCGCTGTCGGTGGTGGGTGTGCAGGGGCTGCCCGAGGGGGATCACTTCGAGCTCGCCTACCTGAGCTGGCGCGCCGCCGACGGCCTGAGCATCCTGGGTGGGGTGCTGCTGTTTGGCGGGCCCGATGGCAGCCGCTTCGGGGAGATGGATGGCTACAGCCGGGGCTTCACCGAGGTGAAAGTGGCCTTTTGAACCGCTGCTCCGGTCAGGCACCAGCGCCACCTGCGAAAATCGACTGCCGCGTTTTTTTCTCGATGATGCCGTGCTGGACGCTATCTTCTCCACTCCAGACCAGCCGCGTGCGGCACTCATGGCGCGCAAAGTCTTGACGGCGGTAGAGCTGCGTTTGTAGTGTCAGCTCGAAAGAGAGGAGAATCATCATGAAGACCATCCCTGTCCTTTCCCTGGCGATCCTGGCCCTCACCGGCTGCCCCAAGGAGCTCGGCTCCCTCGAGTCCGCTGCTGGCGAAGCCGCCGCTGCTCAGGAAGCCGTCGAAGGTGCCGCCGAAGAGGCGGAGGCCGCCGTTGAAGCTGCCGAGGGTGCTGCTGAAGAGGCCGTCGAGGCCGCCGAGGGTGCCGAAGCCGCCGCCGAGGAGGCCGTCGAAGGCGCCGAAGCTGCCGCTGAAGAGGCCGTCGAGGGTGCCGTCGAGGAGGCCACCGAGGCCGTCGAGGGCGCCGCTGAAGAGGCCGCCGAAGGTGCCGAAGAGGCCGTCGAGGGTGCCGTCGAGGGTGCCGCGGAGAAGGCTGCCGAAGCCGTCGAGTAGCGTCGAACCACGCTGGTTGCCGGCCACCCCCATGCTGGGGGCGGCTTGAGCTGCGCGCGAACCCCGATCACTCGCACCTCGTCGGTCTCGCTACGCGATCTGATGAACAGTGGAGGCTCAGCCATCCGAGGGACTATGTTCCTTCGGCATGGATCTGCGCGACGATCACCACCTGCTGTTGTCCTTCCCCTGGGAGCCCGCCCCCGCGGGCTGGGATCCGGAGGCTCGATCCCGGCGTGCCCGGCGGGCCATGGACCGGCTGCGGGGCTTGCGCGATCCCATGGGGCGCGAGATCGTGGCCTGGGTGTCCGCGGAGATCGTCGGCAAGCCCGAGCAGGTGCTGGCGGAGCGCGACGGGCTCGTCGCCGCGGGAGCCGCTGCAACGCTGCCCGATCTCTGCCGTCACTTCAGGGCGCGGCTCAACCTGCCCTTCAAGGCCCGCGACCTGCTCGCGGCCTGGGACGACGAGCAGCTCCCCGCGCCGGACGTCCAGCCCGTGCCGCGCCCGGCCCGCGGGAGCGCCCATGCAGGCGCGGTGGATCCCGATCGCGCCCTGCCCGGCGAGGTGATCTGGCAGCCCAACCTGGGGCCTCCTCCCGGGGGCATGGGGGTGACCGCGCTGGATGAGTGGCCGCTGATGGCGGGCGATGGGGTGCGCCTGGCCTTCGTGGACCACGGCTACCAGGCGGCTCACCCCGACTATCGCGAGCTGGAGGTGCTGGAGCTGGGCAGCCCCGATCCCGTCAGGCGCAGCCACGGCACCTGGACCCTCGGCGTGCTCTGCGCCCGCCCCATGCACCAGGGCATGACCGGCATCTGCCCGCGGGTGCAGCCGGTCTTCGTGCGCTCGGAGCGCAAGCGTGGTGCCGAGGGCTGGGTCTACTCCAGCGCCGATGCGGTGCGGCGAGCCAGCCAGGCCCTGCGGCCGGGCGACGTGCTCCTGCTGGCCCACGAGTGGCAGGGGGTCCCCGCGGAGCAGGATCCGGCCACCTTCGATGCCATCCGGCTGGCGGTGGCGGCCGGGCAGCACGTGGTGCAGGCGGCGGGGCAGGCCGACAGGGACCTGGACCACCCTGATCTCGCCGGGCTCTTCGACCGCCATCAGCGCGACTCGGGGGCCATCGTGGTCACGGGCTACCTGCGCCGGCCGCAGCCTCCACCGCTCTCACCTACTCGCATCCGGGGCAGCCACGGCAGCCGGGTGGACGCGCACGCGCCGGCGCCCATCTACACCTCCAAGCCCACGGACACCCGGCGCAGGGTGGTGCAGTGGTTCCAGGGCACCTCGTCGGCCGCCACCCAGGTGGCGGGCGTGGTGGCGGTGGCCAGCGCCCTGGCCCAGCGGCGCCTTGGGCGAACCATCGCGCCTGGTCGGATGCGCGCCTTGCTCTCTTCCACCGGCACACCGCCGTCGGTGGAGGCCGATCGCGGACGGGCAGGCACCCAGCCCAACCTGCCCCGCCTGCTGGCGGCGATTCTGGGATCTTCGAACTAAGGAGCGCTGCCGCAGAGCAGCACACGGTGGTCAACGGCGGGATCGGGGGCGCCGCTGGCGAAGGGCACCGTGGTGCCCGTGCCGTCGTCCAGGTAGGGGGCGGCGGTCCAGTCGTGCAGGCCGGTGCCCTCGATGGAGCCCGCCGCCAGGGCCGCGGCGGCGTCGGGGCTGTCGGCCACCACGGTGAGTGCCAGCACCCATCCCTCGGCGCTGGCGTTGAAGGCCGTGACGCTGCAGGTGGCGGCTCCAGCGGTGGCATCGAGCACGCCGCTGGCGGCCGTACCCGTGGTGAAGCAGCCAGCGTCCACGGCGAAGTCTTCGTGGACCACCACGGCGCCCGCCACACCCAGCAGCACCTCGTCGAAGCTGCCCAGGTCCAGGCTGACGTTGTCCGCCACGTTCATGAAGGGAGGCATGCCGGTGGTCTGCTCGGCCTCCAGCACCCCATCGACCCACAGGCAGGCGTCTGAGGAGCAGGACTCCGGGCAGGCGGCGCAGCTGGCGGCGGCATCGTCGCTGGTGCCGTCGCAGTCGTTGTCCAGGGTGTCGAAGCAGTCTTCGCCCGGGAGCTCGTCCGCGCCCGGGTTGACATCGGGATCGTCGTCGTCGCAGTCGGTGTTGTCGGAGACCGTGCCCGTGGGCGCGTCGCAGTCCTCTACCGGTGTGCTGGCCGGATCGCCGTAGCCGTCGCCGTCGGCGTCGGTGTACCAGCTCCCGATGGCCACCAGGCTGTCGTCATCGGCGTCCACGAGTTCGTCACAGTCATCGTCCAGATCGTTGCAGATCTCGTCGGCCGCTGGGTTGATCTCTTCATCGGTGTCGTCGCAGTCCGTGTCGTCGTCGGCGGTGCCCGAGGGTCCGACGCAGGAGTCCACCGGCTCGCTGGCCGGGTCACCGTAGCCGTCGCCGTCGGCGTCCGGGTACCAGGTGCTGGCGTCCGCCGCGTCGTCGTCGTCGGCGGGGGCCCCCCCGGCGCGGGCGGTGTCGGG
>CAZEJJ010000060.1:0-37849 GCA_964512185.1 uncultured Enterobacterales bacterium | reverse complement strand
CAGCCCAGGGCGAGGGCGCCCACGCCAGCGAGGAGGAGGATGGTACGGGTCATTGTGCGCTCCGTAGGCGGGGGATGGATCTGGGGCCCGGTGGCTTCGCCTACACCGTGCCCGCGGCCCCCTGGAACGATCACTCCTGCCGGGGAAAAGTCGGCAATTGTCGCCGAACCCGCGAAAACTCGCTCGTCCAGGGGGAAATGTTCAGGCTCCCCGCAGCGACAGCACCAGGCGGGCGGCGCGCTGCGGGCCGGGCGGCAGCTGCACCACGACCCGCACGGTGCCGGCCTGGTGGCTCACCCTCACCCGCGCCCGGCCCAGGCCGTGGCGCAGCAGGATGGTGCGCGCCGTGCGCTCCAGCCTGCCCGCCAGAGTGGCTCCCCAGGCGTCGCCCTGCATGGCGTCCATCAGGGCGCCCTCCAGCTCGGCGGCGAGATCATCCATCTTCGTGGCGGGCATGGGCTCCGGCGGTGTTCGGGATAGAGCAACCTAGCCGATCCCGGGTGCGGCTCACAGGCACCCCACAACGGGCGGCAGGCGGGAGCAGGTATGGCGGTCAAGGGCATGGGAGGCATGAGCGACGAGCAGGTGCGCAGCGAGCTGCAGCGCGGCGCTCGATTCGTGGTGTACACCTACGTCTTCTCCATCCTGATCATGACCTTCAAGCGGGGCTCGGCGGTGCACTTCATCAAGGCCGACGAGGGCACCTTCTTGAAGGGCCTGCCCTACACCTTCATCTCGCTGATCTTCGGCTGGTGGGGCATCCCCTGGGGCCTCATCTACACCTTCCAGGCGCTGTACCAGAACAGCGTCGGCGGCCGCGATGTCACCAACGAGATCCTCTCGGCCATGCGCCACCACTGATCTCCCTCAGGCCAGCGGCTCCAGCTCTTCCCAGCGAGCGTAGGCGGCCTCGATCTGCGCGCAGAGGGCCGTCAGCTGGCGGCTGATCTCGCCGGGATCCCGGGAGGCGTCGCGGTAGGTGGCCGGATCTGCGAGGGTCGCCTCGAGCTGCGCCTGCTCGGCCTCCAGCCGCTCGATCCGGCCCGGCAAGGCCTGGTATTCCTGGCGCTGCTGGAAGCTGAGCTTGCGCGGGTGCGCAGCGGGAGCGGGTCTGCTGCGTCCGGCCGATCGGGCGGAGGCCTGCTGGGCCTGGGTGCTGCGGGCGGCGCGCAGCTGCTGGCGCGAGGCGTAGCGCTGCACGGTCCCGTCCGGCTCGAAGGCCAGCACCCCGGTGCAGACCCGGTCGAGGAAGGCGCGGTCGTGGGTGACCACCAGGGCCGCGCCGTCGAAGTCCAGCAGGGCTTCTTCGAGCACGCGCAGGGTCTGCAGGTCCAGGTCGTTGGTGGGCTCGTCCAGCAGCAGCAGGTTGCAGCCGCGGAGCAGCAGGCGGGCCAGCAGCAGCCGGGCGCGCTCGCCGCCGGAGAGCGACGCCACAGGCTGGTCCAGCAGCTCGCGCTGGAAGAGGAAGCGGCCCAGGAAGGAGGCCACGTGGATGTGGCGATCCCCCAGCTTCACGTGGTCGTTGCCGCCGCCCGCCGACTCGAAGACCGTGTCCGTGTCGTGCAGGCCGGTGCGCGCCTGGTCGAACAGGGCCAGGCGCACCCTCGGCGCGGGCCGGACCCTGCCCTGATCGGGCTGCAGATCGCCCGCGATGATGTGGAGCAGGGTGGACTTGCCGCAGCCGTTGGGCCCCAGCACGCCCAGGCGCTCAGCGCGCATCAGCTGGAAACCCAGCCCCTCGAACAGGGGGCGGCCCGGGAAGGAGCAGGCCAGGTCATCCACCTCCAGCAGCACCGGGGGCAGGCGCTCGCCCGTGCCCAGCTGGAGCTGCAGGCTGCGCCGCTGCAGCAGCGGGCGCCTCTCCATCAGGGCCTCGAGGCGCTGCAGCCGGGCGCGGGACTTGCTGGTGCGGGCGGCCGGGGAGCGGGCGGCCCAGGCGGCCTCGCGGACGATCATCTGCAGGCGCACGTCCTCGGCGCGCTGCTGGGCGGCGCGGCGCTCCACCCTGGCGAGCAGGTAGTCGGCGTAGCTGCCCTCGTAGGAGACGCAGCGGCCGTCTTCGATCTCCACGATGCGATCGGCCAGGGCCTCGTTGAGGTAGCGGTCGTGGCTGACCAGCACCACGGCGCCCCGGTAGCCCGCCAGGAAGGCCTGCAGCCACTCGGCGGTCTCCGCGTCCAGGTGGTTGGTGGGTTCGTCCAGCAGCAGCACGTCAGGCTGCCCCAGCAGCGCCCGCGCCAGGGCCAGCCGCCTGCGTTCCCCGCCGGAGAGCTGGGCGATGAGGGCTGATCGAGGCGGCGCGTCCACCCGCTGGAGCATGGCGTCGGCCCTGTGATCCAGGTCCCACCCCAGCAGGTCCAGGCGGTCCTGCAGGGTGCTCACCCGGTCGAGATCCTGGCGCGAGGTGGCGTCCTGCCAGTCGTCCAGGAGCTGGCGATGCCAGGCCAGCGCGGCGTCGATCACCGCGCCCACCGTGCGGCCCTGCAGGCTGGGTTCCTGCTCCAGCAGGGCCACGCTGCCGTGGCGCCGCAGCGCGCCGTGGTCGGGCGACAGCTCGCCGGACAGGACGCGCAGCAGGGTGGACTTGCCGCAGCCGTTGGGGCCCACCAGGCCGATGCGCTCGCCCGCGGCCACAGCCAGGTCGCAGCCGCGCAGCACCAGGCGATCACCGAAGGTGATCTCCACGCCCTGGGCTTGGAGCAGCTGCACGAGCTAGAAGTGCTGGTCGGGGTCGAGATCCATGCTGCCGGCCACCACGGTGAGCAGGGTCTGGGCGTGCGCCTGTCGATCTCCGTCGCTGATGGAGGTCTCGATGCGGTAGTCGCCGGTGGGATCTCCTGGATCGAAGATGATGTCCAGGATGGGTGAGAGCACCACGACCCCCGGGGTGCTGGGATCGAGGGCGGCGGCGGTGGCGTGTTCGGACTCGTCGTAGAGCTTGTTGCCGTCGGGGTGGAAGACCCGCAGGCTGGCGGCGAGGGCCACGGGGCCGTCGCCTTCGGGCTGGTAGCCGCTGACCGCCACCGGCACGAAGACCTTCTGTCCGATGCTCACCTGCTGCAGCAGCCCGTGCACAGCCCCGCGGGTGTCGGCCTCGGCGGCCGCCCAGCGGCCGATGGCCTGGTGGGACTCGGCGGCCAGCACGTGGGCCTGGAAGTGGTCGTCGAGCTCCGCGGCGGGGGGCTCGGGGAGCGCCTCGGGGTCGGGGCCGTCGGCGTGGCAGCCCGTGCCGCCACCGCAGGCCACCAGGGTGGCGGCCACCAGGGTCACGGCCAGGGTGCGCGCTGGTGTCATCCTTCCTCCGGGCCGAGCGTCGCGGGCCGCTCGCGCTGCTGGGCTTCCATGCATATCCCACCCGGAGCCCCTGCCGGGGACGCCGCAGCGCTCCTTCTCGCTGCGAAGCCTCGGCCCGGCTGATACAGCCTGGGTGAGCCCCGGGCTCCGAAACAGGTGGTGAGAGCGATGCAGATCAGCAAGACCCGCAGGGTGTGGCAGTTCCTCAAGCAGCAGTTCCTGCTGGGCCTGGTGGCCTTGCTGCCCGTCTACGTCACCATCCGGGTGGTGGTGGTGGTCTTCCGCTACGTGGACCACTCCATGGCGCCGGTGCTGCAGGCCTACCTGCCGGTGCAGGTGCCGGGGCTGGGCGTGATCACCACGCTGCTGACCATCCTGCTGGCCGGCTTCCTCATGAAGCTGGTGTTCTTCCGCCAGGCCACCCGCAGCCTCGAGGCCTTCATCGAGTCCATCCCGCTGGTGCGCACCGTCTATGGGGCGGTCAAGCAGGTGGTGATGCCCCTGGTGGGGGGCGAGGAGCACAAGGCCTTCAAGCAGGTGGTCAACATCGAGTGGCCGGGCAAGGACCTGTGGGTCACCTGCTTCCTGGTCAAGGACGAGCACGAGGATCCTGGCCCTGACGACGAGGTGCTGGTCTTCCTGCCCACCAACCACCTGCACCTGGGCTTCGTCATCGCCACCCGCCGCCATCGAATCCACGCCGTGGACATGAGCATCGAAGAGGCCCTCAAGATGCAGTTCTCCCTCGGCGTCGCCACCCCGAATGTGGCCATGCTGCCGCCCATGGTCTCGTCGCAGGCGCGGCCGTGAGCGGGGCTGGCCTGCGGGATCTGTGGGCCCGCGACCGCGCCCTGCGGGCCACCTGGCTGACGCTGCCCTGCGCCCTGGGGGCGGAGATCATCGCCCGCCAGGGCTGGGACGCCGTGGTGGTGGATCTGCAGCACGGAGCCATCGACAGCGCCGACGCCCTGGCCCTGCTGCAGGCCGTCGCGGGCAGCGGCACCCGCGCGCTGGCGCGCGCCCCCTGGAACGATCCCGCGGCGCTGATGAAGCTGCTCGACCTGGGCTTCGAGGGCCTGATCTGCCCCATGATCGAGGGGCCCGACGACGCTCGCCGCTTCGTGCAGGCCTGCCTCTACCCTCCCCTGGGGCAGCGCTCCTGGGGGCCGGTGCGCGCGGGTCTGGACGGCGCGCGAGAGTACGCCCGCCAGGCCAACCAGCGCGTGCTGCCCATCGTGCAGGTGGAGACCCGCGGGGCCCTGGAGGAGCTCGACGAGATCCTGGCCATCCCCGGCCTGGGTGGGGTCTTCGTGGGCCCCAACGACCTGGCCTGGGCCCTGGGCCACGGCCCCGGCTCCGATCGCGAGGAGCCGGAGCTGCTGGAGATCATGGCGCGCGTGGCCCTGGCGGCGCGGCAGCGGGGCGTGGTGGCCGGCCTGCACGTGGCGTCGGGATCCTACGCCCGCCGCATGGAGCAGCTCGGCTACCGCCTGCTCACCCTGGGATCCGACGCCAGCTTCATGGGCCGCGGCGGCCGCGCCGCCCTGGCCGACCTGGCGGGTGAGAGTTGATTGACCTGCTGCTGGTGGTGGCCGGGCTCGTGGTGCTCACGGTGGGGGGTGAGCTGCTGGTGCGCGGCTCCACCTCCATCGCGCGGCGTCTGAGCATCTCACCGGCGATCATCGGCGCCACGGTGGTGGCCGCGGGCACGTCGATGCCCGAGCTGGTGGTGTCCGTCTCGGCCGCGATGCAGGGCTCGCCCGACGTGGCCGTGGGCAACGTGGTGGGCTCCAACATCTACAACATCGTGCTGATCCTGGGCATCACGCCGCTCTTGCTGCCCCTGGTGGTGCAGGGCGTGACCATCCGCCTGCAGTGGCCCGTCATGCTGCTGGCCGCCTGCTGGCTGCACATGCTGGCCCGTGACGGCCTGCTGGACCGCCTCGAGGGCGGCTTTCTGCTCGTGGGGCTGGTCATCTTCGTGGCCTGGACGGTGCGCCTGGCGGGTCACGTGGCTCACCCCGACGAGAAGCAGACCTTCGGCTCCGTGGCCGAGCGGGTGCCCATGGCCGTCAGCCTGCGCGCCTGGGTGCTGGCCGGGCTGAGCATCGCGGGCGGCATCGCGGCGCTCGTCCTGGGAGCCCGGCTGCTGGTGTCCGGGGCCGTCTCCATCGCCGAGGCCGCCGGCATCTCCGAGCGCGTCATCGGGCTCACGGTGGTGGCGGTGGGCACCTGCCTGCCCGAGCTGGCCACCAGCATCATCGCGGCGCTGCATGGGCGCGCCGACCTGGCGGTGGCCAACGTGGTGGGCTCCAACATCTTCAACGTGCTGGGCATCCTGGGGGCCACGGCCCTGGCCCACCCGGTGTCGGTGAACGAGCGCACCGTGGCGGTGGACGACTGGTGGATGCTGGGGCTGAGCCTGCTGCTGCTGCCGCTGATGAAGACGGGCAAGGTGATCTCCCGCGCCGAAGGCGCCGTGCTGCTGGCCCTGGGCATCGGCTGGACCGCCTGGCTCTTCGTGCAGGGGTGATCAGGGCTCGTGCTTGAGGTGCAGCCCGGCTGCGTCGATGCCCTCGATGTGGAACTGCGGATCGTGGCGGAAGCTGGAGAAGGTGGCCGCCATGGCCACGGCGATCAGCGCCATGAGCTGCTTGTCGGCGTAGAGAGTGTCGAGGCGCTGGTTGAGCTGGGACCGCTCGGGGATGTTGAAGACCGTGTCGAACACGCCATCCAGCCGGTGGGGATGATCGGCGGGGCGCACGGTGCCGATGCGGCCCGCCTGGCAGTAGTCCTTGGCCTCTTCGAGCAGGGCTCGCTGCAAGGGGAAGCCGGTCAGGTGGAAGGCGAACAGGTGCACCAGGATCTGGCGGGCCTGGTGCAGGGACACGTAGGCCAGGGCCTGGAACAGGCGCTCGGAGGGCTCGTCCACGCGATCCATGCCTCGCTGCCGCAGGAGGGAGAGGAACACCGTGTTCTTGTACAGCTGGTAGAGGCGGCGGGAGCCGTTGAAGCGCCCGGTGACGGGGTGGTGCAGCGGCAGGGCCTGCACCAGGTGCGAGCTGGTGAACAGCACGTCGAAGATCAGCTCGAAGCAGTTGATCTCGCCGGTCTCGCTCCGCACATCGACGCTCAGGTCCAGCGTGTTGTCCAGCCGGTCCGCCAGCTTGATGCGCACCAGGTCCGGGATCTCGGTGGCCATGTCCAGCACGCGGCCCAGGTAGCCGAAGTAGTCCTCGCCCTCGTGGCGGGTGAGGGCCGCGATGCGCTCGGGCATGCGCCAGCCGGGATCCATCTGGGCCAGCTGTGACAGGTAGCTCTGTTCGAGGCGCTGCCAGACCTTCTCGTGGTAGCGCTCGGAGGTGAGATCCTCTTCTTTGTCGTGCAGCAGGGCCGTGACCGGGTCGGACAGGGGGCAGTCGGGCACGGTCCGGTACAGCAAGGCGGCGGTGCGGATGGGGTGCAGCACCGCCAGCGGCCCCAGCCTGCGGGTGATGGTGCCGTAGGCCTCGTGCAGGTAGTCCAGCAGGGAGATCAGCTGGTCGTCGTGGGGGTGGGTGTAGCGCTGCGAGCGTGCCAGAGACAGGATGGCGGGCCAGTTCACCAGCGTGCTGGTGAGCTGGTAGTTGATGGACGCCGACAGGACCATGAACTCGTCGAGCTCGATGATGGGCCTCATGGGACGTCCTCCGTCGGTGCCCCCAGCAAACCCCATCTGGCCAGGTTTTGCATCCCCGCTGTGGCGCTGGAACCGGGAAAGCGGTGTTCGGCCCGCGGTCCCCCGCTGCTGGCGGAGCCTGCAGGACGATCGCTCCCTCGTCGCATACACTGGCGCTCACTCACTTCGAGGTGGCCATGCTCGCTCTGCTCCTGTTGCTGGGTCTCGCGCCTCCCGCGGATCGGCTCACCGCGCCCACCGGCCCGCGCGGCCCCCACCTGGGCCAGCACGCAGCTCGCCAGTGGCGGCTGTCTTCCTCGGACGGCTGGCGGGCCTTCCGCGCTCGCTGGGGGGGGCGCTGGGCCGCCCGCTGGGACGAGCGCAGCGGCGCTCCGCGCTTCCTCTACGCCCCCGGCGTGCCCCTGGCTCGCGTCCAGGAGCTGGTGGGGGACGTGGCGCTGCTGGCCGGGGTAGATCCCGACGAGCTGTCCCTGGCGGCCCAGCATCAGCGAGGGGAGCACAGCATCCTGCGCTTCGAGCGCAGCTGGCACGGCGCCCAGGTGCTGGGCGACCACGTGTCGGTGGTGGCGGTCAACGGGCGCATCGGGGCCGTGTGGGTGCAGCTGCATCCCGTGCGCCTGGCACAGCAGCCCGAGCCCGGTGAGCTGGTGCTGCCCCTGCCCAGCTGGAAGGCCGGCCGGGCGTGGATCGACGAGGCCACCGGGGTCCGCGCCCACCTGGCCCGGCGGACCGTCGAAGGCCACCAGGTGGTGTTCCGCGATCGCGCCGGCCGTGAGCTCCAGCGCTACGACCAGCGCCACTGGGCCAGCGTCACCTTGAGCCACGACGAGCGCACCGTGGGCGACGACATCGTCCAGGATCCGGCGCGCCAGGTCACCGTCACCGACGCCGCGGGCGCCACGGCCATCAGCGCCGACGACGGCAGCCACTCGCTGTCGGGAGAGCTGGAGGTGCTGCTGGAGGGCCCCAGCCTGCGGGTGTGGGAGCAGTCCTCCGAGATCCGCGTCGCCGGCAGCGATGACATGCTGCTGGAGGGCGACGTGGACCTGCCCCTGTCGGCCACCCAGGTGCAGCACGCCTTCCACCAGGGCTGGGACTGGCTGCTGCAGCGCTGGCCGAGCCACGCCTGGCTCAGCGCCCAGGTGCCCGCCACGGTGGAGCTGGACTACGCCGCCTGCAACGCCTACTACACCTCGGGCACCATCAACTTCTTCGTGGGCTACGAGGGCTCCTGCAACAACCCCGGCCGCATCGCCGACGTGGTGCTGCACGAGCTGGGCCACGGCTTCCACCACTACGTGCTGCAGACCGGCACCTTCGCCTCGGACATCTCCGAGGGCTCGGCCGACTACGTGGCGGCCACCATCCTGGGCGATCCCGCGCTGGCGCCCGAGTTCTACCCGGGCAGCGACTACCTGCGCGAGATCGACAGCGACAAGGTCTACCCCGACGACCTCATCGGCGAGGAGCACAACGACGGGCTGATCTGGGGCTCCTTCCTGTGGAACCTGCGCGAGCAGTGGTCGGACACCTACGGCGAGGAGCTGGGCGTGGAGATGGCCGACCAGCTCATGCTGGGGGCGCTGGAGCAGGGTCCCACCCTCACCGATGTCTACCAGGCGGTCATCACCGCCGACGACGACGACGGTGATCTCAGCGACGGCACGCCCCACGGCTGCGAGCTGGTGGCGCTGCTGGACCAGCACGGGCTGGGTCCCGGCCCCATCGGGGTGGTCTCCTTCGACCACGAGCCCCTGGGCAGCCAGGGCTCCTCGGTGGAGTCCTACCCGCTGGAGCTCGAGCTGTTCTCGGCCACGCCCGAGTGCGGCGACCTGGACGAGGACTCGGTGCAGCTGTGGTTCGCGGTGGAGCCCGCCCTGCTGCCCGGGCAGGAGCAGGCGCAGGACGAGCTGCCCAGGCCCGACAGCGGGGGAACGGACACGGCGGAGCCGGGCGACAGCGGCGCGCCCCAGCCGGATCCCTACGAGGGCTGGCAGGCGGTGGAGCTGGAGCGGGACGGCGATCTGTGGAGCGGGGTCATCCCCCGGCAGCCCGCCACCTCGCGAGTGTTCTACTTCATGCAGGCCAGCTCCGGCGACGGCGAGCAGGTGGTGTACACCCACGCCGGCGCCCAGGCGGGCCTGTACAGCTTCCGCGTGGGCGACCGCCAGGAGATCTGGTGCGAGGGCTTCGAGCACGGCGCCAGCGACTGGGAGCACGGCTCGGGCACCCCGCTGCAGCCGGACACGGAGGGGATCTTCACCGACGAGTGGAGCTTCGGGACCCCCACCGGCGGCACCTTCCTGCCCGACGGTCCCTACGAGGGCTCGCTGGTGGCCACCACTGCCCTGGACGCCTGGTACAGCGCCAACAACAGGCAGTACCTGCGGTCGCCCGCGGTGGAGATCGAAGCTCCCGGGCCCATGCTGCTGCTGTCCTACCAGCGCTGGCTCACCGTCGAAGACGGGATCTACGACCACGCCCGGCTGCTGACGGGTGAAGACCTGCTGTGGGCCAATCCGGCCTCGGAGGCCGGCTCGGATCACACGCTCGACGTGGGCTGGACCGAGCACGACGTGGAGCTGGGGGAGCAGCTGGAGGGCCCCGGCAGCCTGCGCTTCACCTGGACGCTCTCCTCGGACCAGGGCCTGGAGTACGGCGGCTGGGCGCTGGATCGGGTCTGCGTGGTGCAGCTGGACGATCCCGAGGGGCACTACCGGGCGCAGGACCTGGTGGCCTCGGACGACGCCGCCGTGGTTGAGATCTCCTGGTCCCAGCCCTGGATCACGCCCATGTCGGCCACCGCCCTGGTGCGCAAGGCCGGCGGCTGGCCCGAGGGCGTGCACGACGGCGTGGTGGTGGATCTGGACTTCAGCCCCGAGCCCGGCGAGGAGCGGGTGGCGGAGGACGACCAGGTCGAGCTGGGGCAGAGCTTCCACTACGCGCTGTTCGTGGCGGGGGAGCACGACGAGGACTGGTACAGCCAGGCGGTGGAGGGAGAGAACGCGGACCAGGGCGGGGTCCCGGAGGATCCGCCGCCGCCGGACACCGATGACGAGGACACGGGTGGGATCGGAGCGCCGGACGACAGCGACGCCGCGCCCTGTGAAGAGCGAGACGACCGCGACGATGACGACGACGATGGCTGCGACTGCGCGGCGTCGCCGGGGACGGGGGGCGTGGCGTGGCTGCTGATGCTGCTGGGAGTGGTGGCCAGGCGGCGGGAGTAGCTGGAGCGGGCCGCAGCGCTCGGCCTCGGAAGGAACCGCTGCGCGAGGTGGTTAGCTTGCTGGGTCTGGAGGTCCCATGGCCTTTCGCGCCTCGCGATTCGTCCTCGCCTTGATGCTCTGCTGGGCCGATCTGGCCATGGCGGAGGGTCTGGGCGGCCTGGCTCCGAGGGAGCCGGGCGCCGCCGCCCAGCGGCACATCCCGGGACCCGACGAGGGCGCGAGCCCCAGCGAGATCATCGCCAGCTCCGGCTCCTCCAAGCGCGCCATCCGCCAGCGCAAGGTGCGCAGCAGCTACCGCGGCGTGCGCGGGAGCACGGTGGAGGATCGCCGCTACCTGGGACGCGTCATCTCGCTGGACATCGCCAGCGTGACGCGCGTCGACTCACCCGCCCTGGCCTTGGAGATCAGGACCTGGGACGACCCGGGTCCGCCGCAGCTTGAGACCTTCGTGGTCTTCTTCGCCACCCGGGGCGCCAGCGCCCCCAGCTGGGCGCTGTACGAGCCCAAGAGCGGCGAAGGCTGGGGGCTGTACCGCTACAACGCCGAGACGGGCCTGTACGACGACCGGGCCGCCGACGCGCAGGTGCAGCGCGACGGCCTGCTGTTCAGCGTGGAGACCGAGCGGGTCGATGACATGCCGCGCCGCGTGCTGGCCTTCGTGCAGACCTCCTCGCCCGACGAGGAGGAGTGGGCCTGGACCGATCGGGCCCCCACCCGCAAGCGGGGCCTGCGCATGCGATAGACAGGATCCATAGACAGGATCCAATAGACAGGATCCATACAAGACAGGATCCAGGTTGATATGATTACGTTTTTTGCCTGCAAGAAACGTAATCATATCAACCTGGATCCTGGGTCAGGGCCTCGAGGGTGACCACGTTGCCGCGGGCCTGGGCCAGGTAGTCGTAGCCGCCCGCTGCGGGCTGCTCCAGCGGGTCGAGGACGACCTGCTGCAGGGTGGCGGGCAGCGCCGCCCTGGCCTGGTCGCTGGGGGCGGCCTCCCAGAGCAGGATGGCGGGATCGCGGCCGGCGGCCCAGGCCGTCAGCTCGGACAGCTGCTGCTCGCCGGGGGCGGCGTCGGGATCCAGGTCGAAGGCGCGGATGTCCAGCCCGAGCTCGCGAGCCAGGTAGCCGAAGGCCGGGTGGCTGGAGGCCAGCTGCAGGCCCTGGGCGCCGCGCGTGGCTGCGACGTAGCCCTGGCTCAGGGCCTTCAGCTCGGCGGCGAGGGCCTGGCCGCGCGCGGCGAGGGCGGACTCCTGGCCGGGCAGCGCCCTGGCCAGCGCGGCCTCGAGGGCGGCCGCCTGCTGCGCGAACATCGCCGGTGAAGCGAAGCTGTGGGGATCCACCTCGGCGTGGCTGTGCTCCCCGTCGCCTCCATGGGAGTGGCTGGTCACCTTCCAGGTCAGCAGATCCAGGCCCTCGGCGGTGAGCACCAGCTTGTCGGTGGGCAGGGTGGCGCTGGCGATCCAGGGCTCGTAGTTCGCCCCGTTGGCCACGATCAGGTCTGCCTGTCGCAGCCCGGCGATCAGCTCGGCGGGCGGCCGCCAGCTGGGAGCGTCCTCTCCCGGCGGCAGGATGGAGCTGACCTGGACCTGCTCCGCTCCCAGGCGTGCGGCCAGCCAGCAGACGGGCGCGGACAGGCAGCGCAGGTCGAGGGGACCGGCCGCCTGGGCGGGCTGCGTGGGGCCAGGATCCGGGGCGCCGCTGCAGCCGAGGACGGGGACGAGGGCCAGGAGGAGATGACGGGTCATGGGGCTCCCTCGATGCCGGTGCTGGGGTGGACCAGCGGTTCCTATGCCGTCCGAATTCAGCTCAGCAAGACCTGCAGCCAGCTCATGCAGCCCCAGGACAGCGCGGTGGTGAGGGCCACGGCCGCGAGCACGAGCATGCCCACCTCGGCCGCCACGTTGGCGGCAACGGTGAGCCGGCTGCAGCCCAGCCGGCGCATCAGGGACAGCTCCGCGCGTCGCAGGCGCAGGGAGAGCACCAGCACCAGGCCGAAGAAGGCCATCGTGGAGGCCGCCACCAGGCCGAAGTACAGCTCCAGACCCCGCCGCAACCTGAGCACGATGCCCAGGATGGTGCCCACGACCTGTTCGGGGATCACCGCCTGGTAGCGCTCGTCCAGGGCATAGTCGCCCAGCAGCTGGTCGTGGGCGCGCTGGTCTCGGGGGAAGACGAGCACCGAGGACAGCGGGGCCTCTCCGGGATCGCCGTGCATGTGGAAGCTGTCCAGGTTGGCGTCGTCGATCTCGGCAACGATGAAGACCGCGGCGGTGGCTTCGAGGTTCTCGCCCTCTCCCGCCTCGGGGTTGAGGGCGTCGTCGCGGGTCACCTCGTCGTGGCCGTGGATGTTGCCGTCCAGCACCCAGGTGGTCTTCACATCGCTGAACAGGGCCTCGTCGTCGGCGGTGCCGCTGGCGGCGAGCACGCCGGTCACGCGCAGCAGCAGGGGGTAGGAGCCGGCGAGGTTGTAGAGGTTGGTGGTGTCGCTGCGCAGCTTGTCGCCGGGCTCGAGGGCGAAGTCCCTGCCCACGCTGGCCCCCGCCACCACCTCGCCCAGGATGGCGGGCATGCGCCCCTGGCTAAGGGCCAGCCCGCGCTGCTCGAAGTAGTCCAGGCTGGTGCCCACCAGGGGGGCGCCGCCCGCGCTGTAGGCCACGTACAGGGGCACCGCCCGGCCGTAGCCGCGCTCCGCCACCTCGTCGCGGGCGGCCATGGGGATGGGGTCCCGCACCTGCCCGCGGAAGTAGAGGGCGTTCATCACCAGGTCGAACTCGTTGCCCTTGTGGCCCAGCAGCACCGGTGAGGAGCGGGACCGCGACAGCAGGCGTTGCTCCACCTGCTCGCTCACCAGCCAGGTGAGCACCGGCAGGAACAGGGCCACGGTGAGGCCCAGCACGAGCACCAGGGAGCGCCCCGGCGACGCCTTGAGCACCTGCACGGCCAGGAAGAGGGCGTGGCGCAGCGTGCTCACGGCGCGCCCCCCGGCGCCGATCCATCGGAGCTGTGGCGCCAGACCTCGAGCACCTCGTCGAAGCGCGGCAACAGCGCAGGGTCGTGGGTGACCAGCAGCAGGGTGAGCCCGTGCTCGGCGCACAGGTCTTCCAGCAGCTCCACCACCGCGCCGCGGCGCTCGGGATCCAGGCTGGCGGTGGGCTCGTCGGCCAGCAGCAGCCGGGCCCGGGTGATGAGCGCGCGGGCGATGGCCGCGCGGCGGCGCTCGCCCTGAGACAGCTGGCCCGGCAGGCGGCGCTCTTTGCCCGCCAGGTCCAGGCTGGCCAGCAGCCTGACGGCACGCTCGCGCACGCCCTCGTCGAGCCGCAGCGCGGGATTGAGCCGGTAGGGCAGCAGCACGTTCTGCACCAGGTCCAGGTGCTCCACCAGCGCGTAGTCCTGGAAGACGAAGCCCACCCGCGCGATGCGATGGGCCCGGCGCCTGGCATCCGACAGCCCCACGAGCTCTTCACCCTCCACCACCAGGGAGCCGGAGCTGGCCGGGTGGATCCCCGCCACCAGCTCCAGCAGCGTGGTCTTGCCACAGCCGGAGGGGCCGTGCAGGGCCACCCGTGCGCCGCGGGCCACGGACCAGCGGGACAGCCGCAGCTGGAAGCCGGCCGTGGCTGCTCCCGGCGCCCCGCGCGGGGGGGCGTGTCGGAAGTGCAGCTCGCGCAGCGAGATGGCCTGCCCGGCGCTCATCGTCCGTCCTCTTTGGCGCCGGGCTCCTCGTCGAGCCCGGTGTCACCCAGCTCCAGACCGCCCTGCAGCAGCGTGGAGGGGGACATCATGCCCCCGGCGCCGGGCTCCTGCCGGTCCAGGGTCCAGCCCCCGCCCTCCACCAGCACACGCTGCACGCGCTCCATGTTCTTGAGCTTGGTGTCCGAGATGCGCAGGCCGGTCTGGCCCGGCTCGAGGGTGTACACCGCGTGGTAGTTGTTCACCCGCGGGTGCTTGTGCCCGCGGTGGGTGACCACGCCGCCCACGGCCCACTCCGCTTCGACCCTCGCGCCGCCAGGGGGCCGGTCCAGCAGCTCGAGCCGCGCGTAGTCCACCGCCAGCACGCGGATGCTCGTCTCCTCCTGCTCGGAGAGCACCAGGGTGGTGTAGTGCTCGATGTACTGCTGGGTGAGGGCCGGACCGGTGAAGCTGTCCGCGAGCTGTTCCCACACCCGGTCGCGGTCCGGGGCCAGGGAGTAGACCTCGTAGATGCGCTTGTGCAGCGCCTGGAACCGCTCCAGGAGCTCGGCCGCGGGCAGATCCACGGGGGGAGCCTGCGACACCGCGCAGCCGACGCTGCCCGCCATGAGCAGGCTGAGCGGGAGGAGGGCTGGCTGCGCTCGCGTGAGAAGCGTCTTCATCGCAAGGCATCTACCACGGTGCCTGGGCCGGAGCCCAGCCGACGACGGGCACCCCGGGCCTCCGCGCCGGGAGCGGATGCGATCCTGGGAGGAGGGGGTCCTGGGAACGCCGGTCCGGTCGCTTCGGTGGACGAGCGGACAGGTCGTGAAGTAAACAGGGTCCAACGGAGCCGCCGATGACGGCTCACACCCGGGAGGAGCACCCTGGCTCGCACCCTGCCCGCGCTGCTGACCGCGCTGCTGCTGGCCCCAGCGCCGGCCACGGCCCATCCCTATGGGCCCAAATTCTACTCCATGCGCAGCGAGCTGCGCATCACCGGAGCGGGCATCGAGGCGGTGGTCACCCTCGAGGTGCCCACGCCGGTGGTCCTGCGCAGCTACCAGCAGCGCTACGCCGAGGTGGAGCAGACCCCCGAGGACCTGGATCGCGACTTCTTCCAGTTCCAGTGCGAGCGCCTGGGGCAGGGCCTGTCGCTGGCCCTGGACGGCGCGCCCGTCGAGGGCGCCTGGGTCCCGGTGGACCATCCCTCCAACGGGCTGGGAGGGGAGCTGTTCTTCGTCTACCTGATGCGCTTCGAGCCGGCGCAGCCGCCCCAGCTGGGAGCGGCGGCCACGCTCACCCTGCGCAACGAGTCGCTGCCCAAGGCCCGCATGTACCTGTCGGGCTACGCCGAGGCGGGCCTGCCCTGGGCCGTGGCCAGCAACTCCGCCCGCGATCTCATCGGCCCGCGGGCGGACGAAAAGGACGTGGGCGACGACCCCGACGCCTGGACCCGCGACGAGCAGGCCCGGGTGCTCGAGGTGAGCTTCACCCGGGGAGAGTAGGGCGCCCTGGGCGGTGACGCGGGATCGGTGCTCGGGAGGGGGTGAACCCCTCCCCTGCAGGGCCCGGCCGGTGGTGACGCGGGATCGGTGTTCGGGAGCGAGCACACTCTCGCCCGCCGGACGCGGACAGCGCGTCATTCGTCGCGAGCTGGGCCCAGCTCCGCTGGAATCACTCGCTGTTCGAGTCATTCGTCGCGAGCTGGGCCCAGCTCCGCTAGAATCACTCGCTATTCGAGTCATTCGTCGCGAGCTGGAGCCAGCCACGCGAGAATCACTCAGAGCGCGTCATTCGTCCATGGAGTGAGCGCACTCTCGCCCGTCGGACGCGGAGGCCCGGGTGCTCGAGGCCTGGGCGGTGACGCGGGATCGGTGTTCGGGAGGGGGTGAACCCCTCCCCTGCAGGGCCCGGCCGGCGGGGTGGGCGACCGGTCGGGAGAGTAGGGGCGGGCCGCGCAGCGGATGAGGCATGCACTACAGGCTCCTAGCCCCCCAGCCTCTGCAGGGCCTGCTTGCGGGCCCGGGCCACGGCCTGGTCGGCGTCTTTCTCGATGCGCTGTAGCCAGCTGCGGCCCAGGCCGGCGTCGCCGGTGCGCTGGCAGGCGTGGCCGATGGCGCGGGCGGCGCAGGCGCGCACGGCGGGCTCGGGGTCTTCGAGCATGCGGGCCAGGGTGGACAGCAGGGAGCCGGCGGCCACGGCGCCCAGGGCCTCGGCGGCGCAGCAGCGCACGGTGGGTTCTTTTGCCCTGACCAGGTTGCGGGCGACGGCGGCCAGGTCGGCGCCCCCCAGCGCGGCGATGGCCAGGCCGACGCCGCGGCCTCCGCGGGCGTCGCTGCCGGCGCGCCAGGCTCGCAGGCTGCGGGCCAGCTCGTAGCGATCCAGCCGCTGGAGGCTGGCGATGATGGGGGCGCGATCCTCGGCCCTCACCTCGCCCAGCAGGGCCAGCAGCTCGCCGGGGGAGGAGGGCAGGGGCTGGGGCAGGGCGCGGCCGGCGGGGGGACGCCACAGGCCCGCCTCGGGTTCGGGAGCCGGCGCGGCGGGCTCGGCGGGCGCCGCCGGGGTGGGCGCGGGCTTCCTGCGCCGGGCAGCACCGCGTGGAGCCAGGGAGGAGAAGGGATCCTCGGGCTCGAGCGCGGACAGCTTGCGGGTGAGCGTGTCGAAGGGATCGGAGCTGGGCGGCGGAGCCGGAGGCGCAGCGGGCGCCGCTGGCCCGGGGCGCCGGGCGGGGCTGGACGAGGCGGAGGAGAAGAGATCATCCAGGGAGAGCGGCGCCGGCTCCGCGGGCGAGGCCGCGGGCGGGGGGGGCCGCCGGGGGGGGGGGGGGGGGGGGGGGGGGGCGTGGGCCCGCGCCGGGGGGGCCCCGCGGGGGGGCGGGGGGGGCGGGGGGGGGCGGGTGGTGGGGTTGTATAATATATACACCTGGGCGGGGGGCGCGGGCGCGGCGGGCGCGGCGGCGGGCGGCGGCTCCGCCGGGGGACTGGTGGGAGAGGGCGGGGTCCAGTGGACCGGCTCGGCCCGCGGCCGGCTGGGCTCGGGTGTGGGCAGCGGCTCCAGGATGGTGAGGTCGTCGCCCGGGGGAGGCGGCGGGGCGGCTCGGCCCTTGGGGATGGTGGGCTCGCCCGTGGCGATGTAGCCGACCATGGTGGTGGAATCCTGCTCGGCCGGGATGGCCGTGGGCGCGGGCTGGTGGGAGTGCTGCTCGGGGCCGCGCACCAGGTGGCCGATGTGGTCGAGGATCTGCTCCACGCCCCAGCGCTTGTTGGCGCTGGGCACCATGACGCCGTCGATGACATGCTGCAGGCGCGCCTGCTGGGTGGCGGGGATGGACAGCGGAGGCAGGCGAGGGGGGAGCTGCTCCAGCAGGATCTCGTAGCAGGCCAAGGGATCGCCGCGCACCCTGAGCTGCACCGGCGGGCGCCCGGTGAGCAGGAAGTACAGCAGGCCGCCGGCGGCGAAGATGTCGGTGGCGGGCTGGGGCTGCAGGCCCTCGAACTGCTCGGGGGCGGCGTACTCCGGGGTGCCCACGAAGGTGCCAGCCTGGGTGAGGCCGGCGCCGATGGCGGCCTGCACCTTGGCGATGCCGAAGTCGGCGACCCGCACCCAGGGGGTGAGCTCGCGCGGGGTGGGCTCGGCCAGCAGCACGTTTGCGGGCTTGAGATCGCGGTGCACCACGCCGAAGCGGTGGGCCGCGTCGAGGCCATCGAGCACCTGGGCCAGCACGCTGCAGGCCACCTCGGCGTGGAGCTGGCCCACACGCTGCAGGTGCTGCTGCAGGCTGCCGCCGGACTCGAAGAGCGTGACCAGGTAGGGGGCCTGGCCGGCCCGCTGCACGAAGCCGCGGCAGCGGACCACGTGCTCGTGGTCGAGATCCTGGAGCAGCTGGGCTTCGTTGGCCAGCCGGCGCAGGTAGGAGCCCGTGGCTCGCTCGGCGAAGAGCACCTTGATGGCCAGCTCAGGCGGCTGGGGCCGGCCGCTCGCGTCCACCGCGCGGGCCAGGTAGGTGAGGCCGGCTCCGCCCAGGGCCAGCACGCGGTCTACCCGGTAGTGGCGGTCGATGAGATCGCCGGGGCCCAGGATGCGGCCCCAGCCCCCGCGGGGTCGCTGGCGGCCGCAGCCCATGTTCGGACAGCTGGTGGGATCGCTGGCGAAGGTGTTGAGGCAGCTGCCGCAGTAGCGCGTGGACATGGCTCTCCAGGTGCTCTCTGCTATCCACTTCTGGCGCCCGGCTCACCCGCTGGCCGGGTGGCGAGCTCAGTTGGCGTCCAGCCAGGCCTCCAGCTCCTCGGAGTGCGCCTGCATGCCCGCGATCACCAGGGTCATCACCGTGTCTTCGGGTACGCCCTGTTGATCGTAGACCATCCAGGTGGCCTGCACACGGAAGTGACCGCCGGGCCAGGGGAGGAACACATCCAGATAGAACTGCTCCAGCACCGCCAGCCAGGAGAGGTTGACCTCGGGGGGGTCGGGCAGCCAGGCGCGGTGCACCATGGCCAGACCCGCCTGCGGCTCCAGCCACAGGTACTCGTTGTGGGTGTGGTTGGTGGAGCGCACGCCCAGGATCAGGTTGGCGGTGTAGTCCTCGGTGAGCTCGAGGCGGTCGCAGCTCAGGTCCAGGAAGCAGCCCAGGTCGGACAGGTAGTCCACCTGGTAGTCCTCGTAGCGCCCTGGGTGCACCTGCTCCTGGTCCACCGCCACCATGGCGTAGGTGGCGTCGGCCACCGGGTGGGCGCTGGGGTTGCCGGTGACCACGCCGATCATGCGTGCCACGGCGCGATCTTCTCCGTCCAGGGCGTCCACCGCGTCGTCGCTGAGCGGCTCCACCCGGTAGCCCTCCCGGGTGTCCTGCTCGTACTCCTGCAGCCAGGCCTCCAGCCAGGCCAGGGACTGCAGCATCTCGGTGGGATCCTCGTCGCGGTGGTGGGCGAAGAGATCCTGGCAGATCTCATCCAGATCGGGCTGATCCGCTGTGCTGGGGACCTCGGGCGGAGGCCGACAGGCCAGCAGGAGAGGCAGGAGGAGGATCGCTGGGCGGGGCATGCTTGCTGCTCGGGTGACCCGGCAGTCTAACGGCGACCCGGCCCAGCGGCGCGGGCGAAGTCACCGCCCTCGGCGCGGCGCGGCCCCGGGCCTGCAAGACAATGGCCTCGGCTGCGTAGGTGGTGCATGCAGCTTCGACGACGAGCTCGGTGGGCGGTGGCAGCCGCGGCGCTGGCGGCCTGCGCGGCGGCCCTCTGGATACCGACATTGATCGGCGCTTCAGGCGAGCTGCCAGCACGGGTCCAGCGGCTGGGTGGAGCGCCCGCCGAGCCCGACGGCGATGTCCTGCGCCTGGTGAGCCTGAACCTGGCCCACGGCCGGGCGGACGGCCGCTTCCAGGCGCTGCAGCCCAGGACCAGCATCGAGGGCAACCTGGATGAGGCCGCCGAGCTGTTGGAGCGCCTGCGGCCCCAGGTGGTGGCCCTGCAGGAGGTGGACGGCCCCTCGCTGTGGAGTGGGCGCTTCGATCACCTGGAGCGCGTCGCCCGCAGCGCGGGCCTGCCCTGGGCGCTGCACTCCCGGCACGTGTCGGGCCTGGGCCTGCACTACGGCAGCGGCCTGCTGCTGGACGCGGAGCCCCTGCAGGCGCGCTCCTTCACCTTCGAGCCCTCTCCACCCACCATGAACAAGGGCGCCACCCTGGCCCGGGTGCCCATGCCGGGCGGTGAGCAGGTGACCGTGGTCTCGGTGCACCTGGACTATCTCCAGGCCCGCGTGCGGGAGCGCCAGGCCAGGGAGCTGGCCGCCTGGCTGCAGGACCAGCCTGGACCGCTGGTGCTGGCGGGGGACTTCAACTGCCAGTGGGTGGACGAAGAGGACACGCTGCGCTTCCTGGCCGCTGCCCTGCGGCTGCGCGGCTGGAGGCCCGAGGCGGAGGATCTGGCCACCTACCCGGGCTGGCAGCGGCGGCTGGATTGGATCCTGATCTCACCCGAGCTGGAATTCGTGGACCACCGGGTGCTGCCGGAGGTGGTCTCCGACCACCGGGCGGTGTTGGCCGAGCTGCGGCTGCGCCCGAGCGGCGAGGCTCAGATCCCCAGCGCCAGCAGCCCCCGGTAGATGCCGAAGGACACCAGCCCCGCCAGGCTGGGGGTGGCCACCCAGCCGATGACCACCTCGAGGATCTTGCGCTTGGAGACGGCCTGGATGCCGTGGTAGAGCCCGATGCCCATCAGCGCTCCCACGATGGCCTGGGAGGTGGACACGGGGATGCCCAGCATGGAGAACAGGTGCAGGCCAAACGCCGAGGAGATCTGCACCGCGAAGGCCCCCAGCAGGTCGAGCTTGACGATGCTCTTGCCCACGGTCTCGGCCACGCCCTTGCCGAACAGCAGCGCGCCCGCCGCCATGGACGTCGCGCCGAGGATCACCAGCAAGGTGCGGTCCATCACCTGGGTCTCCATGCCCGTGATGGGGCCGATGGCGTTGCCCAGGTTGTTGGCGCCCAGGGAGTACGCCGAGTAGGCCGACGCGGCCAGCACCAGGCCGCGCAGCGCCCGGGTGGTCCTGGGCCCCTGCCCGGTGCGGCCGATGAGCACGCGCACCGCGCGGTAGATCAGGTAGGTGAGCACGGCCGTGAGGATGGGACAGAGCACCCACGACTCGGCGATGGTGATGGTCTTTGACCAGTTCACCGGCAGCTCGGCCGCCAGGCCCACCCCGGCCACCGAGCCCACCATGGACTGGGAGGTGGAGACCGGGATCCTCTTGAAGGTGGCGATGGAGACGAAGATCCCGCCGCAGAGCAGCGCCGACAGCACCGCCCAGGGGGGCAGGGACTCGGTGACGATGCCCTTGCCCAGGGTCTTGGTGACCTCCTGCCCCTGCAGCAGGGCGCCCAGCACCACGAAGATGGCCACCGAGATGATGGCGGTGCGGTAGCGCACCAGCCCGGCGCCCACCGGCGCGCCGATGCAATTGGCCGCATCGTTGGCGCCGATGTTGCCGCCTACGTAGAGGCCGCCGCCGCAGATGAGGATGATGGTGAGCAGGGACATCTGCGGGTCTAGCCCCGTCCAACGCCAGTTGTCAAGATCCTAGAGGCTGTGCTTGATGGCGATCAGGGCGATGCGGTCGCCGACGTTCTCGATGTGGTCGCTCACGTGGCAGACCTGGTCGAGCACCTGGCGGAGGAGCAGCTTCTGGGCCAGCTCCACCTCGAGATCCCGGAAGATGGTGCGGGTGGTGCTGCGCTGGATCTTGTCGATCTGGCCTTCTTTTTCGTCGAGCACGTCGGCGGCCTCGGCCAGGCCTCGGCGCCCGTCGATGAGCCCCTTGACCAGGTCGGGCACGTCGGCCCACTGCTCGCAGGTGAGCGCGGCGATCTGGCCGAACACCGGGCGGATTGGCTCGGGGATGTCGGGCCGCACCAGGCGCAGGGTGTTGGCCACGTCCTCGGCCTTGTTGGCCACCTTGTCGAGGGACTCCAGCAGGCCGATGTAGTCCTCGCGGTAGGCGGGCAGCAGGGCTCCGGCCAGCATGATGCGCTCGATCTGCCTGAGCAGGTCGTCGGCCTGGCTCTCGGTCTTGCGGACCTCCTTGGAGACCTTCTTGAACTCCTTGTTCCACTCGAGGTAGTCGTCGATCAGGTGGCGGTATTCGGCCACGGCGTGTCCGATGACCTCGACGTACTCGAGCATCAGTCCGTGAACCTTCTTGGTCTTGGAGTCACCGAAGATCATGGCTGCGTCCTCTGGACGGGGTGCGTTGGGTTGCGGGTCGCAGTGGCCGTATTGCCCCCGGGCCCGTGGGACAAGAGCTTCAAGGATCAGCGCCCCAGTCGTCGGGCGATCCAGTGAGCGGGGATGGCGAAGGCGGTGCGCTGGGTGCCGGGGGCCTGGCCTCCACCCACCAGCATGCCCGCCACCCGGCCGTGGCGGTCGAGCAGGGGGGCGCCCACGTGCTCGGCGGGGGTGATGGCGCCGGCGAAGCGCAGGCTGAAGCCTTCGTCCCAGCTGGCCAGCACGCTGCCGGCCACCAGCAGCTCGCCGCCCTGACCGGGGCTGGTGCCGCGGGTGGGCAGCCAGAGGGTGAGGTCGCTATCCACGGGCTCGTCACGCAGCCGCAGCGCCTGCACCGAGTGGCCGGGCTGCAGGGAGAACGCCAGCACGTCGCCGGAAGCGTCTGGGGGCGCGTCGTCTTCGGTGCTCAAGGGGCGACAGCCCGCTGGCGGCAGGCGGAGCTGCCCGCGGGCGCGCATGGCGCCGGTGGCCAGGTCGTAGAGCAGGGCTTCGCCCACCAGGGCCGGCAGCATCTGGGGGATGATGGACCTGTCGAGCCCACCGGCGGGGCCGAACAGGCTGGCGGCGGTGATCACCAGGGGCTCTCCCTGGTCGCCGAACCTGAGGGCGAAGGCGCGCCCCTGGGTGATCTGCTGCAGGTCTACGGCCACGCGGGGGCGCAGCACCACGGTGGTGTCCAGCAGGGGAGGGCGCTCCACCTCGAGCTCGCTGCCCACGGTGGGGGCGGCCTGGGCGGCGTCGGCGGGGGCTTCGCGAACCCAGGCTCGACGGCCGTCGAAGGCGCGGCTGAAGATGGGATCGGCGCCTTCGAGCCGGTTGCCGTCGAGCACCCAGAGATCGAGGCTGGACAGCATGCCCGGGCGCATCCAGAAGGCCTGCTCGCCGGGCGGGCCGGGGTAGGGGATGATGAGGTGGTTGTCGAGCCAGGCGCCTTCGAGCTGGTCCACCCGACCCGAGCGGATCCAGGTGAGGCCGGCGGTGAAGGTCTGCTCGTGCACCTCGAGGATGCGCAGCGAGAAGGCCGCGGCCTGCTCGGAGCCCCTGAGGCTGCCCGACCAGCCGCTGGGCAGGGGCCGGTAGCCCTGGAAGCGGCGCGCGTCGTCGCGGCTCTGCTCCAGCCGATGCATGGCGAACTGGAGGGGGTCGTGGCGCTTGTCCAGCCAGCCGATGGAGACGGCGAAGACTGCCAGCACCAGGCACAGGCCGATGGGCCCGAACAGCTGCGCCTGCGCCCGCGCCAGGCCGCGGGCCAGCTGCCCCGGCAGCCCCAGCAGCAGCCCGACGGCCAGCAGGGGCACGGCGAGCAGGGTGGAGGCGGCGGGGCCGCTGAACAGGGCCAGCGCGGCCCGCAGGGCCAGGCTGCCCACCAGCAGGGGCGCCGCGAGCAGCACGCCGGCGGCGCCGATGACAAGCGGCGGGAGCAGCGGATCGTTGCGGTGCAGCAGGGCCAGCGCGGCGGCGCAGCCCAGGCTGAGCATGAGCAGCACCGACAGCTCATGCAGCACGGAGATGGGCCGCTCCCAGCGGGAGGGGCCGCTGCTGGCGGGCAGGGGCAGCGGGATGGGCTTTTCAGGGGGGCGCGGCAGCCGCGGTGGGAGCGGGCTCGGACGGATGGCGCGCTCGGGAACCGGCCGCTCCTCGGTGTCGTCGGGCGACTGCCCGGGACCCTCGAGCGCTCCCCCGCAGTACATGCAGCGCCCCTTCGGGCCCTGGTAGTGGGAGCCGAAGCTGCGCCCGCAGGCGGTGCAGCGGACCTGCTCTGTGGTCATGCCGAGATCCGGGCAGGGGGTATAGCCTGACGAGCATAGGATCTAGGCGGTGCGGCGCCGGCGGGCAAGGGGTAGAGGGGGGTTCTCTCGTCTGCAGAGGCTATTCGCCGGCCAGGCGCTGGCGGAGCAGCTCCTGCTGGGCCGGGCTCATCTCGTTCCAGCTGCGCAGCCGCCCCACCAGGGCCTCTCGCTCCTCGGGGGAGAGCTGCATGAGCACCTGGTAGTTGCGGCGGATGCGCTGCTGCTCGGTGTCGGGGAGGGTCTGCCAGCGTCCGTAGGCCTTGCGCAGGGCGTCCTGGCGGGCCGGAGACAGATCCTGGAAGCGGCGGAAGTTGTCCTGGATCATCGCCCTCTCGCTGGTGGAGAGGCGCTGGAAGGCCGCCAGGTTGTCGCGCAGGCGCTCCTGCTGGTCCGGGCTGAGCTGCTTGAAGCGATCGCGCGCGTCCATCAGCGCCTGCTGCTGGTCCGGGCTCATCTGGTTCCAGCGCTCATCGGGAGTGGGCTGGCTGGCAGGAGGATCGTCGGGCGCGGGATCCTGTGCCAGCGCCGGCGAGGCCAGCAGCAGGGCCAGCAGGCCCAGGAGGAGCAGGCGGGGCAGGGAAGGCATGGGTCTCATGATCAGTCCTCTTCCATGCGCAGCAGGTCGAGGTAGCGGGCCACCTCGAGGTCCTGCAGCAGATCCAGGTTCACCAGCAGCTCGTAGTCTTCGAGGGCCGCGCGCTGCTCGTCGTCCAGCGGGCTCTGGGGCTCGCCGGTGGCGGCCGGGGCCGCCGGGGTGTGTGTGGGGCGGGCTGCTGGTTCCACGGCCGGCGCTGCCGCCGCGGGCGGTGGGGGCGAGGCGGGGGGCTCCGCCAGGGCCAGGGGGACCAGCAGCCAGGGGATCACGGGGCTCGCCCGTCCCAGGCCATCAGGATCTCGAGATCCTCGAGCAGCTCGAGGTTCTCCATCAGCTCCAGATCGGCCACCAGGGCCAGGTCGTTCTCGACCGCGGCGCTGGTGGGTTCGTCGCCGGGTGGCAGGGTGACCAGCAGCACGCCGGCGGCCAGGGCCACCACCGAGGCGGTCACCCCCGCCGCCGCCCACAGGCGGCGCCGCGGCGGGGCGTGCAGTCTCTGGCGAAAGCGCTGGTCGAAACCCGCCGGCGGATCCGGCATGGCTGACGGCTCCAGGTGCTCCCAGAGCTCATCGCCAAGGATCTGCCTGGGGTCGTCGGGCAGGTCGGGGGGGTGCTGTGTGGTCACGATGCCTCTCCGGGTTGGGGCTCCAGGTAGGGGCTCAGGGCTGCCTCGAGCCTCCTGCGGGCGCGGTGCAGCAGCAGCTTGGCGGCCCCGGTGCTGGGGCAGTCCAGCGCCTCGGCCAGCTGCTTCATGCCCAGACCCTCGTAGCGGGCCAGCACCACCGCAGCGCGCTGGCGCGGAGGCAGGGCGTCGATGGCGGCCTGGACCGCGCGCGCCAGCTGCGCCGCCTCGCTGGTGGCCTGCGGGTTCTGGCCAGAGGGCCGATCCAGGCCGGCGGTGCCGGTGATCACGCCCACCTCGCGGCGGCGCCAGGCCCGCTGCTTCTCGTTGATGCAGTGGTTGGTGGCCACGCGGAACAGCCAGGTGCGGAAGCGGGCCTGGGGCTGGTAGCGATGCCTGGCGCGGTAGACCTTGACCAGGATCTCCTGGGCGGCTTCCTCTGCCGCCTGTGGCTCGCCCAGCATGCGCAGCGCGAAGCGCCACACCATGCCGCGGATGCGTCGATAGAGCTCCTCGAAGGCCATCTCGTCTCCGCGCTGGAAGCGGAGCATCAGCTCCTGCTCCAGGTCGATGGGTTGGGGTTCGGTCACGTCGGGCGGGCTCTCCAATGACTTCAACCGGACGGAGTGCGGATGGTTACGGCGGCCAGCACGCGCCAGCCCAGGGGAAGATCGAGGGGGTGATCCCGCTCGTCGCTGCTGCTGTCCAGAAAGAACGTGGCCGGCTGGAAGACGCCCGCCTCGAGCAGGGGCACCAGCCGGTCCCAGCGGTCGATGGTGAGGATCAGGTCCGCCTCCAGGCCGTAGATACGGCCACAGGGCGGCAGGGGCGAAGGGTGGGTGGACATGGGCAGCGCCAGCTGCAGGTTGCCGTCGACGGTCTCGCTGTCCAGGCGCAGCCAGCCGCCCGGGGTCACCAGGCCGTAGCCGGCCACGCCGGGGGGGAAGTCGAGCGAGCCGCTGCGGGCGGCCGAGTCCGCCGGGAAGACGCGGGTGCGCACGAAGGCCTCGTCGGTGGCCAGGAACATGCCCACCGGCTCGCCGGCCAGGGCCTTGCCCACCAGGTCGTCGTCGCCGGTCATGCCCTGGAAGAACAGGCCGCCGTGCCAGCGATCCTGGCCCAGGAAGGCCAGCGCCAGGTCCCAGGCCCAGCCCCTGAGGGCGAAGTCCAGCTCGAAGGGCTGGGTGGGTGCGTCGCTGTACCAGTGGGCGTCCACCTGCGAGGGTGTGGTGCCCTCGGCGAAGCGCCGGCCCTCGAGGTGCACGTTGCCGCGGCTGTGGATCAGCGCCGCGTCCACCAGCACGCTGCCCAGCAGCAGGCGGGCGGTGGCGTCCAGGTGGACCATGTCGGCGCTGCCGTGCAGGTCCATGAAGCTCTGCAGGTCCCAGTGGAAGGCCCGGACTCCATCGGCCTCGTTGCCGTACAGGTAGTAGAGCCCGTCCATGACGTGATCCTGGTATTGGCGGATGAACTCGCCCGAGGTGTCGGCCCACAGCTGGGTGAGCAGGCCCAGATCCTGCTCCAGGGTGGGCGCCAGCCCCTGGGCGTTGTCGCTGCTAAGCGCGATCTCCACGCCGACCTGCTCGAAGATGGAGGGCTCGTGGCGCAGGGACAGGGCGGCGAAGTGGGTGCCGCGCAGGGTGCTGGCGGCGCGGATCTCGGTGGCCAGGGGAGCCCAGCCGAGGCGCGCGGCGTCGAGGCGGTAGCGCAGCCCGGGCCAGCTCTCTGCCTGCAGTCGTCCGCCGCCGATGGAGTAGGGCAGGATACCCAGGCGCAGGTCGGAGGCGGGATCGCCGTCGGGGCGCCAGCGCCAGGAGGCCTCGTCCAGGAAGAGCCGCTCCTTCCACGCCTCTTCTACGGGCACGCCGTCCGACGACAGGCCGTGCACGATGGCGAGATCCTCGTCCAGGCTGGTGGTGCGCGCCAGGCTGCGGCCGTTGAAGCGCAGCCGCAGGCGGTGGCCGGAGCCCGGCCGCGCCGTCAGGCTGGCTCGCGGCACGAACACCGGCCGATCCAGCGGATCCGAGGGTGAGGCCAGGTCGAAGCCGCCCATGAGCGGATCGCCGGCCCACAGATCGGCGTACTCCAGCCAGCCCAGCTGCAGGGAGGCGTCTCCCTCCAGCTCGGCCTGGGCTGTGCCCAGCAGCAGCAGCGGCAGGTTCAAGGGGACCTCAGGGGCAGACGGACAGCAGCAGGGGGACGAGGGGAGCGCCTGGCGTACACCGCGTCGGGCTGGGCACGAGATGCCAGCGTCTGCGGACGGTATCCCGTTTTGGAGATGGTGGAGAGGGGGTCTGGATGGTGTGATTACTATTTCGAAAAACGTAATGATATCAACCGGAGTAGTGTTCGGAGTAGTGTTCTCGTGATATCAACCGTAGTAGTGTTCGGAGTGGTGTTTCGCGGAGTAGCGTTTCGGGGGGATCGCGGATCCCGCCGCAGGCTGCGCCCGGATCCCTGCCCGTTCGCCAGCGGGGCCCCGCGATGGCGGGCCAGGCCCCGCGGGGCTACGATGTGGCCGGATGAACGACAAAAACACAGGATTCAGCATGGCTCTGCGACGGCTCTCCACGCTCTGGTTCGTCTTCTGCATCGGCTGCGGCGGCGAGGTCATCTTCATCGACTGCGAGGAGATCGTCTTGACCACCGCTGACGGTGAGGTCGACGCCTGCGACCTGCAGGCCTGCGAGGCCGCCTTCGGTGACGGCTGCACGGCGCCGTGCATGGTCCTCCAGAGCCTCCCGCAGCAGTACGTCGACGATGACGGGGTGGCATGGGACGCGTTCGACTTCTGCCCTGACTGGGGGGTGGACACCGGCGGCGACGGCTGACCAGGGGCCTGTCTGGGTCGTGCGCTTGGCGACGACGGTAGGAGCGGCGTGTTGGGCAGCCAGGGCGCGGTGCACTGCTGGGGCTTGGGCTTCTGCGGGCAGAGCACGGTCCCCTCTGGGAACAGCGCTCTCTACCTCCCTCCGAGATCCGCCCGGATCCTTCTCAACAGCCGCCATCTGGCGCGCCTGCCGGGCTCATCCTGGACGAAGCGCCGCCATCGCAGGTCGACTCGCCAGGTCTGCGGCGCCGGCGTGATCGGAGACGCTGGAGGCCCGACATCGCCGCTCCGGTCTCGCAAGAAGCTGGCCCTCGTGCTCTCCTCTCGCAGGCGGCGGATCCAATGTGCCACGCCTTCGGGGCTCTCTCTCCTCTCTCCCTCGTCCACCTCGCGAGCGCGCGCCAGCAGCGCGTACTCGTTGGGGAGGTTGGTAGAGAAGATCCCAGGGTTGTCCGTACACACCATGACCCGCGGCCTGGCGATCCCCTCATGCGCGGGAGATCCCGCCAGCAGGAACACGGGGTGACGATCCATGCTGCCGAAAGCTCCGATGCGCTGGTTGGACGTAGGGCACACCTCGACGGTGAGGCCCCTGTTGGCGACCTCGGCGACGACCAGAGAGCGCAGCACATCGAACAGGCGCGCGGGACCGTCGAGGGATCCGACCCGCTCCCCTTGGCCACCGGCCCAGTCGACGCGCTGCCGGCTACACGACCAGAATGCCCGATCAAAGTGGTGCACGTAGAGATAACGGAGAGCGGCCTGCGAGACGCTCCCAGACAGGAGCGTGGCGACGTCGGTGGTGGCCAGTCGCCACGCGAGCCCTCGCGACGACATGGTCAGGTTCGACACCGCCGAGCACCGGCTCCAGTCTCCCTCGCGGCTGGCACTGCATTGCCCTCGATCCCCCGTGGGCTTCGAGCCGGGGTCGCGGGCTGCGGACGCCTCACGTATCTGGCAGCGCCCGTGGCGTGCACAGCTCTGCAGCGCCTCTCCCGCTCGCAGCACCCTCTTGCCATTCCGGGCTCGTCTTCTCGACCGAGCCAGCCGGGATGAAGGGCTCCAGCCCAGCGCATCGAGGACACCGAACAGCTCCTCAGGGTCCATCCAGCGCAGCCGCCAGGCCTGCACCAGGTCCCGGTGCAGCTCGTCTGGGGAGGGAATGTGGCCCTCCCGGTAGGTCCGCAAGAACTCCCTCTGCAGCTGCTCCTTCACCTCGGAGCTCTTGCAAGAGAGACAATCCGCGACCCCCTCGAAGCCCAGCATGTGGATGGCCCAGACCAGGTCGTCCAGCTTCTCCTCCATCGGCAGGTAGGGGTCCAGCTCGCTGTTCGCCAGCCACTGCTCGAAGTCGATTCCCAGCACCATCCCGTGCCCGAGCCGATCTCCCCTCTTGAGGTCCAGGTACTCCATGGCCTCGTACACCGCGCGGAGGCCGGATATTGGGTGGAAGAAGGACTCGCCGGCGTGGAAGGTGGCCTGCAACGCGAGTCCCCCACGCGGCACGTCGTACAGCGGCCGTCGCAGGTAGCGGAAGGCGGGGGCGAAGACCTCCGGCGGTGCGTCGGTCTCTGTGCTGGCGGCGTCGATGGCCAGGGTCGTCCTGGAGATCTCCGGGTCCACCTCGCGCCAGGACTCGAGGTCCAGCGCCTGGGCCCTCACCTTCGCGCGGAGGCCCGCGTGCCTCAGCAGGTGGGGTGGGTCCTTCACCGGATCGTGCCGCGCAGGCGTGGAACGCTCGAGCGCGCGCTCGCCCTGCTTGAACGCTCTCCAGCGCGGGTCGGGTTCCTTCACGAAGTGGATCACCAGGCCGAAGTCCCGACCCAGCGCCGCGGGCCGGTCCAGCGCGGTCTGGGCAGCCTCGATGTGGGCGCGGATCCGACCGAGGACAGGCGTCACCCGCCCCTCTACTCTTACGCGCCCATCCAGTGATACACGCCTGTGGATGGCTTGAAGCCGAGCCAGCTCGTCTCCGAGTGGCGCGATGCGTTTCCTCCCCGGGGACCCATACCACTCCTTGAAGCTCTCGAAGCCGACCCGACGCGTGTGCTGTGTCACCGTCCTGTGAAACAGGTTCCGGCAGGTCACGTAGACCAGCAGGACCGGACCGAACCATGGTGGTGCCTTGCCGAACAGGCCCAGAGCACCAGCGAATGCCCCGACCAGAAACTCGCGTTCGCCGATCAACCTGCGACCCACCAGGGCCGGTGAGAGGCCGACCAGTCGACTCCGGGTGGGCGACGCAATCCACGGCGTGATGTCGGCCCGGCCCGGCAAGAAGGTGATAGAGCCTTCGCCTCCAGGGCGCCCGCGAAGCGACCTCTCTTCGAGAACGACGGCTCTGCGCAGCGCTTCCAGTCCGGGTTTCAGCGTTGGCTGGGCGGTCCGGGAGGTGGGCCCCCGCCACAGCTGGAGCTGGAGGGAGAGCAGGTCGCGGAGGCCACGCAGGTCCAGCATCCTCGACTTGACCGCCCGCGAGATCGGGCGCACACCGAGGCTGCGCTGCCATCGAGCGAGCAGTCCCAGCCTCCCTTGCAGACCTCGCGGGTCCAGCAGGGCTGGCCAGATGTCAGCTGTCCCGAGGACGCCTCCCAGGTGGACGTGCCCCTCTACCAGGTCACCGCGCAGCGCGCCTTCGACGAATGGATGGCTGCAGCCCAGGCCCAGCGGCCAGTCGAGGGAGCGATCTGGCGGTGTCAAGCATCCGGCGGCATGCAGCCGCTCCGCCAGGCACCAGCAGGCGAGCAGCTCGAGATCCACGGCCTGGCGCACCGGCTGCAGCTCGAGGATGAGCTCGTGCCGCGGGCTTGGATGGCCTGCCGCCAGCTCGAGGTATCGCGTGGACAGCCCGGACAGCGACGCCCCCACGGCCCCGAGGGCGCTGAATGCGCGCCGCTCGCTCGGGGAGTCGAACAGCAGGGAGACCTGCTCCAGGGGCAGCTCGGCGAAGTCCCGACCCACCAGCCTGGCCGCCTCTCGCCAGTGACGCATCCACAGCCTGCTGCGCTCCGGCGCCGAGAGGCCGATGCCCGTGTTCGTCCACAGCGCGACATCCTGCCTGCACAGGCATTGGATCCGCTGCCGCGTGTCCTGGGAGAGGTGCACTGTCGACATCGAGCCCGGTCTCCCCTCGTCAGCCGTTCGTAGGCTCGCTCTTCTTGACGGCGTCTCTGACGATGAGCGAGAGGTGGGGGGTGTAGGGCGCCACCTCGTCACAGGGCGTGAGGTCGGCGTGCAGGCAGTTGAGCATCTCGACCAGGGCCAGGCGGCGCTCCTCGATCGGCAAGATGGCGTGGGGCCAGCGGTGTTTCTTCTTCGCGCCGTTCTTCACTCCTTTCATGTGGCGGTATCTCTCTGCATCGGCATCTGTCGGTGTGCTCATGTCGGCCAGGTCCAGGCCGGTCCACGAGAGCCCCGCGAGGTCGAGGGGGATCACGTTCCTTGAGGGCTCCGCACCTGCTTTGGTGTTGCTTCGATGACACGGAGGAACCGGGATCAACGGAAGGGCGCCCAATGCCATGATCGTCTTCAGCTCGTCCACCAGTTTGCTCTGAGTGGCGGGACCATCGTACTTCATGTTCATGTTCTCAAAAGAGACCGGCTGTTTCCACTCTTCGCTCTCCGACTTGGCTTCCTCTTGGTCGGAACGAATGTCCTCGACAACCGGCATCGCCCCGCCGCCGGGCAGGAAGACCGCGATGAGCGGGAAGGAGGCCAGGGCGGAGAACACCGGGCTCCAGGTCCAGCACCGCTTGCTTTCCGAGCCCCCGTCCTCCGCCTCCTTCAGGACGATCAACAGGCGCATCAGGTTCTGGTAGAGGGGATGCCCTGATCCCTCTTCGGCCGCAGCTGGTCGCGCGGGGCGCTCCACGGCCGCGGCGCGCACGAGCTGGGGCCTGGGAGGTGGCTCGTCGGCGCCGCTGACAGAGGGTGGCTGGAGCGTCTCCACCAGCACAGCGTTGAGGAAGTACATCACCCATCGCTGGATCAGGTCTCCCGATCCCGAGAAACGGCCAGCGAAGTCTTCGTCCGTCTCCAGGGACTCGAGGAACACGTTGAACAACCGTTGGATCTCGTCCAGCCCGACCTTCGGCCTGCGCCAGTCCCCGTCGTTGGACGCGCCGCGGTCACTCTTGGGGTGGCTCGGATCGAACAGCGGGCTCCAGTGGTCCCACCACTCGGTGATGGCCATGGCGAGCCGGAAGAGCACGAAGTCCCAGGCTGCCAGTCTTCGCGACTGGAGGTTGGCGGGAGTCACCTCGTTATTCGTGTCGTTGGTTTTGCCTGGTTCATCCACATTCGTCCTCCACTCGAAGATGCCCTCCTCGAGCTTCCATTCCTGGAGGGAACGGCATTCCCTTGCTTCCCGCGCTCCGGAACAGCCGCTGGAGGCTCTGGCCGGTACCCCTTCGTCGCCGGCCTTCGACGCGGCTCCTGCGTCGAAGAGCAGCTTCGTATCGTGGGGTTCCTTCCAGACGAATCTGGGGCCTCCTTCCTTGCGCTCCTGGGCTGACTGCACGACGGGGTACAGGCCCCAGGGGTCTTCTGCCTGCTGCAGTTCCTCGAGGTATTTCTCCCAACGCTTGGACGCGGAGAGCTCGGCCATGTCCCACTTGTCGATACCTCCCTTCTGGGGCGTGGGGCCTTCCTCGCTCGCGATCCGCGTGGAGAGCCCTCGCTCCCCGAGGTGCTCCCTGAGGCCCTGGAAGACCTCGGCGTGCACGCGTCTCAACCAAGCCTCGCGTTCCTTCAACCAAGCCTCGCGTTCCTTCGAGCCGCTACCGGTCGCCTTTTCCTCTGCGGTCATCTCGGGCCGCTGGCCAGCGTCCTCACAGCGCTGCGCCAGCCGCTGCACGAGCGCCAGGCCCTGCCACGGCGAGAGGTAGGTGTGACGTACATCCTCGACCATCCAGCAGTGCAGGAGCGCGAGGGGCAGGCAGCCCGCCAGGTCGTGGAACAGCCCCGCAGCGGGCACCATCTCGACGGTCTCGGGATCGCGCTTGCCTGCGCTGTTCGCCTTTGGAGAGCGGCGAAGCGAGGGCAGGTACCGCGTGGCCCAGCGGTAGCCCGGCATGGAGTGCCCGGCGCGGGCTCCGGCGCCACCGTTCTTCTGTCCCCCGAGCATGTTCTGGCACCGCTTGGTGGCGTCTTTCCTCGCCCTCGGGAAGGCGATGCGCTCCGGATCACCCAGGACATGCCTCCAGATCGCGTGGGTGGAGGCGTCATGCAGGTCGAGCAGGTTCTCGAGCGCACCGGATCGGTCGTTGAGGCGGGCCACGCCGGGCTGTACTGGCCGCGACCGCGCCATCCAGGGCACGAGCCGCTGGTAGAACCGCCGGTGGGAGTCCATCAGCTGCATCTCGATCGCCCGCCAGGTCTCCTGGCGCACCTCTCGCGCCACGTGGTGGCCCAGGAAGTGGGCAGGCACGAAGAACTCGAGGCCCAGCGTGAGCACAGCGGGCGTCCGCTGGTGGTCCAGGAAGGCCTCCATAGCGAAGCGCAGGAAGGCCAGGGCCACGTTGAGGCGCCGGTCGTCGGTGCGCGGATCCAGGCGCAGCACGACCTCGTCGAGCTTGTCGTGGCGCATGAGCAGGTTCAGCACCCTCAGGCCCTGCTGCGGACCGTCGACCAGCGCGATGATCTGCCGGGGACCCAGGTCGTAGGGCTCCAGGTCGGCGCGCCAGACGCGGGCGAAGTCGTACAGCACGGCGTCACGCTGTTCGGGTGTAGGCTCGAGCTCGGCCGCACCTGCCCCTTCGGCGCCCCTCCTGCCGATGGAGCACAGCTCGATCAGGTGGCGCGCGTCCCGAGGGACCAGGAAGGAGTAGCTCCTGTGGAGCCGCTCATCCTGCCTGGCGAGCGGCTTCGCCCCCAGCGCCGCTGCGCTCTCCTCCTCGGGCGGGGCGGAGGGGGCAGATTCACGGATGCAGTCGCCAATGACCTTCAAGAAGTGACGACGGAAGGTGATCCCCCCTTGCGGCTTGGAGCCATTCCCCTTCGGCTTCTCCTCGGTGATGCGCGCCGACTTCACAGAGTCCAACTGGATGTCGGGCACCGGCACGCGCATGTGCGGTGGCAGCACCTTCTTGAGGTACTGCTCGACCTTGTCGTCGATGATCTCCCCGGCGACCCGCCAGCCGCGCCTGTCGTCCCCGATGCTGCCCTTGACCTCCTCCACCATGTGCAGGCGGTCGCGCTTCTTGAGCATCCAGGAGAACAGAGCCGGGTCTCCTGTGACGATGTTGAGCATCCGCGGGGAGGTGAAGTAGCGCCGCAGCGAGTCGAGCACCTCGTGGCAGCGCTCCTCGGCCATGTCCACGTCGTCGAAGGCCACCACCAGCACCTGGCGGCCCATCAGCTCGAGGTAGGCGTCGACGAAGTCCCACAGCGCGCGCTCCAGCTTGGTACCCGAACGGAAGCGCACGATCTCCTCGTGGAGACCCTCGGCGCCGTGCTTCTCGAAGGCTTCCCGGAGGCGGTCACGCGCCAGCAGCGCGGGCAGGTACCGCGTCACGCGCTCGGCGCAGCGCATCAGCACCTCCGCCTTGTCGCTCTCGAGCTCTTCGAAGGGTGGGCTGGCGAGGATGTGCCTCTGTGCGCGATCCAGCAGGCTACCGTAGACGGCGGCGACCACGTGGTCACCCTTCTCCATCAGCGACGGCTCGATGAGGCAGCCGATGTCCACCTTTGGTGCGAGCTTGTTCCAGTCTGGCTGCGAGCTGGACCGTCCGGCTGCACCTACCGCGGCGAGAGTCCTGGAGTAGGATCCACGAAACTCCTCGCTCTCCAGCAGCTGCAGGATGGTCAGGAGCACCGAGGTCTTGCCGGCGCCGCGCCGCCCCAGGATACCCAGGTTCTGGTGACGCCTGGGAAAGGTCCAGCGCCTCTCGCTCGCGGCCAGCTGCCCGCTCCCCTTCTCGTCCTCGGCTCGCCGCACCACGCCGTCGATGAGTGCCATCGCGCGCTCGATCTCGAGCAGGTAGAACTGCGAGCCGGGATCGATAGGCTGCGCCTCGCGCGAGCTGGACAGGATGATGTTGTTGATCTTCGTGTAGGACATTGCCCCGTGCTCCTCTTTGGAGTGGCAGACCGAAGGCTATGACCCGGCCCGGGAGGCGCGGGCCGCGCCGATCCGCTCGAGCAGGTCCTCCCCCATGGGGTTGCTGTACCCGTCCAGGGTGTGCTGGTGGAAGGAGATCCCCCGCTCCACCTCGAGCGTGTCGAGGATCAGCCGGTAGAGCGCCCGCCAGCGCTGGACATTGTCGGGCTCCCAGAAGCCGGGCTCCGACTCCCCGGCCTGGGGTGAATGCAGCATCGAGTTCCAGCGCTGCCAGTCTTCGTTCGGCCTATCTCCCGGTAGTTCTTTTGGAGGATTGACTGCCGAGAAAGGACCCGTCGGAAGCGCCCGGGTTGTCCTGAGGAGTTCCACCCGGCGCACATCGACCTCTGCCCGATGCGGCAGGAAGCCGCCATCTTCGGTCGTCACCTCCCGATGTACCTTCCCCGGCCGTGGGATGCGCACGGGGAGGCCATGCTGCTCACAGAGGCGGACGTAGCCGCGGTGGACCAGGTCCACGACGCGCGCGCGCTGATGGCACACCCAAGCTTCGTCTTCGAGTTTGTTGCCCAGCGAAGCCCAGCCGGAATCGGCAGCGCGCCACGCTGGCGATCCCTCGAAGGCCCGGGAGAGATTGCCCTCTACGCTGCTCCACCAGGCACGCCATGGGCCGTCCTCGCCGCATCCCTCTACCACAGCCATGAGCTCGGAATTGACCTCATTGCCCACCCCCGCCACGAGGAACAGACGGATCCAGGAAGCGGCGTTGTTCATGCCGTTCTTCTCGATCGGCACGTCACGCCGGATCCGCACCTCCAGCGGCTGGGGCAGGTGCTGCAGCTGGGGGCTCTTCTTGACCTGCATCGCGATGAAGTGGTGGTCCTGGTAGCGATTCACCTTGAAGACCAGCAGGTTGTGGGAGGCGTCTCTGATCTGCGTCTGGACACGGCTCTCGGAGATCACCCCCTCTACCAGGCTGGTGATGAACATCGGCGTCACGCGCTCGCGCTCGAGGAGCCGCAGCAGGCTGGGGACGAAGAAGGGATCCGAGCTGACCAGCGGGGTGGTCAGGTCCATGTAGGCGAGGTTGTCGATGACCACGCGGTCGTAGCGACGAGCGGCGGGCAGGCTCTTGAACTTGCTCCTCAGCATGCCGAAGATCTCGGCGCTGGTCGTGTTCCGCACGGGGAGCTTCAGCAGGTCGAGCTGGCCCTCGAGGCATGGCGGTTGCTCGTCGAGGGGGACCTTGCTCCCATCACTGCCGAGTCTCCAAGGTGGTCCTGATACTCCCTCCGCGTGGAACCCCAGCTGCTCGCCGACGGGACCGCAGAGGATCTCGTTGATGCTTCGCCAGTCGTCGCGGAAGGACACGAAGAGAGCTCGCTCTGTCCCATTGTTTCCTCTCTCCGCCGCATTGTTCCAGCGATAAAGCAGCCACCTCACGGCGATCTCCGTCTTGCCGCAGCCGGTGGGCCCCATGCAGGTGGTCACGTTGCCAGGCAGGATCCCGCCCGTGCCCAGGGCCACGTCCAGCGCGGGGATGCCGGTCGCCTCCGCCCCCTCGATCTCGGACTCGGACCGGACCCAGGTGCGCAGCTCCATGGCGTCCTGTCCCGAGGCCCACACCCGCACACCTCGCCCCGTCTCGATCAGCATGGGGTGGATGCCCTTGATGAAGGGCTGTGTCCTGGCCTTCTCCACCTCGAACAGGCGTCGCCTGGGCTCGTTGATGTGCTCCGATGCGTGGTGACGATGGCCCACGGAGAGCTGGCTCATGCGCAGCACCACGTCGCCGATGTTGGGCAGGAAGTAGTAGACCCCGACCTTCCTGTCCGGGTCCACGTCGTGGGTCGTCGCCCAGAGCGAGATCCCGCTCCCGGTCACCTCCCGGAGCACCTGTTCGGTCAAGTTTCGCACGTACTGGGTCGTCACAGCCTGCTCGGCGGCGCGGCCAGACAGCTGCACCGAGTCGATGGGGTCCACCACGATGAAGCAGTACCTCCAGCGTGCCACCACGGGGGCCATCAGCTCGGTGTACTCCTCGAGCAACGAGCGGAACCTGGTGAGCGTGGCGTCCTGCGGCTTGTGGAGGTAGAGCAGGCCACGCTCCGGCACGGGGTCGCTGGAGGCTGTGCCCGTCGTCTCGTCGGCTCCACGCTCCTTGACGAGAGTCAGGACTCTCTCGACGAGGTCCGGTGCGTCGTCGGGCAGCTCGTCTTCCGCACGTCCGCGCTGCGCCCAAACGCGCTCGCGGTCTCGGCTGCTCATCCCATCCCACACGAGGTCCAGGGTGCGGTGCTCGTCGGAGACCCAGCCGTAGTGGGTGGCCTGGGAGATGACCTCCTGCAGCGACTGCTCGAGGACCATCACGACCCCCAGCCCCCCCTTCCGGGCCATCTCGCAGGCCAGCTGCATGGCGAGGGTGGACTTCCCGGAGCCGAAGCGCCCGCGGATGACCCCCAGCACCCCCTGCCTGCGAGCGTCGCCCCCCTCTCCGGACCCGCTCTCGGGATCCGGATCGCCGGCGTGGTCATGGACCACCAGCCCACCGCCAAAGATATCGTCGAACCCGCCGAGGTCTGTCTTCAGCCCGAAGATCTTCGCCGCGAGTACCGCCGGCGATGGCAGCTCGACCACCCCCGGAAGGTGCAGTCTGCCCACTGCCGGTGTTGCCTTACCCCTCGCGAGCATCCCCAGCCCGAAGGAGACCTCGAGCAGCGCGGGCCAGGTGCCGACAGGGAGCTTGCTCCTCTTGTTGTCTAGAACCGTGAACCGGGACGCAGCGTTTCTGGTGTTCCCATTCTGAATCTCGTGCAGCCAGTCGACAAACCGGCGCGATCGCCGCCTGAACTCCCTGTCCAGGCGCAGCTGGTAGTGGTCGATCAGGTGCTGGTAGTAGTACTGCGCTAGCTCGGTAGGCGTGAGGCTACGCGAGCCGTCGAAGACCTGGCGCTTCTGGAGCGCGCGGTAGACGGTGTTGAGCACCGGGACACCCCAGTCTGTGCCGGTGCGCTCGCATCGGTCGTACACTGCCGGCCTCGCAAGCAGACCATTCCGATACCAGAACACCCGACGGAGGTCTTTGAACATTTCCAGCACTGCGGAGTGCCGGTCTTGCCAATCGCCCAACCGACACACGGTGGCCTTGACCTTCTTCAAGCCGCTCTCGCTGGGTCTGTACCGTAGCATCCTCCGCCTCCTCTTCGAACCGCTCTCAGCCCACTTTCAACAGCTACGAACCAATCAGTGCATATCCACCCAGGTCGTGACCGACGCCGGGTCGCCGGGCCGGT
>CAZEJJ010000059.1:0-38070 GCA_964512185.1 uncultured Enterobacterales bacterium | reverse complement strand
GGGCGTCGCCGCCGCCGTCGGCGTGCTCGTCGCTGGGGGTGGCGGTGTCGGGGTCGGTGTCGGTGTCTGTGTCGGCGTCGGTGTCCGCGTCGGAGTCGCCGGTCTCGATGGGTTCATCCACCCCGCAGGAGCAGCCGGCCAGCAGGCCCGCTGAAGACAGGGCCAGGGTTACGAGCACGAGGTTACGCATTGGGTCCTCCATCTCTGAGCGCCCCGCATCATAGCCCAGGTTCCTCCGACCGTCGACGCGAGTCCCGGCCCCCGGAAGGGACAGAATTCCCGAGGGAGAGAGCATGTCGAGACGCCCTCTGCAGGCCACCCTGATCGGACCTTCTCAGGCTCCCACCGCGCTGCTGTCGGCGGCGGAGGCCATCGGCGCCGCCCTGGCACAGCGCGGCATCACCCTGGTCACCGGAGGACGAGGAGGGGTCATGGAGGCCGCCAGCCGCGGGGCAGCCCTCAGCGGAGGCCTGGTGGTGGGCGTCCTGCCCGGCTCGGAGCTCGCGCAGGCCAACCGCTGGTGCAGCGTAGTGCTGCCCACGGATCTAGGGCACGCGCGCAACGCGCTCACCGTCCTGGCGGGCGACCTGGTGATCTGTATCGGGGGTGCCGCGGGGACCCTGTCGGAGATCTGCTTCGCATGGCTGCAGGGCCGCCCGATCCTTGGGCTGCGCGGACACGGGGGTTGGACCGATGCCCTGGCGGGACAGGCCCTGGATCACCGCCCGCAGGCACCGCTGCAGAGCTGTGACAGCCTGGACGAGCTGCTCGATGCGCTGGACTCCATCTGCGACGAGCTGGAGCGCTCGAGGCTCCCGCCCGAGGAACACTGAAGGCGAGCCTCGAGCGACCGATGTTTCTGTCGAAGCCACGGTTGGTGCTATCCTGGCGGACCGACCGAGCCCGCTGACGCCCGGAGGTCCATTTCGAGCCATGGCAGCTGAGGGGCGCCGGTATCAAGTAGAACGGGTCCTGGGTAAAGGGGGCTTCGGCACCGTCTACCAGGCGGAGATGCTCAGCGCCGGGGGCTTCGCCAAGCCGGTGGCGCTCAAGGTGCTCAACCGCGAGATGGAGGGCATGGCCGAGGTGGCCCAGCGGCTCCGCGACGAGGCGCGCCTGCTGGGACGCCTGAAGCACCCCGCGATCCTGCGCGTGGACGACCTGGTGAAGCTCGACGGCCACTGGACCGTGGTCATGGAGCTGCTGGCGGGCGCCAACCTCCACCAGCTGGTGCGCACGACAGGACCGCTGCCGCTGGGTGTGGGGCTCGAGATCGCCCAGGCCGTGGCCGGGGCGCTGGACGCCGCCCACGACCGTCCGGGCCCCGGGGGTGAGCCGCTGCGCGTCCTGCACCGCGACATCAAACCCTCCAACATCCAGGTCACCCCGCTGGGGGAGATCAAGGTCCTCGACTTCGGGGTCGCGCGCGCCAGCTTCGCCACGCGCGAAGCCCAGACCCGGTCCCTCATCTTCGGATCCCTGGGCTACATGGCGCCGGAGCGCATGGCCGGCCGTGACAGCCACGCCGGCGACATCTACGCCCTGGGGGTGGTGATCATTGAGATCCTGTCGGGTCGCCGCCTGGGCAACGCCTGCAGCCACGCGTCCCTGCAGACCACCATGGTGGAGGACGCCCTGGTGGACCTCAGCGCACACTGCGACGATCCGGAGCTGCACTCCCTGCTGCGCGCAGCCCTGGCCTTCGAGCCCGACCAGCGGCCGCGCGCCCGCGACTTCCAGCGCCGCAGCCGCAGGCTGCGAAGCCGACACAGCGAGCCCTGGCTCACCGACTGGGCCGAGCAGAGCCTGCCCGGGGTCATGGGCGAGCAGAAGACCGAGACCGGCCCGCTCACGGGCCGGGTGCTCTGTGAAGGTGGCAGCCAGGAAGACCAGGCCTCCCGGGCGGACCCGGCGCGAGGCCCTGGACCACCCCCGGCAGCAGGCACCACCGGTGGCTTCACGCCCATGCCGGTGGAGCAGCCCACGGGGCACCCCAGCACGCCCACCCGACCGCACAGCCGCGAAGTAGATCCCGACGACGGCATCCCGAGCGAGCCGCTGGGCCTGCCACCCCTGCCGGCGGCGCGCGGCCGGTCCGACACCCCGCCGCCGATCCCGGCGCCGGCTCCCGGGCCAGGCGATCCCGGCACACCCTCCGGCGTCACCACCGAACAGGCACCGCCGCCCGCCGAGACGCAGTGGGAGCGCCTCCCGCTGTCTGAGCCAGCGCCTCCCCCGCCCGTCACCCCTCCGCTGCAGGACAGCCACACGGGCGCGCAGCCCGCTCCCGCGCCAGCCAGCGCGCCGCGCAGCCGCTGGTTGGGGCGGGCGGCCCTGCTGGCGGTCCTCACCCTCGGTGCCGCTGGCCTGGGGCTGGCGATCCTGCCCGCGCTCCTGGGCCCGTCCGAGCCAGCCGCGCCCGCCGTCACCCCGATCCAGCCCGATGGAGCCCAGCCAGACGGAGCGGTGGAGGCGCCCGCTGAGCAGGCCATCGAGCAGCCTGCGGAGGCGCCCTCCCCGCCCCCACCGGAGCCCGCGCGCCGCTCGGAACCCGCCAGGACCTCTGCCCGCACCGGACCAAAGCCTGAAGAACGCTCCCCACCGGTGGCCACGCCCGCGCCGGTGCGCTCCCAGCCGGCTCCAGCCACCGTCAGCGTCACGGGCGACGCGACCACCGTGGTGTTGCGCAACGAAGGGGGCAGCCACGGACCGGGGCCCCTGCCGCCTGGCCACTACGAGATCTACGCCACCTTTCCCGGGCTCGACGCCCCAGCCGCGGCCGGCTCGGTGGACCTGGAGTCCGGGCAGAGCGTGCGGCTCTACTGTGAATCGGGCTTCGACCGCTGTGAGCCGCTGGTGGACTAGGAGCCTGTAGGGCGTAGGCGGCGCGGACCCTGCGAACGCAGGGATCCGTGACGCCGGTGCCGAATCGTAGCGAGGGCCGCGAGGCGCGCCTCAGGGGGCGCCCTGCGTGGTGCTGCTGGGAGAAGGCATGTTTTCAACATGTTGATGTCAGCGGCGCCGCGAAGGGCGCGTCAAGAGGTGTGGATCGTGGGCCGCAGTAGATTCGGTACGCCCTACAGGTTCCTGGCGCTCAGAGCAGGGTCTCGAACAGCTCCGGTCGCGGATCGGGGATGACGATGCGGTTGACCAGCAGGCCGCGCTCCGCGATGACCTCTGCCCCCGCCGCCACGGACTCCTTGACCGCGTCCACGTCGCCGGTGAACACCAGGTAGGCCTTGCCACCCATGGCCATGGCCAGGCGGCATTCCACCATCTCGACCGGGGCGGCCTTGGCCACCTTGTCGATGGCTTCGATCAAGGCGGCCACGGAGAAGGACTCCAGGATGCCCAGGGCGCTCTTGTTGCTGGGCACCGCGGTGGAGCTCAGGGCAGGCACCACGTCGGGATGTACGTTCTGGATGATGAAGCTGTCGACCATGCACTCGGCGGCGGTCTCGCGCCCCGCCGCGATGCTGGCTTCCACCATGTGCAGATCGCCCGCCACCATCACGATGTACTTGCCCGAGCAGATGGTGCGCGCCAGCACCAGCTCCACCTCGGCGGCCTTGAGCATGCGATCGATTGTCTCGATGCCGCGGGCGATGCTGGACAGCTCCACCAGGCCCAGGGAGGCCGGCCAGCCGGCCTCGGGACGATCCATGTCCATGGCTACTCCCTCTCGATCCAGATGCTTGTCTCGTCGATGCGGCCCACGCGGCCGTCGATGCTGGCGTGGATGGGCGCGCCCAGCTTGCCGGCGGGCACATCCGCCACCACCTGGCCCATGACCACACGCTCCCCCTGGGCGACCAGCGGCTGGGCCGAAGCGCCCAGGTGTTGCTTGAGCAGCAACCGGACCCGGGGGGTCTCGTAGGTGAACTCGCGCATGGGCGCGTCCACGTCGTACTTCGCGATGCCCAGGCGTGGAATGAGCCGCTTGACGGGCACACGCCGGGCTTCGCGCATGGGGTGCACTCGGCCCAGGCCTTCCAGGTGCTCGGGCCAGCGGCCCTTGGCAGACCAGGCAGCCTTGGCCCGCACGCACATGCTGCGCGGGGTGAGGTCTTCTGGGCAGGCGTAGTACTCGCAGATGTTGCACTCGCAGCACAGCAAGCCGTGGCGCCCCCACCGTTGGCTCTTCTCGCCCGCGAAGCCCACCATGAGCATGACCTTGTGGGGCTCGATGGCGTAGCCCATGAGGTAGCGGGGGCAGAGCTCGGTGCACTGCACGCACTGGTCGCAGGCCGCGCGAGCGATGCGGACCCGCTCGCGCTCGGGGGCCAGCTTGCGGCGCGCCAGCTTGTGCTGGCGGGAGAGCACGATCCAGCCCGCGCTGGTCTTGGTGACCGGGGCGTCGAGATCGGTGACCGCAGGACCCATCATGGGCCCACCGTCGATGAGCACCGGGTCGCTGACGGTGACGCCGCCGGCCTGGGCGATGACCTCGCGCGCCGAGATGCCCACCGGGACGATGGTGGTGAAGGGCTGCTCCACCTCGCCGGCCACCGTGACCGCGGACTGGATGACGGGCAGGCCCTGGTCGGCCAGGGCGACGTTGACCAGGGTCTCGGTGTTGGCGCAGGCGCAGCCGACGGCCAGGGGGATGCCCCCCCGCGGGATGAGCCGCCCGGTGCACTCGTAGACCACGCAGAACTCGTCGCCGGCGGGGTAGTAGTTGTCCAGGAGCTTCAAGCTCAGGGGGCCCATCATGTGGGGCTCGAGGGCGGCGATGGCGTCCTTGGCCTTGGCCTTGAGGGCGATGATGCCGCGGGTGGCGCCGGTGGCGTCCATGGCCAGGCGCAGACCTTCCACCATGCGGCCCGCCTGCAGGCGCATCAGCTCCTTGTCCTTGTAGAGCAGGGGTTCGCACTCCACGCCGTTGACGAGGAAGGTGTCGACGCGGGCGTCGAGCTTCACGTGGGTGGGGAAGCCCGCCCCGCCGGCGCCGACGACACCGGCCTCGCGGACCTTCTCCACCAGGGGATGGGACATGGCTACTCCGAACCGCCGCGGGCCACGGTGTTCACGCCATAGCGCTCCAGCAGAGCGTTGACATCCGTCTTGCGCACGTCCATGCCCGAGTTGGCGGGCAGGAACACGATGGGCTTGCCGCGCATGGCGGCCGCTATCTTGAGCTTGACCTGCGCCGCGCCCCCCGAGCCGGCCAGCGCGCGGGCCTTGGCCTCCAGACTCTCGGCGTCGGCCGCGGCCTCGGTGAGGATGGCCTGGGCCTTGCGCTCCGACTCGTAGTAGGCCGCGTCGGCCTCGAGCCGCTGCCGCTGGGCTTCACCCATGGCCTTCTCGATGGCCTGGTTGACGTAGCCCTTCTGTTCTTCGAGATCGCGCTTGACCTGCTCGCTGGCGGCCTCGGTCTCGGACTGCAGCCGGGCGGCGTCCTGCTCTGACACCTTCTTGTCGCGGATCACGGCCTCGTAGCGCGGGTTGAAGGCGTGCTCGCCCAGCAGCACCTGGTCGATGATCACGCCTTCGTCGTTGAGGTAGGCGTTGAGCCGGATCTCGGCCTCTGTGCCCTTGCGGAAGCGGCTGTCGGCGTCGTAGTACTGCTCCGAGGCCAGCTCGTTGAGCACGTCGCGGATGATGGTCCGCGACACGGGGCGCACCAGCTTGACCTCCACATCTGACAGGTCAGAGCCCAGGAACTGGAGCACGTACCAGGCCTTGGCGGGGTCGACGCGCCAGGCGACGGTGACGTTGACGGAGATGTCGTTGCCGTCCACCGTCTTGAAGCGCAGCGAGTCGTCGCCAGAGCGCGAGCCACGGTTGACCTCACGGGTCATCTCCAGGTTCTGCAGCGCGGTGTCGAACACATGCCAGTCGTTGATCACCGGCGGGAAGAAGTAGGTGGAGCCCGGGGCGTAGACCTGCTTCTGCACGCCCTTGTCGCCCACCGGGGCGATGCGTGCGGTGCGCACTCCCACCTCGGTGGAGCCGGTGCTGTGGGGCAGGCAGCCCAGCGCGAAGGCGCCCAGCGCGAGCAAGAGGACCAGGCGCGACATCTCACCACCCCCTCATGAGCTGATCGAGATCCAGGGGATTGACCCCGCTGGCGCCATCGGTGGGCACCACGATGACCTCGGTGCCCGCGAGCACATCGGCCATCTCCATGCCCACCAGGTTCTCGGCGCCCTGCACGCGCAGCGCGTTGTTGCGCAGCCTGATGGCCTCGGCCTCGGCCAGGGCCACCAGCTTGTCGCCTTCGGCGTGCAGCTGGCGGTAGTACAGCTCAGCGTCGGCCCGGATCTTGCGCACCTCGGCCACACCGCGCTCCTTCTCCACCTCTACCTTGGCGCCACCTTCGGCGAGCACGCGGTTCTTCTCGGCTTCGCGCGACTTGGCCACCGCCTCGGCCCGGTTCTTGAACACGGTCTGATCCTGGATCTTGCGCAGCTCGATGGCTTCCTGGTAGCGGTCATCGTAGGTGTAGTGGCGCACCATGACGTTCCACACCTGCACGCCGCTCTGGGCCAGGTCGTCGGCCAGCAGCTCACGGGCCTGCTGGGCCTTGGCCATGCGCATCTTGCCCGAGTAGAAGTCCTCGGCGTTCAGCTCGCCGAGAGCCTGGCGCAGGTAGCGATCGGCGCGGGGCAGCACGAGCTGGTTCTCGTATAGCCGGCCCGGGCCCACGCTCTTGATGAGCGCCACCGGGTCGACGATGCGGTAGGCCACGGTGACGTCCACCGTGACCTGGTAGCCCTCGGAGGTCTGGATGCGGATGGAGGGCGCGGCGCTCACCGCCTGGGCGCCCTCGGTGACGTAGTCGTTCAGCTCCACCAGCTGCATGTCGCGGGGGAACAGGTGCAGGCGCTCGTAGCCGGGCATGACGAAGTACAGCCCGGGCCCGTACACGGCTTCCTGGATGCCCTTCTCGGGGCCGAATGGCACGCCCAGGAAGATCTGGCGCACCGCCAGCTCGTCGGGTTCGACGTAGACGGTGAAGCTGACGTAGGCGACGAGCAGAGCTGCCACGACGACGACGCCGATGATCCCCACCTTCTTGATGCCACTGCCCAGCACCGGGATGCGCACCCGGGCCCTGCGCCCTCCGGAGCGTGGGATGTCGACGATGCCCATGGGCTACTCCTTGTTCTTGCGCGCGGCCGCTGCGCCCTTGCGCTTCTTGTTGAAGGCCTCGTCGAAATCGGCAGCGGCCGGGCTGCGATGGAGGGAGGGAGAGGCGACGGGCTCAGGTGGCGCGGCGCTGCGCTCCACGGTGTCGGTTCGCTCGGTGGGGCTGTAGACATCCAGGTGATCCTGGATGCGGGCCATGTCGTCCACCACGGCCTGCAGGTCGCGCTGGTACAGGCGCTTGAACCAGGCGGCCCGCAGCTCCGGCATGGTGGCCACCAGCACCACGAACAGCCAGGCCACCGCGGCCAGCACCGAGGGGAAGAAGCGCGACAGCACCGCGGCCCCGAAGATGGCCAGCCCGGTGGTGATGACCCGGGCGATGGGATCGCCCTGGCGCCAGGCACCGAAGCGGCGCTTCTCGAGCTCGTTGAACTCGAGCGCCAGCCGCGTGTAGCGGGGCAGGAAGGTCTCCAGGACCTCGCGCTGCAGCAGCTGGGGGTGGTCCGGGTCGTCCACGTACTCGGCGGCCTCGGAGGCAGCGCTCGCCACGAGCTCCTCGGCGATCCGCCGGAACGCGGGCAGGGCCTGCTCGGGGCGGTCCAGGTAGCTGCGCCTCGACCCCTCGAGACGCTCCACCAGGTGCACGCAGACCGTATCCAGCCTGAAATCGGAGGGAACCATAGGGGGCGTCTATCCCGATGAGGAGCAGCTGGCGGCTGGAGCATGCTGGTGAGCGTCCAGCTCGCGCGCTCGAACGCCCACCAGGCCGCATCCCACGGGGAGAGCGAGTCATTCGTCCAGAGCTGGGCCCAGCGGCGCTGGAATCACTCGAATAGCGAGTCATTCGTCCGGAGCTGGGCCCAGCGGCGCTGGAATCACTCGAATAGCGAGTCATTCGTCCAGAGCTGGGCCCAGCGGCGCTGGAATCACTCGAATAGCGAGTCATTCGTCCGGAGCTGGGCCCAGCGGCGCTGGAATCACTCGTGCGGGCTCCCCGCAGCGCCGCGTTGACGCTCGACGAGGCGCGCATTAGAAAGCGCGCCGCTGTGGGCGATTAACTCAGCGGAAGAGTGCCATCCTCACACGGTGGACGTCACTGGTTCGAATCCAGTATCGCCCACCATCGACCGGGCCCGTCTTAGTTGTACTTTGACGGGCTTTTTCGTGCCCGCGAACCCTGGGACCGTATTGGACGTTCAACCCCCCCCCCTCAGGGGCTCCGGAACCCAGGTTCAACGAGCAAGGCGCGGTCGAAGGTGAGGATGTCCGCGCAACCAGCGTCCTGGGCGCGGGCCGCGATCAGGTAGTCAGCGAAGCCGCCCTTGCCATGCTGGAACGAGCGCAGCGCACGAATCACGCGCTCGGTGGACTCGAAGACCAGCTCCTCGGCCTCGATCAACTGGCGGACGACGAAAGCAATCTCGCCTCGGCGGCATCGGTACCGGCTCGTGAGCACCCAGGCGACCTCAGCCAGGACCACCTCCCCCACGAAGAAGCTCTCACCAGCCTCCGACCCCCGGCGCAGCGCCGCGACGACCTGGCGATGCTGCACTTCGTCGTCCCGCACGAGGAAGCGGACCAGGGTGTTGGTGTCGAGCCCAATCACGGCTATGCCCCCTCGAGCTCGGAGGACACCTGCTCTGCGATGGCTGAGTCCATGTCCTCGACCGAGACCCCCAGGCGCCGCTCGCCGAGGATGCCTGCCAGCGACAGCAGCGGGCGTGTCCGAGCGATCACCTCGACGACCCCATCCCCCCGCACGACGAACTCCACCCGGTCGCCGACGTCGACCCCCAGCGCGACACGGATCGCCTTCGGGATCGTGATCTGACCCTTGGCGGTGACCTTCGAAGCGGGCATCCTTACCTCCTGTCATTATCCTTACTCGAGGGTAAGGCGGCGTCAACCCATCTGGAAGGCAGCGAGGTCCCCATCGCGCTGGATGGCGTGGAGTAGGAGCTTGCGCTGCTGCCCCTGGGCCAGTGCCGCTGGGTACCGGCGGAGCCGTCGCTGCCGGGTGGCCAAGAGCTCTTCGGGCTGGGCTGGCTCTACGATCCAGAGGACGCTGCGTGGGACGAGCAGTACCCGACCGAGCTCGGGCCCCTGACGGCCGAGGCGTGGGGGCGTCGTGAGAGCCTCGACACGTCCGACCTGGCGAGCCTGCCCCGGACCCGCCCTCGAGGGTCGCCAGATCCCGGTCCTCAGCGGCGTCCCAGCGAGGGGGGCTGGAGGGCACGTGCGGAGCACCCCGGCACCTGTCCCCCGAGCGCTACCGGCCCGCCGGAGCGACAGGGACGAGCCCCGCATACGCGGAGACGGGGATCGACTGCGCGGTGCATTCCCCCAAGAACCGGCCTACTCCCACGGTATCCGCCTCCGACCACCCCTCCCCCGTCACCCAGAGAGTTCGAACGTCATCCGATATCCCCCACCATTGAAAACGCGGTCCCTTCGGGCCGCGTCTTCTCGTCGGGATCGAGCCGACGACCACGCTGGCCGGTTCGAGCTCGGGCGCTCCGGCCTCGCCGACGACGAAATCCCGAGCGGGTGCGGCTGCACCGCCACCGCGTCGCCCGTCGACGGGACAGCAGCGGCGCGTCTCATCACACTGCCTGCTCGCCGGCGCCGGGGAGCGACGCTCGGCTGAGGGGGCCTAGAGCGAGGCCACGATCCGCTCGCTCTCCGCCCACAGGCGATCGGCGAGCTCATCGTCCTGAGCCTGCTCGCTCGGCTCCTTGATCCTGCAGCTGTCGAAGTAGAGGCCGGTCTTGTCGGCGACGTCGGGGTGCACGGCCAGGTAGACCTGCGTGGCGGCTCCCTGGCCCACCGTCTTGAGCTTGTCGCGGCCGATGTCGTCGAGCAGTCCGTCGTAGTCGTCGAGGTGCCGGCCGAGCCTGATCTGGAGGACGCCCGGATGGAGAGCGTCGGCGGTCTTCTTGCCGTCGAGCTTCCTGGCCAGCGACCTGGCCAGCAGGAGGATCGATGATCACCATGCCGCGGCGGGACACCCACCCACGGCCACGCTGGAGCGGACCACCCCCCGTGCTACCATCGCCCCATGTGGACGTTCCTCCCACCGCTCCTGCTCTCCCTCGCCTGCACAGCTCCCCAGCTCGACAGCGGGGACCCGGCGCAGCCGGACAGCGACTCCACCTCGGACACGGGCGACAGCGCCACCGACACTGGCGACACCGGCGACGCTGGTGGGGACACGGCCCCGCCGGTCACCGACGGGGACGGAGACGGCTACGACGCCGAACCCGAGGGCGACGACTGCGACGACGCGGATCCCGCGGTGAACCCCGGGGCCACCGAGACCTGGTACGACGGAGTGGACAGCGACTGCAGCGGGGGCAGCGACTACGACGCGGACGGCGACGGCGCGGACGCCGAAGACCATGGCGGCACGGACTGCGATGACACCGACGAGGCCATCCAGGAGGACTGCCCCGAGTCTGACTCGCTGCTCGACGACTACACGCTCGCCACCTCGATGGACACGGTCATCGAGATCGGATCGAACCTCAGCGGCATCACCTGGAACTCGGTGACCGAGACCTTCATGGCGGTGCTCGACAGCAACCGCATGCTGGTGGAGCTGGATCCGGACATGGCGGTGCTCCGGGAGATCTCGCTGTCGAACGTGCTGTACTGGGACACCGAAGACATCGTCTACATCGGCCAGGACGCCGACGACACACCCACCTACGCCATCGTCACCGAGGACGGCGTGGTCTACCTGGGCACCGTGCCCGACGACGCCAGCACACAGGTGGACCTGGAGACCTGGCAGCTCATCACCTATGCCGCGGACGAGATGGGCAACAGCGGGGGAGAGGGCATCGCCTACGACCCGGACACGGAGACCTTCTGGGTATGCAAGGAGAGAAGCTCCATGGAAGTGTGGACCTTCGATCTCCCCAGCACCGACGCCGATGTCAGCTACGAAGACGGCAGCCTGGCCGTGACCACCGCCTTCGACGCAGAGGAGCTGCTGGCCGACCAGGCCGGTGACCTGGCGAGCTGCATGTTCGATGCGCGCACCGGGCGCCTGCTGTTGCTGAGTGAGGAGAGCGACGTGGTGTTGGATGTGACCACGGACGGCACGGTGCTGGGCACGCTTGACCTCGCCGAGGCAGGCCTGACCAAGCCAGAGGGCCTGAGCCTGACCACAGCCGGGGACATGACCATCGTCGGCGAGCCCAACCAGTGGGCGCGCTACACCTACGGCGCGCGCTGAAGCCGGCGGTTCAACCCTGGGCGCCGGGCCGCTCGAAGCTCAGGCGCCCCAGCCGCCCCTGCCGGATCTCACGGATGAGCAGCTCGGAGACCTTCTGGTAGTCCACCACACCGCCCTTGCGCAGGCAGCCGCGCCGGGCCGCGATGGCCTCGAGGATCGGCAGTGGCTCCGCTGGGATCTCGGCCAGGCGGTATCGATCCGCCAGCGCCTGGGGGTAGTCCGCGGCCAACCAGCCGGCCGCGAAGACCGCCAGGTCCTGGTAGTCCACCGCCGTGTCGGCGATGGCTCCGCTGACGGCCAGGCGGTAGCCACAGGCTGGTGGTGAGAGCCGGCCCCACAGCACACCCGGCGTGTCAAGCAGCGCGAAGCCCCGCTCCACCTCCACCCGCTGCTGCCGCTTGGTGACCGCTGGCTTGTCGGCGGTGTCGGCGATGCTCCGGCGCATCAGGGTGTTGATCAGCGTGGACTTGCCCACGTTGGGCACCCCCACGATCATGGCGATGACGGTGCGATCGGGGTTGCGGTCGGGCGGCAGCATGCCGCGGGCGATCCCGGGCAGCCGGCGCGCCTGCTCCACCCGGGAGCGGTCGTGGGCCAGAGCCCGCACACCGGGCGCGCTCTGCATCCGCGCCAGCCAGGCCGCGGTGACCTGGGGATCCGCCAGGTCCTGCTTGTTGAGGATCTTGATGCTCGGCTTGTCCCCTCGCAGGCTCGTGATCAGCGGGTTCTCACTGCTCTCGGGCAGGCGGGCGTCGAGGATCTCGAAGACCACGTCCACCTTGCCCACCGCCTTGCGCAGCTCGCGCACGGCCTTGTTCATGTGTCCTGGAAACCAGTTGACCGCCATGCGGACCTCGCCATGCAGCCAGCGGCTAACCCGCGGTGCCTCGCGGGGTCAGGATCCGCATGGACCTCTATCGCCCCGGGCCCCCTTGATAGATTCCCCGGCCCGGCTCCGGTCACAGGAGAGCGAGATCCCTGCACGCCGCGAGCACAGCTTCCAGCACCGCCGCCTGCTCGCGGTGCTGGCGCTCGCGTCGGCTCCAGGCACGGCCTGGGCCCTGGAGCACCAGGGCTCCATCCTCTTCATCCTCTTCGACGACCAGGCCTTCGCCCACCGCCTCCACATCCAGGGAATTCCACCCTGTCCGGCGTACCCGAGGCGGAGATCACCGCGCCTCCAGCGCTCGGTCAGGATGAGTAAGGGAGCCGCACCCGCCGGGACTGGTGAGCCAACAAACCAGCGCTCATGCGCGCCAGGGCTCTCACGCAGGGCGGCAATCGACTATACAGCCTGGTTCCCAGCATGGAGTTCCCATGGCGAAGTCACGTCCCAGCGTGAAGAAGCGCATCAACGAGGCGCGCAAGATCGAGAAGGCCCAGGAAAAAGCCGCCCGCAAGGCCGCCCGCCTCGCCGCCAGGGCCGACCGCGAAGAGGGCACCACGGGTGTGGATCCCGACCTCGCGGGCATCGTGCCTGGCCCCCAGCCCATCCCCGACGATCCGCTGGCCAGGGACGACACATAGGCTCCTCGGCGTGAGCCGCCGCACACGCACCGGTTCGCCGGGCGGCGCCGAGCGGGGTATGACGCGGCCGAGCGGTCCCAACCGGGTGACCGCGCGGCCCGGCCCCTATGTTCACACCTGTGCCTGCGGCCGCTGACCCGAGAAACGGAAACTTCGTTTGACTACCTTCGCTTCGCTCGGCCTCGCCGAGCCTCTCTTGCAGGCCATCGACGCCTGCGGCTACGACACGCCCACCCCCATCCAGCTGCAGGCCATCCCGCCGCTGCTGGCTGGCGAGGATGTGCTGGGCTGCGCCCAGACGGGCACCGGCAAGACCGCGGCCTTCGCCCTGCCAGTGCTGCAACACATGGCCCGCCGACCTTCCCGCAGCCACGGCCGCCGTCCCATCCGCGCCCTGGTGCTGACCCCCACCCGTGAGCTGGCCGCCCAGATCGGCGACAGCTTCGAAACCTACGGCGGCCGCCTGCACCTGCGCCACCAGGTGATCTTCGGCGGCGTCAACCAGAACCCCCAGGTGCGCGCCCTCCAACGCGGCATCGACATCCTCGTGGCCTGCCCGGGTCGCCTGCTCGACCTGCAGGGCCAGGGCTTCGTGGACCTGTCCCGGATCGAGTTCTTCGTCCTGGACGAGGCCGACCGCATGCTGGACATGGGCTTCATCCACGATGTGCGGCGCGTGCTGCGCCTGCTGCCCGGCCGGCGCCAGAACCTGCTCTTCTCTGCCACCATGCCCAAGGCCATCATCGACCTGGCGGGCAGCTTCCTGCACGAGCCCGTGCTGGTGGAGGTCTCCCCCGAGTCCCTCACCGTCGAGCGCATCGACCAGAAGGTGATGTTCGTGGAGAAGGCCGACAAGCGGCGTCTCCTGGCCGACATCATCGCTCAGGGCGAGGTGGAGCAGGCCCTGGTGTTCACCCGCACCAAGCACGGCGCCAACCGGCTCGTCAAGCAGCTGAGCCAGGTGGGCATCACCGCGCTGGCCATCCACGGCAACAAGTCCCAGGCCGCCCGCACCCGGGCCCTTGATGCCTTCCGATCCGGCCGCCTGTCCATCCTGGTGGCCACCGACGTGGCCAGCCGCGGCATCGACGTGGACGGCATCTCCCACGTGGTCAACTACGATCTGCCCAACGAGCCCGAGAGCTACGTGCACCGCATCGGCCGCACCGGTCGGGCCGGGCGCGACGGCAAGGCCATCGCCTTCTGCGATCAGAGCGAGGGCGGCTACCTGCGCGACATCGAGCGCCTCATCGGCGAGCCCATCCCGGTGGACGACGACCAGCCCTGGCATGCCGCCAGCGCCGTGCCGGCACCCGCCGCCCGCCGCCCGCCGCCCAGAGGGCGCTCGGGCGGCCGTTCGCGCCGGGGAGGCCGCAGGTGCGGGGGCGGCTGGCGGCGCTAGGAACCTGGACATGCTCGCGAACCAGGCCCTGGACGCGCACTATGGCCTGGGCGGCCTGGGCTTCGCCAACGACGAACCCGACGCCCTGGTGCGCTTCGTGTCCCTGTTTCGCAGCGACCACCACGTGGTCTACGTCACCCGCGGTGTCAGCACCGCCAGCTTCCCCAACGAGTTCGCGCTGCGCATCCGCCACGCCGCAGCCACGGCCGAGCAGCCGCTCATCGAGGTGGCGCCCATTTGGCCGGTTCAGCTGCTGGTGTAGCTGGCCGAGATCGAGCGCCGCTTGGGCCGGCCCCTTCCCCCCAGCGACAGCCTGGGCAACATCACCCTGCCCGGGGTCACGCTGCCCTACCGCAACGTGGTCTTCATGATGGACCCGGTGCTGCGGCCAATCGAAGAAGGCGATCGCCTATTGGCCTTCGTCCAGGTGCTCCCCTTCGACGACGCCACGTTCGCCGAGATGCAGGCCATCCAGCGAGGGCGCCTCGACACGATCCTCAAGGCGCGCCTGGAAGCCGATCCCCTGGGGCTGGTAGACGGCTGACACGGAGAGCACCGTCGCCATCCGGCATCGCCGCAGCCGCGTCGCCCACCCCCTGGCGCTGCTCATCACCATCCTCACCTCCGACCTGGTGAAGGTGGCCTGGTCTGGAACCTCCCAGGAGCACCAGGCCAGCCCACCCGAGGTGGCGGCGGTGGAGTAGCCGGATTCTCCGGTCCACCGACCCATGCCCCCTTCTACGCACCACCCGGGGTACCCATGCCCCGGTATACGCACCACTCGTGCTGTTTCTGGCCGGCTGCGGCGGGGCCGGTGGCGGTCCAACGCCGCTTTTCTGGCGCCGCGCACCGCCAGGTGGTGCGCAGCAGGGGGCATGGGTGGGGGTGGTGGTGCGAACAGGGGGGGATGGGTGCCCTGCTACCACTCCGGCAGGGCGCAGCTGCCGCCGTGCTTGGCGTGGTAGTCCTGGTGGTAGTCCTCGGCCCGGTAGAACACCGCCAGGGGCTCGATCTCGGTCACCACGGAGCGTCCGCCGTACACCGCCTCGCGCTCCAGCTCTTGCACCACAGCCCGCGCCACCGCGGCCTGCAGCTCGTCGGCGGTGAAGATGGCGGAGCGGTACTGGCTGCCCACGTCGGGGCCTTGGCGGTCCACGGTGGTGGGATCGTGCACCTTGAAGAACAGGCGCACCAGCTGCTCGTAGTCCACCACGGCGGGGTCGAAGCTCACCTGGACCACCTCGGCATGGCCGGTGCGCCCAGTACACACCTGCTCGTAGCTGGGCTCCTCCAGCTCGCCTCCGCTGTAGCCGCTGCTGGCTTCCAGCACGCCCGGCACCTGGGCGAAGACGTCCTCCACACCCCAGAAACAGCCACCGGCGAACCAGGCGGTCTCCGCGGCTACCGGCTGGCTGGCCTCCGGCACGGGAGCCCCCTCGGCCACGAAGGCCATGGACGCCGAGTTGAGGCAGAAGCGCTGCCCGGTGGGCGCGGGGCCGTCCTCGAAGACATGCCCCAGGTGCGCGCCGCAGCGGGCGCAGCGGATCTCGGTGCGCACCACGCCGTGGCTCTCGTCGCGCAGCTCCGCCAGGTGCTGCAGATCCACCGGCCCGGTGAAGCTGGGCCAGCCGGTGCCAGAGTCGAACTTGTCGTCGCTGTGGAACAGCGGCAGGCCGCAGACGACGCAGCTGTAGCTGCCCTCCTCGTGCTGGTGCAGCAGCCGGCCGCAGAAGGGCCGCTCGGTGCCTGCATTCTGCGTGATCCTGCGGGTCTCCGCGCCCAACACACCGGCCAGCTCCGCCACGCGCTCGGCTGACAAAGGGGTGACGTCGTGACCCGAGCGGCTGTAGACGCGAGCTGCGACCATGCTGTCCTCCGTGACGACAGGCTCGCCGTCGCCGGCCGAGACCACCACCGAAGAGTAGACCACCAGCAGGCTGCCCACCAGGGCCAGCAGGGCTATCGGCAGCAGCCGTCGACGGGTGGCAGGTTCCATGGGGAGCCTCGATCCTCTCCACAAGGCTAGGCGCGGCTCAGCACCCCTGCGCCGGCCGGTGGCCTGACCGGTAGCGCCGCATACGTCCTGCCCGACGGCCACGCGGAGGATAGGCTCTCCAGGACCGGCTCGGAGCACCCGGCCATGACCCGCCAATCGCCCCCCACAGAGAGCCTGGCTGCAGCCATCCTGGCCGGCGACGCCCACGCCGGGCGCCGGCTCTGCCACAGCCTGGTCCTGCTGCGCCCCGACAACCTGGTGCAGCGCCCCTGGGGAGGCCGCCGCCTGCCGGAGCAGCGTGGCCAGGGCCAGCTGGACGATCTGCTCTACGGGGAGGCCTTCGAGCTGTCGGCCTGGCCGCAGGACGAGGAATCCGCCGCCCACCCCAGCATCGCGGTGCTGTCCGATGGCTCGGAGCTGCCGCTGCCGCGGCTGCTGGCGGCCCTCGGCCCCCGGCTGCTGGGCCCGTCCTGGATCGAGCGCTTCGGACCCGCAATTCCGCTGCTGCCCAAGACCCTCGACGTGTGCGAGCTGCTGTCGGTGCAGGCCCACCCACCGGGCCAGCCGGAGCTGTACCTGGTGCTCTCCGCCGAGCCTGGAGCCACGGTCCGACTGGGCTTCCGCCAGGACCTGGACCCCGCCCGGTTCCAGGAGCAGCTCCAGCGGGGGCTCCAGCTGCAGGCGCAGCTGACCGCCGCCCTGCAGCCCCAGGCCACCGAGGCCCAGCTGCAGGCGGCGCTGGCCCCGTGGATGCGCCAGCGCGACGCGCCCTTGCGAGAGCTGCTCCCCGCGCTGGAGCCCCTCGTCGGCCCCGTCCAGCCGGCCCTGCTCCAGGAGCTGCGCAGCATCGCCTGGCTGGTGCTCGACGCGCTGCACGCCATCCCGGTGGAGCCGGGCATGCTGCTCTACAACCGTCAGCTGGCGGTGCACGCCCACGACCCGGCCCTGCCCTCCGCCGACGTGCACGCCCTGGGCAACCCCGAAGGCCGCGAGGTGCTGCTGCTGGAGGTGCGCTGCCCCGGGAGCACCTGGCGCGCCTGGGACCACGCCCGCTTCCCGCGCCGACGCACCGACCTGGAGCAGGTCCTGGCGGCCCTGCCGCTGCGCGCCACCCCGCGGGACTTCTACACGGTGGAGCCGGTCACCGAGCAGCCGGGCCTGCTCCGGTCCGTCAGCAATCCCCTCTTCGCCGTGCATCAGCTGCGCCCCCAGCCGGAGCGCCCCGTCAGCCTGCCGCCCGCCGATGGCCTGCGCAGCCTGCACGGCATCCGGGGCCAGGTGCAGGTGCAGGATGCCCACGGCCGCAGCCTGGCCATCCTCGAGCCCGGTGGCAGCGCCCTGGTGCCCCATCGCCTGGGCCCGCTGCGGTTTCGTTCAGCCCACCCCCACGCCGAGGTCCTGCTGGTGAGCGTACCCCCACCCCCCGAGCCCACAGCCTCCATCGAGAGCCAGGATCCCCCTCCCCAGCTGCGCTTCGGCACCAGCGGCCTGCGCGGCCTGGTGCGCCACATGACCGACCAGGAGGTGGCCCTCAACACGCGCGGCTTCCTGCGCTACCTCGAACAGGTGGGCGACCTGGGTCCCGGTGATCCGCTGGCCATCGCCGAGGATCTGCGCGCCAGCTGCTCGGATACCGGCATCCCCAGCAGCCCGCGCATCGCCCGCGCGGTGGGCTGGGCCTGCCGACAGCTGGGCCACCCGGTGGTGCACTGCGGGCGGGTACCCACCCCCGCCCTGGCCCACTGGGCCGCCCTGGACCGACCGCAGCGGGGCAAGCGTCCCATGCCCGCCATCATGATCACGGGCAGCCACATCCCCCCCGACCGCAACGGGGTCAAGTTCTACCGCCTGCACGGCGAGGTGCTCAAGGCCGACGAGCCGGGCATCCTTGAGCAGGTCCGCCAGGCCAGGGCCGAGCAGGCCGCTCTCGAGCCCGCGGAGAGCTGCTTCGACGCCGGCGGCTGGTTCCGGGCTCCGCCCGCCGACGAACCCCACACACCGGCCGCCTCCAGCGCCTACCGCGAGCGTTACCTGGAGGCCTTCGGCCGGCAGCGCCCCCTGCAGGGTTGCCGCCTGCTCTACCTCCAGCACTCCGCGGTGGGCCGCGACCTGCTGCCCAGCATCCTGCAGGAGCTGGGGGCGGAGCTCTCGCTCATCGGCCGCACCGACGAATTCGTGGCCATCGACACCGAGAACGTCGGCCCCGAAGACGCCGCGCGCTTCGCCGCCCTGGCCGCCGAGCACCGCCCCTTCGCCATCCTGTCCACCGACGGTGACAGCGACCGCCCGCTGGTGGTGGACGAGAGCGGCCGCTTCCACCGCGGAGACGTGCTGGGCCTGGTCACCGCCGAGCTCCTCCGGGCGGGCTACGCCGCCATCTCCCTCAGCACCACCGACGCCCTGGAGCGCCGGCTGGAGCAGCGCGCCGCGGCCGGGCACCGCACCATGGCGGTGGAGCGCACCCGCATCGGCTCGCCCCATGTCATCGCCGCCATGCAGGCCGCCATCGCGGCGGGCCAGCCGCGGGTGGTGGGCTGGGAGACCAACGGTGGGTTCCTGGTGGGCTCGCCCCTCGAGCTGCCCCAGGGCACGCTCGCTCCCCTGCCCACCCGCGACGCCCTGCTGCCCATCATCGCCGTGCTCGTGGCCGCCCGACGCCGCCAGGTCCCCCTGTCGCAGCTCTTCGCCGAGCTACCCCAGCGCGCCACCGGGGCCGCGCTGATCGACGGTGTGCCCGTGGCCACCAGCCAGGCCGTGCTGGCTGCCCTGCGCCCCGCTCCTGGTGAGCCACCCACCGCCATCGGCGACGCCTTCGCGCAGATCCCCGGCCTGGGCGAGCCGCGGGAGGTCGACCAGCTCGACGGGCTGCGCGTGCGCTTCGCCAGCGGCGAGATCGTGCACCTGCGCCCCAGCGGCAACGCCCCGCAGCTGCGCGCCTACGCGGTGGCCGACAGCGACGCCCGGGTGCAGGCCTTGCTGGAAGCCACGCTGGGCGCTCCCCAGGGCGTCGTGGCCCGCCTGATCCGACAGCTCGACACATAGCGCGCCGCAAGTGGGCTTCAGCGGGTATGATCCCCGCCGACGCCCCGGAGACGCCCATGGATCGACGCGCCCTTCCCCTGCTCGCGGCCCTGCTTCCCGCCCTGACAGGCTGCCTGCCCGAACGCATCAAGGACAGCGGCCAGTGCACCGACCCGGAGATCTGCAACGGCGAAGACGACGACTGCGACGGCGAGGTGGACGAAGAGGCCACCGACGCCTCGGTCTGGTACCCCGACGGCGACGGCGACGGCTACGGAGTGGAGGATCCCAGCACCGAGGCCTGCGAGGCGCCCTCCGGCTACGTGGCCGAGGAGTACGCCACCGGCGGCGCCAGCGACTGCGACGACAGCGACGAGGACATCAACCCTGGCGCCGACGAGACCTGGTACGACGGCGTCGACCAGAACTGCGACGAGTGGAGCGACTACGACCAGGACGGCGACGGCTACGACGCGGAGGGCATCACCGACGGCGACGACTGTGACGACACCGACGCCGAGGTGAACCCGGGCGCCGCTGAGATCTGGTACGACGGCCTCGATCAGGACTGTGATGGCGCCAGCGACTACGACCAGGACACCGACGGCTTCGACCACGATGAGCACGGGGGCCCCGAGTGCTACGACCCCGACGCCCAGGCCAACCCCGAGGCGGAGGAGATCTGGTACGACGGCGTCGACCAGGACTGCGACGGCTCCAGCGACTACGACGCCGATGGCGATGGCTACGACAGCAGCGACCATGAGGGCGAGGACTGCGACGACAGCGACGAGCTCATCAACCCCGACGCGGCCGAGATCTGGTACGACGGCAGGGACGGGAATTGCGACGGGGCCAGCGACTACGACGCCGACGGAGACGGCTTCGACCACGAGGACTACGACGGCGAGGACTGCGACGACGACGACGCCAGCATCCACCCCGGCGCCTTCGAGTGGATCGATGGGGACGACAACGACTGCGACGGCGTGGTGGATCAGCGCTCCCTGGGTGACGCCGACGCCATCCTGCTGGGCGAGGCCGGCGGCGACGAGGCTGGCTACTGCGTCGCCGCCGCAGGCGATGTGAACAACGACGGCACGCCCGACATCCTGGTGGGGGCCTACGGCAACGATCGCGCCGCCACGGGGGCCGGCGCCGCCTACCTGCTGTACGGACCGATCACATCCTCCACCCTCGCCGCGGCCGACGCCACCATGCTGGGGATCGAGACCGACGGCGCCGCGGGCCTGTCGGTGGCCGGCGCCGGAGATGTGAACAACGACAGCTACGACGACATGCTCATCGGCGCGCCCTGGGAGGGCGCCTGGGACAAGAGCGAGTCCTACACCGGCAAGGCCTACCTGGTGCTGGGCCCCGCCTCGGGCAGCATGCAGCTGGATCTGGCGGACGGCAGCTACCAGGCCTGGGGCTACGGCGATGCCGCTGGCTGGGCGGTGGCCGGCGGTGGCGACCTGGACGCCGACGGCAACGACGACCTGGTCATCGGCGCCCCCGACGCGAGCACCGTCGGGTTGGATGCAGGGGCGGCCTACGTCGTCTATGGCCCCGGTACGGGCAGCTCTTCGCTGGGCGAGGCCCGGGGCGCCATCCACGGCGACAGCGCCTCCCAGTTCACGGGCTGCAGCGTGGCGATGATCCCGGACACCGACGGTGACGGCTTCGATGACCTGCTGATCGGCGCCGCCGGCTCGGGCATCAGCGGCGTCGCCGTCGCGGGGGGCGCCTACCTGTTCAACGGACCGGTCACCGGCACCCTCTCCATCTCCGACGCCGACGCCTCCCTGCAGGCCGATTCCAGCAGCGATCAGGCAGGAGCCAGCGTGGCCGCAGCGGGAGACGTGAACGGCGACGGCAGCGGCGATCTGCTGGTGGGGGCACCCTACGCCGACGCCGGCGACTACACCAAGGCCGGCAAGAGCTACCTGATCCAGACCCCCGTCCGCGGCAGCGCCTACCTCTGGTCCGCCTCCACCGCGCGGATCGACGGCACCGAGGACTACTGCTACGCAGCCACACCGGCCGCCGCCGGAGACGTGAACGGCGACGGCACCGCGGACATCCTGGTGGGGGCGCTGGGCCACGACGGCTTCGGCGAGAACTCCGGCGCCGCCTACCTGTTCCTGGGCACCATCGGCGGCAGCAACACCCTGGCCGACGCCGACGCCGTGCTGCACGGCGAGGACGACGAGGACGGAGCGGGGATCAGCCTGACCGGCGTAGGCGACAGCGACCTCGACGGCTACGACGACCTGTTGATCGGCGCCAACTTCAGCGACGACGGTGGCAGCCAGGCCGGCGCCGCCTACCTGGTGCTGGGCGGTCCCTGAGCCCTCGCGAGCAGCGCGCAGATGCGCATCGCCACCGCTCACCTCACCTTTCTGGCAGCAGGCGACAGAACAGGCCGCCGCATGGCGGCCGGCCCGGATCGTAGCGAGGGCCAGCAGGCGCCAGGTGCAGCGTGCTCTGCGCAGTAGTGCCGGGTGAAGGCATATTATCGATATGTCGAGGTCGGCACTGCAAGCAGGGCGCGCTGCGGCGGCGAGCTGCTGGGTCGCAGTAGATTCGGGGTTCTGTCGCCTGCTGTGGTGGTGGGCCTGCCTGCCCTGGGCGGTCTGGTGGCGCTGTGGCTCTGGGACGAGGCCCTGGGCTGGCAGACCGGCGCGTGCTACGCCCTGATCGCGATCTCGGTGCTGGCGCTGGTGCGGGACCCGGCCGCTACCTGAGGGCCGCGTACTTGGCCGCCTGCACGGACTTCGTGCCGATGTAGTGGGTGGCGGCGAAGACCTCCAGGGTGGCGTAGGGGCGCTGGGCCAGCACGTTGGCGACGCCCAGGGTGTACACCCCTGCCTGCTTGAGCTGTTTCTCGCTGGCGGAGTTGACCCAGTCCAGGGTGCGCCGGGCCTCGTCGGCGGTGAAGCTCACCTGGTCCACGGTCACCGCCCCCTGGCTCACGGACACCGCCGGCATCGCGCCGGGCGCGCTGATGAGCAGCCCGGGCGGACCGGGATCGGGCGCCGGCTCGATGACCAGACCCACCGGTTCGGCGCTGACCGGCCGGGGCGGCTCCTCCACCATGGCCACGGGCTCCACGGGTCCTCCGGGAGGCTCGGTGCTCACGACGGCCTGCTCGGGGGCGTCTTCTGGCTGGACGCCAGGCACCACCGCAGGTGGAGGCGGATCCTGGCGCGCGGCCACGGGCTGGGCGGGCACGGCCAGCGCTTCGCGCAGGCTCTCGTCCGCAGCCCGGCGCTCCGGGGCGGGCTCGGGATCGGGGGGCGGAGGCGGCACGGAGACCACCGCGGGCTCGGCTGCCCCTTCCACGAGCTCGGGTGGGGGAGCGGATGCGGGCGGCGCGGCCGGTGGAGGTTCGACGGCGGCATCGACGGCCACGTCGCGCGCGAGGCCCTGCAGGCCGGGCACCGAGACCAGGCCTCGACGGGCCGCCACCTCGAGCCCCGCCCCCACGCCACCACACACCAGGATGACCAGCAGCGCCGCCGGCACCATCATCCACACCCGGCGACGCCGGGACCGCTCCCAGACCCCACCGTCCATGGGCACGGTGACATCCACCTCTTCGGTGTCGATGCGCTCGCCCAGCTCGTCCTCGATGCCAGCGCCCGGGACGGAGGGCTTGAGAGCCACGGCCGCCACGCGACCCGCGCCATCGGGGGCCGGCAGCACCTCGGGACCGAACACCACCCGCGCAGCCTGGCGCAGCTCCTGGAGGAAGGCTCCAGCATGGGCGCAGCGGCCTGCCGGGTCCTTCCGCATGGCGCGCTCGCAGATGGCCTCGAGCCGCGCGGGCACCCCCACACCAGGAGCGCGCTCGTGCATGGGCGGGTAGGGCTCGTGCACGTGCATGTAGGCCAGCGCCGCCGGGTTGGTGGCCGCGTAGGGCAGCTTGCCGCACAGGGCCCGGTAGAGCATCACCCCCAGGCTGTAGACGTCGGAGCGCACGTCGGCGGTCTCCCCGCGCGCCTGCTCGGGCGAGATGTACTGGGGCGTGCCCAGGAAGGTGCCCACCTCGGTGACCGTCACCTCGGCGTGCACCGCGCGCACCAGGCCGAAGTCGGTGATCTTGGGCAGCCACTCGTCGCCGTCGGAAGGGATCAGCAGGATGTTGCTGGGCTTGATGTCGCGGTGCACCAGGCCGCGAGTGTGGGCGTGGCGCAGGCCCTTGGCGATGCCGTCGAAGATGCGCAGCACGCGCTGCGGGGAGACGGTGTGGCGCCTGAGCACCGCCCGCAAGGTGTGCCCCTGCAGGAATTCCATGACCAGGTAGCAGAAGCCCTCTTCTGTGCGACCGTAGTCGTGGATGGTGACGATGTTGGGGTGCTGCAGCTTGCCCGCCAGCGAGGCCTCGCGCAGGAAGCGCGCCTCGAAGTGGATCTGCTCCTCTTCGGGCAGATCGGTGCGCAGCAGCTTGACCGCCACCGCGCGGCCGAGGGGCTCCTGGATGGCCTCGTACACCCAGCCCGCCCCGCCGCTGCCCACCAGCTCCCCGATGCGGTAACGGCCCGCCAGGAGCATTCCGTTCTGCAGGGTTGCCACCAAGGGAGCCTCCACGCGCGCTCTGCTCCGCAAGGTAGAACGCCCCGCCTCCACCGGCAAGCGAAGCCTGCTCCCCGGCGCGGCAGGATCGGCCTGCTCGAGCCCGGAGGGCCCATGCCCGCCTTGCTGCTGCGGTCACGCCGGCCCAGACCTGGCGTTCTGGTCCCTGCCGCTTGCCGGGTCGGCCTGCCGGAGACGAGGGGCCGCGGAAGCTCCCCTGGTGGATTAGGATCCCAGGCCCTCAGCCGGGGAGTGCCCATGAGCGACGCGGTCCTGTTGTCCGGCTCTCGCATCGAGCAGGTCAAGGTCTTCAAGCTGGGGGCCCAGGTCACCCGCCTGGTGGAGCTGGAGACAGGCGAGCTGTCCCTGCCCGCCAGGGTGCGCCTCACCGGCCTCCCGCTGCAGCTACACGACCCGTCGGTGCGCGTATCCCTGGCCAGCGACGACCCGCAGGCACAGCTGCCCCAGGCCAGCGACCTGCGCCTGGGGCTGGAGGTTCCGCCACCCGATGCCAGCCTGCCTCCCGCTCGCGACGAGGCCATCCGGGCCGCGGAGCTGGAGCTGGCCCGCCGGCAGGCCCTGCTGGCCCGCGTGGAGCGTAGCATCGCCCAGGTGCAGAGCGTGGGCTCCCCACCGCGCCCCGAACCCGCCGAGGGTGAGCCGCCCATCCCCTCCCCCACCGAGGCCAGGCTCGAGCTGCTGGGCTTCCGCCGCCAGCAGCTGGAGCAGCTGCACCAGGAGCTGGACGAGGCCCGCGACGCCGCGCGCCTGGCGCGCGAGGCCCTGTCCAGGCTGCGGGCCCGGCGCGAGGCCCACCCGGTGCGCCGCCAGCTCCGACCCCACCAGCTCCGAAAAGAAGCCTGGATCACGCTGCGAGGCCCGGCAGCCAAGGTGGCCATGCCCAGCCGCGTGCAGCTGCGCATCAGCTACCTGGTGCCCTCCGCCCGCTGGACCCCCAGCTACGCGCTGCACCTGCACAGCCAGGGAGGCCAGGCCAGGCTGGGCCTGCGCGCCCAGGTGTGCCAGCACACGGGCGAGGACTGGACCGGCGTCACCCTCACCCTCTCCACCGCCGAGGCCCTGCAGTTCTCGGACCTGCCCAAGCTGGCGTCGCTGCGTATCGGGCGCGCGCAGCCCGCCCCGGCGCGCACGGGCTGGCGGCCACCTCCCACCGGGGCCGAGGCTCTGTTCAGCGACCTGGACCAGGTACAGGCCGCGCCGCCGGCGGCCGAGCCGGCTCCCGCCCTGGGCTCCGCCGCCGCCAGCGAGGACAGGGAATTCATGGCCCTCGAACAAGCCGAGCCCGAGGCCGAGGAGCAGGCCCCGCCCAGTCCCAGGCGCGTTCGGCGCCGAGAGAAGAGGGCGGAGCTGCGCGCCCAGCCCATGCCGGCTCCCCAGGCCGCCTCCGCACCCCCTCCCGAGATCCAGGCCCTCGGCGTGGCCAAGAGCACCGGTGGGCTGCTCTCCTCCTTCTCGAGAACAGCGAGAGACGCCTTCCAAGATGACGCCCTCGACGACATCATGGCCGCCAGCGACAGCCCTGGTGCCCATGGCGGCGGCCCCCCACGCCGAGGCATCGATGCGGCCCGCGACCTGCTGGACTTCGACGCCCTGCGCATGGCCGGACCGGGCGAGGCCCGGCGGGGCAAGCTGCGGCCGGCCTCCAGACAGGCGCGATACCTGGAGCTGCTGGCCTCCCTCGACGTCCAGGTCACCATCGCCTGGCAGGAGCTGACCCGTTGGGTAGGCGCCCAGCGACGGGCCGTCAGCGGCGCCGCCCTGCCCCCGGGCCACGCCGCGCCCGCCCGCAGCGGCGCCTTCGACCACGCCTGGCGCGGCGAGCAGGCGGTGGATGTGCCCGGCGACGGTCGCTTCCACGCGGTGCCCGTGCTCGAGCGGCGCCTGCCCGCGGAGCTGGTCTACGTGGCGGTGCCCAGAGAAGCCCCGGAGGTGTTTCGTTCCACGCGCCTGGACAACCCACTCAAGGCGCCCCTGCTGCAGGGCCCCGTGGACGTGTGGCTCGACGGCGACTACCTGCTGGGCAGCGAGCTGCACACGGTGGTGGCCGGGGGCAGCGTGGAGCTGGGCCTGGGGGTCGAAGAGGGCCTGCGCGTGGCCCGCAACACCCGCTACGCCGAGCACAGCCGCGGCATGATCGGCCGCCACCTTGAGCTGGAGCACAGCATCCACATCGAGCTGCGCAACCTGCTGCAGCGCACCGTAGAGGTGGAGCTGCGCGAGCGCCTGCCCGTGTCCCGGGAGGACGACGACGAGGTGCAGGTGGAGCTGCGCCAGGTGGCCCCCCCCTGGGAGCCCTGGGAGCAGGAGCAGGCGCCCCTCAGGGGCGCGTACCGCTGGAAGGTCAGCGTCGCCCCGGGCGAGAGCCGGGAGCTCACGGCCACCTACGCGGTGAAGATCTCGGCCAAGCACGAGCTGGCCGGCGGCAACCGCAGGGAGGCGTAGACCATGTGTGAGGCCAACGAACCCAACGAGCTGCCCCAGCTGCTGGCCCCCGTGGTGGAGGTCACCCTGCTGGAGGATCGCGCCCAGGTCACCCGCCGAGGCACAGCGGAGCTCGTCTCCGGACAGCAGCGCCTGGTCCTACGCCAGGTCGCTCCCGTGCTGGCCGACCGCAGCCTGCGAGTAGTGCTGCACGGCGAACCCGAGGGCGTGGAGATCGCCGACTTCCGCGTGCGGCGGGAGCGCCGGGCCCGCGAGCAGGATCTGCCCGAAGAGCTGGCGGAGATCCGCCGCCTGCAGCGCGAGGCCGAGAGCCAGCGCGACGCCGCCCGGCGCCGCGCCGCCCTGCTGCAGGCCCAGGCTGAGGCGCTGCGCGCCGCGGCCGCCCAGCTGCTCCAGGAAGCCTGCGAGGACTGTGCGTGGTCGCGCGCCAGGCCGCAGCGCTGGACCGCGGATCTGGCCCAGCTGCGCTCCCGCGAAGAGGTGCTGCTGGTGGAGATCCTGGCCGCCAACGAGCTATCCCGGGAGCTGGAGCGCCAGGTGGCCGACCTGCGGGCCCGGCGCGCCAGGCTGGACCAGCCCCAGGCCAGGGTGGAGACCCAGGTGGAGATCGACCTGCAGGCTCCCGGCGCCTGCCGGGTGGAGATCTCGGTCCGCTACCTGGTGCCCTGCGCCTGCTGGCGGCCTCGCTACCGGGCCACGCTGCACGGCATGGGCGCGGCGAGCCTGGCCCTGCAGGTGCAGGCGTGCACCTGGCAGAACACCGGCGAAGACTGGAGCGACGTGCTGCTGTCCTTCTCCACCCAGCGCCCATCGCTGGGCACCGAACCTCCCCTGCTGGGCGAGGAGCTGCTGTGGGTCCAGCCCAAGCAGGAGCGAGTGGTGGTGGAGATCCGCGAGCAGGACCTGCAGGACACCGGCCTGGGCCGCTCACCCGCGCAGGCCGAGCTGGAGCTGCCCGGCGTGGACGACGGCGGCGAGGCCCTCTGCCTGCGCGCCGAGCGCAAAGCCACCGTGCCCTCCGACGGCCGCCCCTACCGCGTACCGCTGGCCAGCTTCGAGGCCGAGGCCCAGCTTGAGCGCGTGGTCATGGCGGAGCTGGTGCCCGCGGTGCTGCTGCGCTGCACCAGCAGCAACCTGGCTCCCCACCCCCTGCTGGCCGGCCCCGTGGAGCTGGTGGCCAGCTCGGGCCCGGTGGGGCGCACCAGGCTGGGCTTCGTGGCCCCCGGCGAGCGCTTCGAGCTGGGCTTCGGCCCCGACGACACCCTGCGCGTGTTTCGCCGGCATGAACAGGTGGAGCAGGAGCCTGGAGCGCTCTCGCGCTGGCGCAGCACGGATCACCGCGTGGAGGTGCTGCTGTCCAACCTGGGCAGCCAGCCCCGCGAGCTGCGCGTGCTGGAGCGGGTGCCCGTCTCGGAGCTGGACGCGGTCGAGATCCACGTGGACGAGAGCGACACCACCGACGGCCTGCAGCCTGACGCCGACGGGCTGCTCTGCTGGGATCTCACCCTGCCCGGCGATGGCCACCACACCGTGGATCTGGCCTGGACCCTCAAGAAGAAGCAGAGCGTCGAGTAGGCACCAGGTAGACCGAGCCCGGCGCGAACACCAGCGCGGCGCGGCCCCCCAGGCGCACGCCGCTGCGCTCCAGCTCGCCCAAGGGTACCCGAGCTCGCACCCGCTGCCCCTGGGGCAGGCGCAGGCGCACCCGGCTGGCGTCGGCCTCGCGGCGGATGGTGTCCACCTCGCCCTCGAGGCTGGCGGGGCCCGGAGCGCCTGGCGGACGCAGGCGCACACCCTGGGCGCTCAGCCCCATGTGCACGGGGCCCTCGCAGGGACCGATGCCCGCCCAGGCGTCCACGGCGAAGGAACGCTCGTCGAAGACGTGCACCCAGCCGGCGTGGGCGCGAAACTCCCAGCCCTCTGCCACACGGCGCAGCCGACCCAGCGCCCGGTTGTCCAGGTTCACGGGCACCAGGTGCCCTTCTACCAGGGTCACCACCCGGCTGGCCAGGGCCACCGCGCGACGCTGGCTGTGGCTGGAGAGCACCACGGTGGCGCCCCGCTCGCGGCTTAGCTCCCGCACCAGCTGCTCCACCCGCAGGGAGCCCTCGGCGTCCAGCCCGGCGGTGGGCTCGTCCAGCACCAGCAGATCACAGTCCAGGGCCAGCACCCGCGCCAGGGCCACGCGGCGGGCCTCGCCCCCCGACAGCTCGTGGTGCCGGCGCTGCTCGAAGCCAGCGAGCCCCACCCTGTCGAGAGCTCGAAGAGCCCTCGAGCGGGCGGAGTCGGCGTCCAGCCCCCGCAGCCGCAGGCCGAAGGTCACGTTGCCCAGCACCGTAGTGGAGAACAGCAGGGTCTTCTGCAGCAGCATGGGGCAGCGGCGGCGCGCCGCCAGGGCTCCATCAGACGGCCACGGATCGTCGCCCCCCAACAGCACGCGCCCCTGGTCGGGAGGCCGCAGGAACGCCATGGTCTCCAGCAGGGTGGACTTGCCCGATCCGTTGGCCCCCAGCACCGCCAGCACCTCGCCGCGCTGCACCTCCAGCTGGCCCACCCGCAGCGCCTCCACCGGCTCACCGCTGGCCCGCTGGCGGTGGTGCTGCACCACCCTCTCGAGGCTCAGCAGGCTCACCGGGAGCCCCCCGAACCCTGCACCAGCTGCAGCAGGGCGTTGATGCCGAAGGACAGCGCCAGCAGCACCAGGCCCATGGCCAGCGCCACCTCGAAGCGCCCCATGTTCACCTCGAGCACGATGGCCGTGGTCATGGTGCGGGTGAACGCGTCTGCGTTGCCCCCCAGGATGGTGGCCACTCCCACCTCGCCCACCACGCGCCCGTAGGCCGCGATGATGGCCGCCAGGATGCCGAAGCGCGACTCCACCAGCACCGCGCGCAGCGCCTGGCTGGGGCTGGCCCCCAGGGACAGCGCGGTGCGGCGCACGTCCACGTCGAGCCGAGTGACGGCGGCGAAGGTGAAGGCGGTGACGATGGGCAGGATCAGCAGGGTCTCGCCCAGGATGATGCCGGGCACGCTGAACAGCAGCCCCAGCTCTCCCAGGGGTCCGTGCCGGCTGAGGAAGGCGTAGACCAACAACCCCACCACCACGGTGGGCACCGACAGCAGCGTGTTGAGCAGGGTCACCAGGCCCCGCCGCCCAGGAAACTCGCTCTCGGCCAGCCACACACCAGCCGGCACCCCCAGCAGCGAGGCGCAGGCCGTGGAGAGCAGGGCGATGTACAGGGAGCGCGCCGCGTACTCCAGCAGAGCGCTGTCCAGCCCGACGATCAGCCGGACGGCGTGCAGCAGGGCTTCCAGCAGGGTGCCCAAGTCAGCTCCCCGTGGGGCCCTCGGGGCTGCCCGTGGAGCCCACCACGGGGGGGGCCTCGCCAGCGTGGAACAGCTGGCGGCCGCCCACCTGGAAGGCGTCGATGCGCTCCTGGGTGGCGGTGGAGGTCAGCCACTGAACGTAGGCCTGGGCGGCCTGGGCCTGCACGTGGGGGAAGCGGGCCGGATCCACGGCGATGACCGAGTAGGGGTTGGCCAGGCGGGGATCGCCCTCGCAGAGGATCTGCAGGTCGGTGCGCGGGGGATCGTCGAAGGCCAGGGCGTAGTAGGTGCCGCGATCGGACAGCGTGTAGGCCCCTCGCTCCGTCGCGTAGCTGATGGTGGGTCCCATGCCGCGGCCCACGGCGTGGTACCAGGCCCCTGGTGGCTGGCGCGAGGTCTCTCCTGCGCTGCCCGGCTCCAGCTCGAGCGGGCTGGCGACCCACAGCTCCTGCTCCTTGACGTGGGTCCCCGAGGCGTCGCCGCGGGAGACGAAGAGCTGCTCGGCCTGGGCGATGCCCGCCATGGCCTGGGTGGCCGAGGTGCAGGTGCTGGCGGCGGCGGGATCATCCGCAGGCCCGATGAGCACGAAGTCGTTGTACATCACCGGCACGCGGGCCCGGCCGTAGCCGTCGGCCACGAAGTCATGCTCCAGCGCAGGGGCGTGCACCAGCACCACGTCGGCGTTGCCCTCGCGGGCCAGCTGCAGGGCTGCCCCGGTGCCCTTGGCGATGACCTTGACGCGCACGCCGGTCTGCGCCTCGAACCCAGGATGCAGCCAGGCCAGCAGCCCCGAGTTCTCGGTGGAGGAGGTGGTGGTGAGGGTCAGTATTATGGGATCGGCCGTGGTCACCACCGAGCGCTGGCCCTGACAGGCGAACAGCAACGCTGCCGTGGGGAGGACGAGGCCGGACAAGGTGCGGGGCATGCGCCGGTTCCTGCTGGGGGGATCGACAGCGTCGATGATGGCCCCCCTCTAATCCATGGGCGAGTCCGCCACCAAGGGCGGCCGCGAGACCGCCCGCGGCCCCGTGGCGACCGGTGGCCCCATGCCGCGGACGGGGCCTGCGGGCCCAGGGGTAGCGTACACTCTGTTCAAGCGCCTCGACGGGGAGGGACGCCTGCTGCACAAGGACTGGGATCGCTACGACACCGCCCACTGCGTGTTCCGCCCGCGCCACATGAGCCCGGAGCAGCTGGAGCGAGGCTACGCCTGGATGTACCAACGCACCTTCTCGGCCCGCTCCATCTGGCGAAGGCGGCCCGCGGAGCCCAGCGCCGTGCCGCCCTACCTGGCCATGGCGCTGCTGTACAAGCGCTGCAATCCCCTGTGGACCCAGCTGATCCGCCAGCGCCTGGTGCACGCCACCTGGGCTCCCCTGGTGGAGGCCAGCCTGCGCCGGCAGCTGTGCTCCCGGCGCAGGCTGGCACAGCGAGGCCGGGCGGAGCGGAGAGGGGGAGCGCAGGCTCGCAGCGCGGCCTGAGGGTGGCGGGTCCGGTACCAGGGGCTCCCCAGGCCCACTCCGCCAGGAGCCACCATGCGCGCCATCACCGCCCTCGCCTGCCTGTCGCTACCGGGCTCCTAGAGCCCACTGTGCTCGGTGAACCCAGGAACTTCTCCGGCCTGGTGCTGGCGCCCGACGTGGGGGTGGTCGTGCAGTGGTAGTCAGCTCGGCAGCTTCCACTCCTTGCGCAGCCGGCGGGCCTCCTGGCGCGAGATGGGCACCTGCTGGCCCCCGTGCAGGTGCGCCTCGTAGCCACCGCTGGGGGTGGGTTCGAGCCGCTCGATGCAGGCCAGATCCACCAGGGCCTGGCGGTGCACCCGCCGGAAGCGACCCGCCGGCAGCCGGCGCTCCAGCTCGGAGAGCCGGAAGTCGGTGATGTAGCTGGCCTCGCGGGTGTGCACGATGCAGGACACACCGTCGAGCACGGCATGGGTGACGTCCTCGACGGGCAGCATCACCAGCCCGCGGCGGGTGGGCACCACCAGCCGCCCAGGCAGTCCCACGGTGGCCGCACCGGTGGGAGCGCCCTCGGCGCGCCTGCGCGCGACCCGCTCCAGCGCCTGGGCAAGCCGCTCCTGGTCGATGGGCTTGAGCAGGTAGTCCACCGCGTCGTGCTCGAAGGCCTGCACCGCGTGCTCGGCGTAGGCGGTGGTGAACACGATGGCGGGGCCGTCCAGCTCCATCAGGGCCAGCGCCTCGAGCCCGCTCATGCGCGGCATGTGGATGTCCAGCAGCACCAGGTCCACGCCCCCCTCGCGCAGCTGCGCCAGCAGCTCCACGCCGTCGGCCACCTCGCCCACCAGCCGAACACCCGGCAGAACACCCAGCAGGCGGCGCAGGCGGCGACGGGCCACGGCCTCGTCCTCGGCGATGAGCACGCGCAGCTGGCTCATGTGGGCAGGCCTCCCGAAGGTCCAGCTCGTGGTATCCGCAGCTGCACCAGGGTGCGAACCCCGTCGCTGCCCGGCTCAGGCCCGATCTCGAGGCTGGCCTGGCCACCGTAGGCCAGCCCCAGGCGACGGCGCACGGTGTCCAGCCCCTGGCCCTGCTCCCGCGGTCCGGCCCAGACCCCGGGGTTGCACAGCGACAGCCGCAGGCCGCCCGCCTCGACCGCCTCGACCCGCAGGCGCACCTGGCCCCGGTGACCGGCGGAGGGGCCGTGGGTCATGGCGTTTTCAGCCAGCGGCAGCAGGAGCAGCGGCGGCAGCTCGCGCCCCAGGCAGGCCTCTTCCACCCGCCAGTCCACCGTGAAGCGCCCGGGATCCCGCAGCCGGTGCAGCTCGAACAGATCGCGCACCAGCTCCAGCTCCGACGCCACGGGCCAGCTGGGAGCCCTGGCCCCCGCCAGCAGCCGGCGCAGCAGCGCCGACAGCTGCAGCACGGAACGTTCCGCTGCCAGGCCGTCCTCGCGGCAGATCTCTGCGATGGCGTTCAGGGTGTTGAACAGAAAATGCGGATCCAGGTGGGCCCTAAGGGCCAGCAGCTGCACCCGCTCGGCCTCGCGCTCCAGGGCCGCCACGCGAGCGCGCTCTCGACGCAGGCCCAGCTCCAGGTCGATGTCGCGCCCCAGGCCCCAGCCCCCCACCCAGAACAGCGCGGCGGTGATGAACAGGTTGACACCGGTGGTCAAGAAGCTGGTGCCGTGCCCCAGGCCGCGCGGGATCCACCAGCCCAGGCCGGCGCAGAGCGCACCCATGGCTACGTAGGCCGCGACGCGCAGGGCCAGCCAGCTCCGAGGGCGCGCCGCCCCCAGCAGGGAGCGCCAGCCATAGGGGCCCAGCAGCAGGAAGACCGCGCACATCACCACCGCGGCCCAGGTGGCCTCGCCGCCCCCGCTGAAGCGATGCTGGGCCATGATCATGGGCACCGCCACCAGCGCGATGGGCACGGCGCGGCGCGGGGCCAGCAGCCCGCGCAGGGTCTCGGCGTAGAGCCCGGCCAAGCTGGACGGAGGAGCGCTCACCGCTCCAGTCGAGGAAGAGAGGCCCACGCGGACGACGATCTCAGGCCCCTTCGATCTCCTGCACCGCCACGGCGGGATCGATGTCGGAGAAGAGCACCTTGGCGATGCCGGTGAAGTAGCGGTCCATGGTGACCACGCCGGTATAGGAGATGTTCTTGAGGAACAGGTTGTCGAGCTCGATGCCCTCGACATCGACGCTCACCTTGTAGCGGATCTCGCCGTCGTTGAGGTCCAGCTCGAAGTTGCCGATGACCATGCCGTAGTTGGCGCGGGTCATGAACTCGGACAGCGCCGCGCGCTTCTCTTCAGGAGCGTTGATGGTGGTGCGGCAGTAGAACATCATCTGCTGCTCGGCGTCGCGAGCCTGGAACCAGCAGTCGTAGTTGCCGTTGCGGCCCGCGTAGCGGCTGCGGACCATGGGCAGCTCCTCGATACGCTCGAAGGGCCACTCGTCGGCCTCGAAGAAAGCGACACAGGCTTCGATGATTCGGCTCATGGGAGTGCACTCCGCAGCTGGCAGGTCCGAGCGACCACCATATCCCACCTGGGCGCCCGCGGTCACCCCCGCCGGTGATGGTGGCCGGCGCCCGGTCGTGCTAGGCTCCCTGCCTCGCCTGGCGGGCCCGACGGCGCGAGCCTGGCGGTCGGCCCAAGCCCCCCCATCTACACCAAGCAGGAGCAGCCATGTCCGGCAATCCCCGCGCAATCTTCCAGACCAGCATGGGCACCTTCACCGCGGAGCTGTTCGCGGACAAGGCCCCCAACACCGTGGCCAGCTTCGCCGGCCTGGCCCAGGGCACCAAGGAATGGACCGACCCGCGCAGCCGCCAGAAGGTGCAGCGCCCCTTCTACGATGGCTTGAGCTTCCACCGCATCATCGACGCCTTCATGATCCAGGGCGGCTGCCCCCTGGGCACCGGCACCGGCGGCCCGGGCTTCCGCTTCGAGGACGAGTTCCATGCCAAGGCCCGCCACACCGGGCTGGGCGTGCTCTCCATGGCCAACGCAGGGCCGAACACCAACGGCAGCCAGTTCTTCGTCTGCCTGGTTCCCACCCCCTGGCTCGACGATCGCCACTCCGTGTTCGGCCAGGTGGTCGAAGGCCTCGACGTGGTCAAGGCCATCGGCCTGGTGCGCACCGACCGCCGCGACAAGCCCCTCGAGCCCGTGGTCCTCGAGAAGCTCACCATCGAGCAGGGCTGACCCTACAGTCCTCGCTCGCTGGCCCATGCCAGCAGCCGCTCGCAGAAGGCGGGAGCCACCTCCTCGTGCAGGTTGTGGCCCGCGCCTGCCACGCGCTCCAGCAGCGCCTCCCCGGCGAGCTCGGAGCAAAGCCGCACCCCCATGGACACCGGGCGCACGGCATCGCGCGCCCCCCAGAACACGAGGCAGGGCTGCTGCACCTGCCTCACCAGGCCGCTGTCCGGCACGGCGGTGAGCGCGGCCACGCCCGTGCGCTGGGCCGACATCCAGCCGCCGGGCGCGTCCAGGTGGGCGAACAGCTGCACGGCCCGATCGCGGGGATCCTCGCCAGGTGGTGAGCAGCTGGCCCTGTCCAGCAGGTAGCTGGCTCCGCGTCGGCCCGGGGGGCTGGAGAAGAGCCTCCGGAACAGGCTGGGCCAGCGGGCGGCCCAGCGCAGGCCGGGGGGCGCAGGCTGGGGGTACACAAAGGGAGCGATGAGCACCAGGCCGGCCACCCGCTCCGGAGCCTGCTGGGCGGCGTACAGCGCCACGGCGCCGCCCAGGGAGTGCCCCACCAGCACCACCCTGTCGGCACCCAGCCGGTCCAGCAGCGGCGGGATCAAGCGAGCCATGCCGGAGGGTTCCGCCGGGATGGTCTCGGACATGTCGGAGTAGCCATGTCCGGGCAGGTCCACAGCCACGGCGGCGCCAGCTTCACCCAGCAGCGGCAGGGCGTGTCGCCAGGCACCCGTGTGCGCCAGGTAGCCGTGCAGCAGCAGGAAGCGCGGCGCCCGCGGCCCCTGGCCGATCCAGTGCAGCCCTACGCCTTCCAGCCCAGCGCAGGTGCCGGGTGGAGGCGGCCGCTGCAGCCGCCGGCGCGTGACCCTCATCAGCCGGCCCCGCCCCTCGCGCGACGCAGCTCTTGGAGACGCTCGTAGCGCACCGGCAGGGGCTCATCGTCGGGGATGGGCTCGATGCTGTTCTTGCGAAACTCCGGGTCCTGCATGCGACACTCGCCGAAGCGCACCTTCCACTCTGGGCTGGCTCGCATGCGTCGCCACAGCTCGTGCAGCGAGTGCTGGCGCACGTTGCCAAAGGAGATGGGCGTGAAGTCGCAGGGCGTTAATTCACCATCGGCCGTGAGATAGGCTTGGTAGAAGCCGGCGAAGCAGCCACAGCCCTGGGCGGAGTTGACCCAGGACTGGCCCATGACTCCGGGGCCGTAGGGCAGCCCGTTGTAGCTGGACACCAGGTCGCGCAGGCGGGCGCGGTCACCGGGGGCGAGGATCATCTCGGTCTCGTGCAGCAGGGCCCCGGTGGGCACCGCGTCGAACAGGAAGAGCTGGTGCACACCCACGTCCTCGGCCACGCGGGTGAGCTTCTGGAAGCCGCCAGCCAGCAGGTCCTGGCGGCTCATGTAGGAGCTCAAGCCAGCCAGCATGCCGCTCTCGCGCACCTGCTCGGCGGCGCGCAGGCCCTGGCGGTAGGCACCCTCGGACTGCCGCCCGCTGTCGTGTGCGGCCTCGTCGTAGGAGTCGATGCTCACCAGGGCCGAGAACATGCCCGCGGACCTCAGCTCGTCGGCGTAGGCGCGATCGATGCGCGATCCATTGGTGAACATGGTGCTGATCGCCTTGTCGGCGGGCACATGGGCCACCAGGTCCAACAGGCGGGGGTGCAGGGTGGGCTCACCGCCCGAGAAGACCACCGAGGCCCCACCCAGCTCGATGAACTGGTCGATGACATCGCAGATCTCCTCGTAGGACAGCGCGTCGCCCCCGCGGCGCATGGTGCGCTGCGCAGAGCAGTGCCGGCAGCGCATGTTGCAGGCGGCGGTGGTCATCAAGACCATGGAGATGGGGCGAGCCTCCGCGCGCAGGAAGCGGTGCTTGAAGGCCGTGCGCATGATGCGCATGGAAGGCAGCGACTCCAGCGGAGGCTGGGTGAGATCATAGGCCACCATGCCGTTGACCAGGGCCAAGGGCTTGAGGGGCTCGAGCCTGCGCCGAAACAGCCGCGTGATCGGCATCACCGCCCGGGAGGTCAGGCTGCGATCCCGGGCCAGGGTCGGGTGCACCACCTGCGGCAGGTCGTCTCGCTGCAGGTGTTCGAAGAAGTCCACACAGACCTCCAGGCTGCTTCTCCCAGGCCAGCATGCCCGTTTCAGGCCCGATCCGCACCCTCGGGCGCCGGCCAGGAGGGGCGCCGCGCCGGTTGTCAGGCTTGGGAGCACCGCGCCGCGATCTCCAAGATTGAGTCAAGGAAGCAGCCTTCCGGTCTCCACGAGGGCGCACCACCGGTGGCCGGCCCCCCATCGACTCCGAAGCGGCAGCCTCTGGCAGCAGCTGATGCAGCCTGGCCCCGCAGACGATACTTCGAGTCCTTCCCCCTGGCGGTTCGCCCGCGAGAGATGTGCCCATGAGCAGCGATCGCGACCTTCTCCTCGTCTTCGGAACGATCCAGCGGGTGACGCGCGCCGAGCGCATCGCGCGCAAGCACGGTCTGGACGTGGAGGTCGTCCCCGCTCCCAGGGTCGTCAGCACGGACTGCGGCATGGTGCTCCAGGCCTGGCTGCACAAGGCACGCCACCTGCTGGAGCTGTTGGAGGAGCAGGGGCTGGGGCCCAGCGCCACCTGGCGCCGCCACGAGAACACCTGGCTGCCTACCTCGCTGGACTCGCCCCCCACCCCTCCCAAGGTGGCGCTCACCCGCGAGAGCACCTACGGCGGCTGCGGCGCCAAGCTCTCCCAGGGCCTGCTGTCCAGCATCCTCTGCGGGCTCCCCCGCGTGCAGTCCGACGATCTGCTCGTGGGCATCGACCTCTTCGATGATGCAGGCGTGGTGCGGGTGGCAGACGATCTGGCCATCATCCACACCACCGACTTCTTCCCACCACCGGTGGACGATCCCTTCAGCTTCGGGCGCATCGCCGCGGCCAACGCCCTGTCCGACGTCTACGCCATGGGAGGCGCTCCCCTGGGGGCCATGAACCTGGTGAGCTTCCCCCTGGAGCAGCTGGGCAAGGCCGCCCTGAAGGAGATCCTGCGCGGTGGCCTGAGCGGACTGCAGGAGGCGGACGCGCTGCTGCTGGGTGGGCACACCATCCAGGGGGACGAGCTGCTGTACGGCATGGCGGTCACCGGCCTGGTGCATCCCGACCACATCTGGCGCAACACCGGAGCTCGCGCTGGCGACCTGCTGGTGCTCACCAAGCCCCTGGGCACGAGCCTGATCACCACGGCGGCCCGTGCGGAGCTGGCCGACTCGGGGCACCTGGCCATGGCCATCCGGTGGATGTCCACCCTCAACCGACGAGCGGCAGAGGTGGCCCGCGAGGTGCGGGTGCACGCGGCCACCGACGTCACCGGCTTCGGCCTGGTGGGCCACGCCGCCGAGCTGGCCGAGGCCTCCCAGGTGGGCATCGAGATCCAGCTGAACCAGCTGCCGGTGCTCCCGGGGGCGCGCGAAGCTGCCGCCATGGGGCTGGTACCCATGGGCACCAGCAAGAACCGCAAGAGCCTGGCCGAGGTGCTCGAGCTGACAGAGGGCTGCGATGAGCTCGCGGTGGACATCGCCCTTGATCCGCAGACCTCGGGTGGCCTCCTGCTCGCCTGCGAACCCGACCAGGCGCGCGCCCTGGCACAGAAGCTGCCAGCAGCCGCGGTCATCGGTCGCTGCGTAGCGGCCCCCGCTGGTCACCTCATCCTCAGCTAGGAGCCTGCAGGGCATAGGCGGCGCGGACCCTGCGAACGCAGGGATCCGTGACGCCGGTGCCGA
>CAZEJJ010000058.1:6830-38380 GCA_964512185.1 uncultured Enterobacterales bacterium | reverse complement strand
CGCAGTAGGCACTGGTGGGTCGCAGTAGACATGAGCTTTCCCGAGGGCTCCTAGGGTGCGTCTGTGGGATCGGTCGGAGGCACGGGCCTGGGCGGCTCGGGCTGGGCGGCGGGCGCGGGCTTCGCCGGTTGGGCGGGCCTGGCCGGCGGCTCGAGCGGCGCCGCGGGCGGCGGCAGCAGGTACCAGCGCTCGTGGCGGAAGGCCCTCCAGGTCCAGGGCAGCCAGCGCAGCAGGCTGGCGGCCAGCCACAAGGCCCACAGCAGCATGGCCACGCGCCAGCCCCACATGGGGATGGACAGCACGGCCGGGGTGGGCAGCGCGCCGTCCACGCGGTCGGCGAACCACTGCAGCTGGGTCTGCGCGGAGCCGTTGCCCTCGATCTGCATGTCGGGCTGCAGCAGCAGGCCGGAGTGGATGGAGGCGTACAGGCACGCCAGCGCCACCACGGTGGCACCCACCACCGCCAGCTGTGTCAGGTCGAAGGCCCACCAGCTCGACGGCGGCTTCTGACGGCGGAAGCCCACCACCACGAACCAGGCCACCACCAGGGCGGGGCAGAGCACCGGGACCTGGGTCATGCCCAGCCCCAGCAGGGCCCACTGCCAGGCGCGCAGCGGCGTCCAGGGCAGGCGCGACAGCAGCGGCGCGGCCACCAGGACCACCAGCACGTAGGTCCAGAACAGGGGCACGGGCCCCCAGGAAGGGCCCCACACCGCCAGGATGGCGCGCTCCGCCGGGGCGTGCAGCACCACGCCCACGTTCACCGCCGGGGAGCCCAGGTCCACGGCGGGCACCTGGTCCCACAGGGCGGGATCGTGGGGCTGCTGCCAGCTGACCATGATGCCCTGCGCGCCCGGCTTGAGGGGCAAGTGCACCTTGCCGTCGCGCACCTGCAGCGGCACCTCGCGGTTGTCGATGAGCACCGACTGGAGGCGGGCTCCTGCGGGCAGGGTCAGCGCCTGCTGGCCGCCCTGGCTGGTGCGCACCACCATGCCCAGGCTGCCCTCACCCAGCCGCCTGCCGGGGGTCCAGTCCAGGCGGGCCTGGTCGATGGTGACGGTCTGGCCGGCCGCCGCGTCGGGCCGCCCCACCTGCAGCGTGACGGTCTCGCCCGGCCAGGGGGCCCAGCGCGGTGACCAGCTGCCCAGCTGGGTGTGCTCCAGGGGCACCAGCCCGCTGGCATCGCAGGCGTACACGGGGCTGCAGCTGAGGGTCCAGGACTCGGTCCAGGGCACGCCCTCGGGAGCGATGAGCAGGAGCTCGGCCTGCTCCTCGAGGGTGGACACCCAGCTGACGCTGCCCCGGTGACGATCCAGGGAGATGCGCACGGCGCCCGACTCCACCTGCAGGGTCTCGTCGGTGACCGCCTCGCCCGCCAGCAGCGGCACCTGCAGCGACAGCGGCGCGTCGCTGCCGCCCACACGCTCCACCTCGGTGAGCACCCGCCACGGGATGCCCAGGTCTAGGCTGCGGCGCACCACCAGCCAGGGCGCCAGGTTCTCCCCTGACGAGGCCTCGGGAGCGGCGGCCGTGGAGGGCAGGGTGCGGGTGAGCTGCACGGTGCGCTCGGCGGTGCCGTCGGCGTGCAGGCCGTCCAGGGTCCAGCCGGCGCTCTGGCCCCAGCCCGCGCGCTTGGGAGGCTGGCCCAGGGTGAGGGTGAGGCTGTCGGCAGGGGGCAGGGGCCCTTGAGCCCGCACCTTGTGTACGCCGGGCTCGAGGCGCAGGTGCAGGAAGCCGTCGTCCAGCCGGGCGAGGGCGCTGCTGTCTGCCCCATCCACCTGCACAGTGGCGGGCACCCAGGCGCGGGTGGGGCCGGGCAGGGGCCAGGAGGCGAGGGCCCCGGTGTGGACCTCGGCTTCGATGACCAGGTCGTTTCCGGCCACCGCGAAGGAGAGCTCGGGCGTGGTGGAGCACTCGGGCGTGCACTCGGGGCCCTGCACCAGGCGGCGCTCCAGCTCCTGCAGCAGCTCCGCATCGGGCGCGGCCTGCGCGCTGGGGACCACCAGCAGCGCCGCCAGGCCCAGGGTCGCCGCTGCTCCCATGCCTCGCGGCAAGGCCAGCCTCTTCATGCCGGCCATCCTGAGGGCCAGGGCCAGCAGCAGCAGGACGCGCAGCAGGTTGAGAGCTCCGTTGGCCCGTGGTCCCAGCAGGAACAGGCGCAGCTGCTGATCGGCGGTGACCGGCCCCGACCACTCCAGCACCGGGTCGATGCCGAAGGTGCGGCTGTTGCCGTAGCCGTGGTCCGAGGAGCTGGGGTTCCAGTTCCACTGCTGCACCCCCGCGCCGGTGTTGGCCACCAGGGTGGGATCGTACTGCAGGGACAGGTAGCGCCCGGAGTCGCCGCCTCGATCGAGCTTGCCCTTGGAGGGGCCGCGGCTGAGGCTGCCGAGGCCGCCCAGGACATCCGAGACCTCCGCCACCTTCTCGTGGCGCGTGTGCTCGCCCCGCTGGGCCTGGACCTTGGGCACCTGCTCGTCCCAGCCCTGCTCCGCCAGCGCGCCGTCGCTGTCCACCGCGGCGGCGCCCGCTGGAGAGCTGATCTCCGCGCCGTAGAAGGCGGCCTGCTCGGGCACAGAGCTGGCCCAGGGGTGCTCCAGCACGGGGAACAGGCCCGTGCGCACCTGGTCCACCGCGAAGGGCACCAGGATGAGCAGCACCAGGGCCGCCGCCGCCCAGCGCAGGCCCAGGGCCACCTTCTGTGGCCAGCCTGGGGGCACCCAGCGGTGCAGGCCGACGCTGAGCAGCATGAAGACCCAGGCGGCGGCCGGTGCATGGCCGTGTTGGCGGCTCAGGGCCAGCCCCAGCAGCGCCACGGCCGCCCAGTGCCAGCCCAGCAGGCGGCCGGTGGCCAGAGCCAGGATGAGCACGAAGAACAGGTCGAACAGGTCCCAGTCGTGCAGCAGGGAGCCGGGCACGCGGTCCACCCCGGTCGCAGCCAGCAGGCGCCAGCCCGGGGCCAGGTGCAGCGTGGCGCTCAGGGAGCTGACGTCGGTCTGCCAGCCCACAGCGGGCAGGGCAGCGCCGCGGCCCTCGACCCGCGACTCGGCCACCAGGTGCAGGGAGGACTGCCGCAGCTCCACGCCGGCGGCCCCGCCGTCGCTGTGGGTGATCACCTGGTCGCGGCCGCCTTCCACCGCGTGGCCCAGCTCGTAGGGGGCCAGCATGTCCAGGCGCCAGCCCTGGTGCAGCACGCCGTCGAAGCTGTCGCGGAAGGTGAGGCCGCCGCCGTCGGCGTCCAGCCAGATCTCGCGCTGCAGGCTGAGCTGGTTGGGAGCGGGCTCGGGCTCTCCCCGCCGCAGCTCGCCCAGCAGCAGCGCTGCGGCCGGGCTGACCATGTAGGTGGCCAGGCCGCGCCACTCCTCGGGCAGCGGGGTGCGCGCGGGATCCACGGCGGGGGGCCCCGACAGCTCCACGGCGCGCACGCGATCGTCGGTGACCACCGCCCAGAACTCGTGCTCGGGCCAGGGGGCGGCCAGGGCCGGAGCCTCGAGCCGGGCCACCGGGCCTTCGTGCAGAGCCTCGATGTCCACCTGGAAGGTGCCGGCTCGCACCTGCACCACCAGCTCCTGCTCGGGGGTGAAGCGCGCGGGCAGATCGGCGCTCAGGCTGACGGGGCGGGTGCCGGGCACGCCCACGGCCCCCAGGCTGACCTCGCGGGCGGAGCCCGAGGCCCGCAGGGTGATGTGGGTCTCGATGCGCACGGGCACGCCGTCGAGCACGCGGCGGGAGACCTCGAGGTCGAGGCGTTCCTCGGCGCTGCCGCTGGCGGTGCCGGTGCCCAGGCGCAGCAAGCCCTCGTCGTCGATGGCGGGCTGGGCCACGCGCTCGCCGGCGACGGTGAGGGCCACGCGCCCTGTGGTGGGGGGCAGGGGCAGGCCCTGGGGCAGCGCCTCCCAGGCGTAGCCGCCGGCCACCTGGTGGGGGCCGGGCTGCAGGCTGACCATGGGCAGGCCCGCCACGTCCAGCACCGCGGCCGGGGCACCGTCCACCGTGACCGCCTGGGGCCAGCGCGCCTGGCCGCCGGGCAGGGCCACCGCGATCTCGCGGTCCACCCGCACCGCAAGGGCGAAGCTGCCGCCTGCCTCGTGCACGTCCAGCACCAGCTCGCCAGGCCAGGTGCAGGTGGCCCCCTGGGGGGTGACCGGGCAGCGCAGCCGCGGATGGCCCTGCAGGACCCAGTCCACCCAGGGCTGCAGCTCGGCTGGCAGCTCCTGCTGGGCGAGCGCCCCCTGGGGCAGCAGCAGGGCCAGCGAGAGCAGCGCGGCGTGGAGCAGGATGCGATGGGAAGGGGCGTGCATGACGGGGCTCCCAAGCTGGATTCGGGCCGAGAACCATATCCCCTTCAGCAGGCGACAGAACAGGCCGCCGCATGGCGGCCGGCCCGGATCGTAGCGAGGGCCAGCAGGCGCCAGGTGCAGCGTGCTCTGCGCAGTAGTGCCGGGTGAAGGCATATTATCGATATGTCGAGGTCGGCACTGCAAGCAGGGCGCGCTGCGGCGGCGAGCTGCTGGTTCGCAGTAGATTCGGGGTTCTGTCGCCTGCTGCCTGGGTGGGGGTGGGGCGGGACCGCGGCTGCTCGACACCTGGCGGGGCGGATAGGTTCCTGCGAGTCATCAGACCGGAGGTCCGCGATGCTGCTGGGAGACCGTGTGCGCCTGCGCGCCCTGGAGCGCGAGGACATCCCCACCTTCGTGCGCTGGTTCAACGACCCCGAGGTCATCGAGGACCTGGTGGCCTTTGCGCCCATCTCGCTGGTGGCCGAGGCGGCCTGGTTCGATGGGCTGCAGGCCAGCGAGAGCGACTATGTCTTCGGCGTCGAGGTGCAGGTCGGCGGGGGCTGGCGTCACATCGGCAACGTGGGCCTGCACGGCGTGAACTGGAAGGACCGCTGCGTCACCGCCGGCATCGTCATCGGCGAGAAGGTCTGCTGGGGAAAGGGCTATGGCAGCGAGGCCATGCTGCTGCTGCTGCGCTTCGCTTTCCACGAGCTCAACCTGCACCGGGTGGAGCTGGAGGTCTTCGAGGGCAACGAGCGAGCCCAGAAGATCTACGCCAGGCTGGGCTTTGTGGCCGAAGGCCTGCGTCGCCAGTGCATCTACCGCCACGGTCGCTACATCGACGCCGCCCAGATGTCCCTGCTCAGGCCGGAGTTCGAGGCGCGCTACGGCGGAGAATCCTAGCCCAGCCGCCGCCTGCGCCAGCCGAAGAACAGGGGCAGGGCGGCCAGGGCGGTGCCGCCCAGGCGGCGCTTGAGCTCGATCTCGGCCTGGCGGGCGCAGCCGAAGCCGCAGTCGTCGCCGCCCTCGTCGGTGGTGGCGGTGATGCGCACGGTGTCGGGATCGGAGGTGGAGGTGCTGTCGTGCACCTCCAGCTCCACCAGGTAGTCGCCGTCCTGATCGGCCACGAAGCTGGGCATGACCGCAGAGGCGCTGCTCAGGGTGGCGGAGCTGCCGGTGGGCACCGACAGGAACGCCCAGGAGTAGCCGAGGTTCTCGCCCATGGGGTCGTAGGAGTAGCTGCCGTCGAGCGTGACGGTGTCGCCGGTGTTCACCTGCTGATCGGAGCCGGCGTTGGCCACCGGCAGGTCCTCCGGCGCCTCGGCGGTGATGACCACCAGGTCGGGGGGCGACGACTGGGCGCCGTCATCAACCACCAGCTGGATGTGGTACTCCCCCGAGCTGTCGGGGATGAACATGGGGTCCACATGGGTGGTGTTGAGCAGGGTGACCCCGGAGCCCGAGGGCATGGACACGATCTCCCAGTCGTAGGCGAGATCCTCGCCCTCGGGGTCGTAGCTGCCCGAGCCATCGAGGTTGGTGACCAGGTCCACGGCGCTGGGCTGGTCGGGGCCGGCGTCCGCCACGGGGGGCAGGTCGTCGGGATCGTCCGTTGGCTCGGAGTCGCCGCCGCCGGCTCCGGAGTCGCCGGGCTCGGGCTCGGAGGAGTCGCCCGGCTCGCGCTCGGGCTTGTCAGGGATCGAGCTCATGCCCAGCTCGCAGGCGGGCGACAGCAGGATGGCCAGGACTACCGGGAGGGTGCGCATGGCTGCAGGATAGCCCGGCGGCCGGCGCGGTGGCGATCAGAGCGCGATGTAGACGCCGAGGCCCAGCATGGAGGCGCCTGTCAGGGTCCAGGTGCTGGCGGCGAAGACGCGCTGGCGGGTCAGGGCCGCGTCGAGGCCTCCCTGGCTGCTGGAAGCTCGCCTGCGGTGGTCCTGCTGGCCGGCGAGGATCGCGCTGCCTGCGGCCAGCAGGGCGGCTGAACCACCCACCGCCAGGCCCGCGATGCGCAGCCTGGGACGACGGCTCCTGCCGCAGGTTGCCCCAACCACCCACGTTCCACCACCGGCAGCCCGCGGCCCGGGCACCGCGACGCCCACCCGCTCGAGTTCCGCCAGATCGACGCTGGTGGCCCCTGCCTCGCTGGTGCCACCAGCGGCTGCCGGCGGCGAGGGCTCGGCGCTGGGCGCGCCGTCCAGCGCGGTGACCAGATCGTCCGTACTCAGGGGATCAGGCTGTCGGCGTAGAACACGTAGTAGGCCGAGATATCGTAGGCGGCGTCGGGCAGGGGCCCGGAGCTGGGCGCGGGCAGGTAGACCAGATCGCCGCGGCTGTCCAGCAGCAGCTCACCGCACTCTTCGTCGTAGGAGAAGCCGTACATGATCTCGTAGGCCACGCCGAACAGGTCGGACCACAGGTAGCCCGAGTAGACATAGGGCTCCCAGTCGTTGGTCCAGTCGTAGCCGTAGCTCATCACCGCGGAGCGTAGATCGCTGGTGACGTCCACCATCTCGCCGACGCCCACACCCCAGTCCCAGGCCTCCACCACGTCGCGCAGGTCGGTGGAGCCCCAGGTGGAGGCTCCCACCGCGGCGCAGTCGGTGTAGCCATCGGCCAGGGCCACGTCGAAGGCCCCGAAGATGCCGCCACCGCTGGAGCTGGACCAGCCGCTCGCGGCGGTGGCGTCGCTCATGTCGTACACCAGGCTGCAGAGGTGGCTCACCGAGGAGTCGTAGAACTTGAACTCCAGGTAGGCGCTGCTCAGGGAGCCGTCGTAGTCCCAGTCGTAGACGGTGTCGCCTTCGATCACGCCGATGGCCTCCACCGCGAAGTACTCGGGGGTGAAGCTGGGGCCGGAGGCGGGGCCCGACGAGGCGGTGATGGTCTCGTCGGGGTACTCGCAGCTGGGGCCTCCCTCGCCGATGTCCACGCTGGCGGTGCCGGGATCACCTTGGTCGTCACCGTCGTCGGGGGTGGCGCTGCAGATCCAGGTCTCCGCGTCGCCGGTGGCTGAGGCCGGCACGGAGTCGTCGCGCCAGACGCTGGTGTACGCGCCGGAGAAGGCCGCCCCGTTGACGGTCCAGCTGAACAGGTAGCTGACGCTGTCGCCGTCGTCGTCGCTGCTCTCAGTGAGGATCTCGCAGAAGAGATCGTCCACCTCCGCGTAGGGCTCGCTGGGGCTGATGGCCACCACCGGCGCGCTGGGCGGGCTGTTGAGCACCATCACCGGCCCGGAGGCCAGGGCCGTGCCATCGGCGCTGCCGTCGCTGGGGGTGACCGTGAGCTCAACCTGCTGGCCCTTGTCGAAGGCGGTGGCGCCGTCGAGGGTGGCGCCGCTGCCGGCGCCGCTGCCGTCGACGGTCCAGGCGTAGCTGAGGGTGACCGCGTCGCCGTCGTCGTCGTCGCTGCTGACGGTGGAGAGGGCCAGGTCGTCGGTGTACAGCTCGCTGGGGCTGATGCTCACCTCGCTGAGCACCGGCGGCGAGTTGACCGCGGTGGCCACGTCGCTGGTGACGGGGGTGCCGTCGTCGGAGCCGTCGCTGGGGGTGACCTCGGCGTAGATGATGTCGCCCTTGTCGAAGTACAGCCCGCTGATGGCGGGCACCGTGGCCACCAGGCTGCCGCCCACGTACCAGGCGTAGCTGAGGGTGACGCTGTCGTTGTCGGCGTCGCTGGCGCCGCTGACGGTGACCGAGATGCTGTCGTTCTCGGTGGGGCTGGTGGTGGACAGGGCGGCCGAGGCCAGCTCGGGAGGGGTGTTGCCCACGGTGACGGGGTCGCTGCTGACGGGCAGGCCGTCATCCTCGCCGTCGGTGGGGGTGAGCTCGCAGATCAGCTCGTCGCCCCGGTCGAAGCTGCCGCCGTCGATGGTCTCCGCGCTGGACAGCGCCGTGCCGTTCACGTACCAGGCGATGACGAGCTCCTCGGCATCGCCGTCGTCGTCGGACCAGCCCGAGGAGACGCAGCTGGCGGTGCTGGCCTCGGTGAGCTCGGTGGGGTCGATGGCGGCGGAGGCCAGGGAGGGGGCGGTGTTGCTGATGGTGACGGTCTCGCTGGCCAGCTGTTCGCCGTCCACGAAGCCGTCGTTGGGGGTGACCAGCGCGTGCACGGCGTCGTGCTTGTCGAAGTGCTCGCCGTCGAGGGTGGCCTGCTCGCCCTCGAGCACCAGGTCGCCGCCCACGTACCAGGCGTAGCTCAGGCCGATCTCGTCGCCGTCGGGATCCTCGCCCTCCACCTCGGCGCTGAGCGTGCTGGCCTCGTAGGCGGGCTCGGGCGTGAGCACGACGGAGAGCAGCTCGGGGGCGGTGTTGTCGATGGTCACCTGGGCGGTGGCGGGCTCGCCGTCTGCTTCGCCGTCGTTGGGGACAGCGGTGACCTCCCACAGCTCGCCGCGCTGGGTGTCGGCGGCGGGCACGCTGGCTTCGGAGATGCCCGCATCGACCCCGTCGGCGGTCCAGCTGTAGCTGAAGCTGACGGTGTCGCCGTCGTCGTCGTCGGCGGACACGCTGGCCACCAGGTCGTCGGTGACCACCGGCAGCTCGGGGCTCAGCTCGACGGTGGCCACGGGAGCGGAGTTCAGGATGGTGACCGAGGCGCTGGCTGCGGGGGCGTCTTCTCTGCCGTCGCTGGCCACCACGGTGAGCTCCCAGACCTGGCCCTTGGAGGTGACGCCGGCGGGCACAGTGTCGCCGTCGAGATCGTCGCGGGCCTCACCGTCGAAGGTCCACGACCAGCTGTAGCTGATCTCGTCCTTGCCGTTGGGGTCTTCGGCCTGCACCGCGATGCGCCCCACCAGCTCGTCCAGGGTGGTGGGCTCGGCGGGCTCGATGGCCAGCGTGGGGGCCGCAGGCGGCTTGTTGCAGGCGCCCAGCGAGAGGCAGGCTGCCAGTGAGAAGGCGGAGATCAGGCGGTCCATGGTGCTCCTCCAGCGGGGGCGATGGAGCCCCCGGGGCAGCGGGAAAGGTAGCACGAGGCGGAGCCCTGCGCGCTATGTCCGCGCCTCGCGAGCGGCGGCCTCGGCCAGGACGGCGGTGGTGTCGAGGATCGCGGCTTCGAGCTGCAGTCCCCGGGTCGCCGCGCCCAGGTCGGTGCAGCCCAGGATGACCGCCTGGGCGCCCCGCGCCTGCAGCTCGCCCACCAGGCCCCGCAGCCTGCGGCGGTGGGGATCGAGGGGCTCGTCCGCCAGGATGGCCACGATGATCGCGGTGATCGTCTCCACCTGGCGCTGGTCGGGCTCCACGAGCTGGATGCCCCGCTCCCGCAGGGGCTGCCGGTACAGGCCCTCGCGCAGGCTGAGATCCGTGGCCAGCAGGCCCACGCAGCTCAGCCCGCGGGCGCTGGCGGCCGCCGCGGCTTCGGCGGGCAGGTGGAGCACTGGGATCTGCACGGCGGCGGCGACCTGGGGGTGGTACAGGTGGGCAGTGTTGCAGGCGATGGCGATGAAGTCGGCGCCCTGGGCCTGCAGCCCCTGCGCCGCCTGGCAGAGCATGGCCTGCAGCCGCGGGCCGTCCTGCAGACTCTCCACCACGTCGGGCGCGGGCAGGCTGTGGATCAGCATGGGCGGGAAGTCGGCGTCGTGGCGGGCGCCGAAGCGCCGCTGGAAGATGGACACGATGCCCAGGTACAGCTCCGCGGTGGCGCGGGGACCCATGCCGCCGATGATGCCGATGGTCTTCATGCCGGCCCTCGCCTGCGGTTCTCGGGGCACCTATCCCCTCGACCCGCCCGCCGCGTCTCCGGTAGCTGTGCTCACGACATCCCGGCGGTTCGCTTGGTGTGGGGATGTCCGTGCGCAGTTGAGATGGGTCGATCTCGACCCACCACCCAGGAGCAACCATGGACAAGACCGTATTCATCACCGGAACCAGCACCGGCTTCGGCAACCTGCTCGCCGACACCCTGCTGCAGAACGGCTACACCGTGTTCGCCACCATGCGCGAACCGGATGGGCGCAACGCCGCCGCCGCGCAGGGTCTCCGCGACGCCGCGCGGGGCAGCGAGGGCCGCCTGCACCTCTTCGAGCTGGACGTCACCAGCGACAGCTCGGTGGAGCGCGCCATGGGCGCCGCGCTGGAGGCCGAGGGGCGCGTGGACGTGGTGGTCAACAACGCCGGCTACGGGGTGGGCGGCCTCTGCGAGGGCTTCGAGGAGGAGCAGATGCAGCGCATCTTCGACGTGAACGTCTTCGGCCCGCAGAGGGTCAATCGCGCCGCGCTGCCCACCATGCGCGAGCGCGGCGAGGGGCTGCTGATCCACGTCTCCAGCATGCTGGGGCGCATGGTGTTGCCCTTCTGCGGCCCGTACACCGCCAGCAAGTTCGCCCTGGAGGGCTTGGCCGAGAGCTACCGCTACGAGCTGGCGGCCACCGGCGTCGACTCGGTGATCGTGGAGCCGGGTGGCTTCCCCACCGACTTCGGGCGCAACATGGGCACGGCCGGGGACGAGGCCCGCGTCGCCAGCTACGGGCCGCTGGCCGAGCAGCCCCGCAAGTTCTGGGAGGGCATCTCCGCCTCCATCAGCGGTGACGACGCACCCGATCCCCAGGACGTGGCCGACGCCATCATCAAGCTCATCGAGACGCCCGCCGGCCGGCGCCCACTGCGCACCGCAGTGGACCGCAACATGGCCGGCATGCTCGAGCAGGTGAACGAGCGCAGCGACGCGATCCAGGCCAGCGTGCTGGGCTCCTTCGGGATGGGCGCGATGCTGAGCGTGAAGGAAGCCTAGCCTGGCTCACTTCTGTTCCAGCCTGCGCTGGCAGGGCTGCCCCAGCGGCCTGCGGAACAGGCTGCGGATCCGCCAGCTGACAGCGGAGATCACGAAGGGCAGCACGATGGCCGGGTCGAAGCAGGGGTTCTTCGTGCGCCCCACCCGGGCGACAGACAGCACGTGCTCCGCCACGGAGACGGGGCAGCCGTGCACCCGGATGAAGGGCTCCTGTGTCAGCGGGCGGTTCCCGGCTTGGAGCCTTCGGGGCTCGCGGCGTACAGCAGGCTGCGGTCTCCCAACCAACCGAGCTCGCGGAACCAGTCGATGGTGTCCTTGAGGCCCTCGCGCACATCGGCGTAGTCGTAGCGGAAGCCGGTGGCCTTGCTCTTGCGGTTGCTGATCCAGTACGAGCTGGCGATGTAGGAGGTGGACTGGATCTCGAACACTCGTAAGCGGCGCATCCCCAGGCGTGTCTCGGCCCAGCGCCAGCCACGGGCGGTGGCCTCCAGCAGGCGCTGGGCACGCTTGAGGTCCACCAGGGGGAGGTCGCGCACCCGCGCACCCGTGAGCAGGGCGATGTACCGCAGGAAGTCGTAGTAGGAGATGATGCTGTCGTCGACGACGTTGTAGTCCTCGCCTATCGAGCCGGGGAGCTGGGCGATGTGCACGGCGAAGCGGGCCAGGTCGTGCACGTGCACCGAGGTGGTGATGTAGTTCTGGGCGTCGACCGGCAGCACGGGCAGCATGCCGCAGGCGATGCCCAGCGCCAGCCCGCCGTGGCCGTAGCTGCTGCCCGGTCCATAGATGGGCGCAGGCCGGATGATCGTCAGCGGCAGGCCACGCTCGCGGCGGGCCCGCCACAGCAGCTGCTCCTGCTCCCACTTGCTCACGGAGTAGGCGTTGACCAGCTCGGTGCCCTCGGGGCCGGTGGCGTCCAGGGGCATGGTCTTGGGCGAGGAGCTGCGCTCGGTGAAGGGCAGGTTGCTCCGGGAACCGCGCTGGGCTGCGGTGTGGGGCTTGCCGTAGACGCCGCAGGTGGACCAGTGGACGAAGCGCTCCAGCTGCGCGTCGGCGGCGGCCTCCAGCAGGTTGCGCGCGCCCTGCACGTTCACGCGCCGCAGCCGCTCCAGGGGTGCGCTGTAGTCGTACAGCGAGGCGGTGTGGAAGACCCGGGTGACGGGGTGGTCAAAGAGCGCTGCGAGGGTTCGCGGCTGCAGCAGGTCGGCGGGCAGCCACCGCAGGTTCGGGTGGTCCAGATCCAGGCCGCAGGCCCGCAGCACGCGGCGGGTCTCGGCGTCCTCGATCATGGCCCGGCGATCCGTGGCCAGCACGCTGCGCCCGGCGGCGAGCAGCTCTCGCAGCAGGTGGGAGCCGGAGAAGCCGGCGGCGCCGGTGACCAGGTCGATGGGCTCGGCCATGGTGGCTCCTGTGCCTTCGCGCGTGGTCGCATCCGTCGACAGCAGAGCATCTTTGGAGGAAAAACCCAATTGTCACCCTCGGGGTGGCGGCCCGGGAGCCCCGGGCTCGGGAGGCGCGTGCTATTCCTCGGCTCGCCCCTCCACCCGGAGCCCCGCCCTTGATCGAGCCGCGCGAGATCGGTGACCTGGTCAGCTACGACGGCACCTCCATCCGCTACCAGGTCTTCGGCGAGGGCCCCCCGGTGGTGGTGGCCAACGGGATCGGTGTCGGCTACCGCGGGCTCTCGCTCCAGCTGGAGCACCTGGCGCAGCGCTTTCGGTTGATCTGCTGGGACTACAGGGGCTTCTTCGACTCGGGCCCTCCGGGCCACGGCGGGCCGCGCATGGCCTCCCACGGCCGGGACTGCCTGGCGGTGATGGACGAGCTGGGGCTGGAGCGGGCTGGCTTCATCGGCTGGAGCATGGGCGTGTCGGTGGGCTTCGAGGTGCTGCGCCTGGAGGGCGAGCGCTTCAGCCGCTTGGCCTGTGTGGACGGAATTCCACTGAGCCCCTTCGTCTCCACCCCTCTCCTGCCGGTGGCGGCCAGGCGCTTTCCCAGCGCGCTGCGCCTCGCGGCTCGCGGCGCGCCGCTGGTGTCCCCGGTGTTGAGCGGGATCCTGCGGCGGTCCGAGTTCCAGTCCGCGGCCGGGCTCAGTGGGCTGCTGAGGCGGCACGCCGATCCCGAGGTCTTCATGGCCATGGCCGACGGCGTGGCGGGTCACGATCTGCGCTTCTACCTGCAGACCCTGGCGGAGCTGGGCCACCAGGACGCCCACGGCCTGTTGCCAGAGCTGCGCATCCCGCTGCTGTTCCTGGTGGGCGAGCGCGACCTGTTCATCCCGCCCTGGGTGGTGCGCCGGCTGGCCCGTCGAGCTCCCCGGGCGCGGGTGCAGGTGATCCGCGGCGCTTCGCACTTCACCGTGGTGGAGCAGCCCGAGCAGTTGAACGCGGCGCTGGAGGCATTTCTGAGCGAGTAGGGCTCAGGTCGCGGCCTGCAGGGAGCCGCGATCGCCGGCGCTGATGGCGGCCGCGAGCCCAGGTGCTGCGGCAGCAGGCTCACGCGGTCTCCGGGGCCAGGCGTCGATAGGGGCGATGGGTGTAGTACTTGGGGCGGCTGTCCAGCCGGATGTGCAGCCAGTACACCCCCAGGCCGGAGGTGCTCAGCCACAGGCTGCGCTGTGCTGGCCAGCTGCCCATGGCGGCGCCCACGGCGCGCCACAGCTCGTGCATGGATGTCTCGGGCACCGAGCGCAGCCAGCCGGCCAGGTGGGCGCTGCGCGCGCCCTCTTGCGGGGAGGGCGCCACCAGGACGGCGTCCCGCCCCAGGCTGTGGAAGGTGGCGAGGCCGCCGGAGGCCAGGTGGCGCGCGAAGGGCCGCGGGTCGGCCTGCACCCGGGCCAGCGAGGGGGCGTCCACCACCACGAACTCCGCTGGCAGCCGCCGGGTGGAGGGATCCAGCGGGGCGCACTCCCAGAACACCGCCGGCCAGGGGCAGGAGACGATGGCCCGGCTGATCAGCAGTCGGGCCCGCGCCGAGCTGCGCAGCCGGGCCGCCAGCCCGCCGCGGAGCAAGGGCTGGCCGTCCTGCAGCAGGGTGAAGCGGTGCTTGTGACGATCCAGCGCTTCGCTGTGGAGGGAGAGGCTCACGCTGGCTCCGGAGCGGGGGCGGGTCCGCCGATGGTAGCATCGGTGCATGCTGCGCTTCCTGCCCCTCGCGCTGGCCGCGGCGGCCCACGCCCCGCACCACACGGTGCACGCCGTCGCAGCCCCGGGCGATCTGTCGGAGGGCGTGCCCTGGCTGCTGAGCCTGGACTGCGAGGGGCGCGACCAGGCGGTGCTGTATCGCAGCGATGACGGCGGCATCAGCTGGAACGCCGTGGGGGGCGAACCCACGGTGGACAACCTGCGTCGGGCGGCCATGACGGACGACGGTCGCTACCTGCTGCTGGGCGAGGAGCGCTACTTCTGGTCCGACGACGCCGAGACCTGGCAGGCGGTAGAGCTGGGCACGGGCCTGCAGGACATGGACGCCGGCGCCCTGCTCGCCCTGCTGCCCGCAGAAGGTGTGCTCCTGGGCGAGCCAGGGGGCACGCCGGAGCTGGAGCTGGCGGGGGTGCCCCTGGTGGAGATCCGGCACGGCGAGGGCGGCTTCGTGGCCCTGGATGCCGGCGGCGGAGTGCGCTGGCGGCGCGACGGAGAGTGGCAGGATCTGGGGGCTCCCGAGCAGGGCCCCCAGACCGCCGTCGCCACGGAGGACGCCGTCTACGCGGGCTTCTCCAGCGGCGCGGTCTGGCGCTGGTCCGACGCCGGCTGGCAGGCCTGCGGGGCCGTGCCCGGGGCCGAGGGGGACTACGCCGCGGTCACCTTCCTGGCGGCACAGGGCGGGCGCCTGCTGGCCATGGCCTGGGAGCAGGGGCCGGCCTTCTCCGACGACGACTGCGCCAGCTGGACCCAGCGGGCGGCGGATCTGAACCTGCAGACGGGCGAGTCCGCCAAGGCCGCCGACGAGAACGAGGCCACCACGGCGCTGCTGGTGTCCGGCGATCGCTGGCTGGTGGCCGGCTACGACACGGCGTGGATCAGCGAGGACGCCGGGCAGGACTGGCACGAGGCCAGCACCCTGCCGGGGGACTACGCCCGGGCCATCGCCTTCTCGCCAGAGTTTCCGGATGACGGTGGGCTGCTCATGGCGGGCTACTCCAGCGGGCTGGTGCGCAGCGATGACTTCGGCGCCGGCTTCCAGGCGCCGGGGCTGGGGCTGGAGGCCTCCAACTGCCAGGGCGTGGCCATGCCTCGCGACGGCGAGGGCATGACCCTGGCCTATGGCATCGCCAGCTACTCGCCCTACCGCTCGCGGGACGGGGGCCGCAGCTGGGAGGCCCTGGACGCGCCCCCGAACCGCCCGTCCTTCGTGGTGGCGGGGGCAGGCGAGCGGGTGTGGCTCATCTCGGCGGACAGCTCGGATCGCTGGGCGGCCACGTACGCCGTCTCTGACGACGCCGGCGAGAGCTGGCGGGAGTTCGAGGCCCTCGCGCCATTGCTGGGCACGGGGCTGGTCACGGCGGTGGTGGACCGCGATCCGCTGCTCTGCGTGGGCACGCCTGACTCCGTGTTCTGCTCCCAGGACGGCGGCGAGAGCTGGGCCCAGCTGCTGCAGAGCGAGCAGCCCCTGCTGGAGCTGGCCATGGGGCCCGAGGACAGCGTGACGGAGCTGGCGGTGGCCGGCGACGGCGGCATCTGGCTGTACCGGGGTGAGGGCAGCTGGGAGCAGGTCTTCGAGGCCGACGAGGAGCCCCTGCGCAACCTGGCCTTCGCCGACGACGGCACCGGCTTCGCCGCCACCCGTTCGGGTCGCCTGCTGCGCAGCGAGGACGGCGGCGAGAGCTGGCAGCACCTGCCCGGGCGACTCCCCGCTCCTCCCCGCCAGCTGGCGCCGCGACCCGGCTTCGCCGACTGGCCCGAGCTGCTGGTGGCCAGCTACGACGGCATCTACGCGGTGGATCCCGACGGTGCCGCGGAGCGCTTCGCCCGCTACCAGCCCATCGACGACGCCTCGGAGTACGTGCGCTGCCTGGACTGCGCCCAGGAGGAGGACCCGGGAGCGGCCATCGGGAGCCTGACGCGGCTGGCGACGGGGGATCGCCTGCGGGTGAACCTGCGCGGCCACAGCCTGCAGCTGCTGGGTGCGGTGGAGAGCCCCAGCAGCGCAGCTGTGTGGGTGGACGGCGCCGAGCACGCCTTCGCCTGGGACGAGGCCCCGCTGGGTAGCGTGTTGTTCAGCGTCGAGGGGCTCGAGGACAGCTGGCACCGGGTGGAGCTGCAGCTGGTGGAGGGCGAGGGGCTGCTGGTGGACCAGTGGGAGGCGCGGGGTGCCGACCGGACGCTGGGGCACCAGCAGCCGGAGGACAGCGCGGGGAGCCCCGACTCGGAGGCGGACAGCTCGGAGCCCAGCGACAGCTCGCCCGAGCCGGACAGCTCGGAGCCCCCCGACAGTGATGCACCCGGGGACAGCGGATCCAGCGCCGGACGCTGCGGCTGCGGTGGCGGCGCAGGCATGGGATGCCTGCTGGTGCTGTTGTCGGGGCTGCTGGTGAGGCGGCGCTGAGGCCCTGCGGGGTGTCGCTGATCTCCCGGCTGAGCCCGCCGCTTGCAGGGTCATGCCCCCTGTTCTGAGACAGATCCGCCGCAGGTCGGGGGGCGCGTGCGCGAAAACCGTATTTGGTCCGTTGGCGTCAGCCGCTGAACGGCTGGATCGTCTCAGAATTGGAGGCATGACCCCCGGGGCTGTTGCAGAATCTGGGGCATGAGTCCGGGTCCACCACAGAGCCCAGCGAGAGCACGGGGAGAGGGCTACCGGTTGCGCTTCTTCTTGCGCTTCTTCCTGGGCTCGGGCTCTTCGTCGTCGATGATCTCGATGTCGCCCAGGGGATCGTCGCCCAGCAGGTCGTCCATGTCGTCCAGGTTCTGCTCTTCGTCCTCGTCGAACACTTCTTCTTCGGCTGCCGCGGGCTCCGGCTCGGGTGCGGGGGTCGGCTGGTAGCTGCGGGTGGGTGCGGCCGCGGCGACGGGCTCCTCGATCTCTTCCAGCTCTTCTTCGAGCGGCTGCTCTTCGTCGAGGGGCTCGATCTCTGCCGGCTCCGGCTCGGGCAGCTCGGCGGCCAGGGTGGCCTCGCCCACCTCGAGGTCGCCCAGCTCGAGCTCGGGCGCCGCGCTGCGCAGCCACAGGAAGTAGGCCCCGCCGCTGGCTGCGATGACCACGCCGGAGCAGAGGACCGCGACCAGCAGGAAGACCACGGCGGCGATGAGCAGTTTCTTCATGACCAGGGCCTCCCACAGCCGGCGGCCGCCCCGGACGGATGGGTGGCCAGGGTCCTCATAACGAGCCCCGCGCTGTTTGCAGCTCGGGCGGGGCCTGCGCTGGCTCGCACCGCTACTGGTCGGTCCACAGCAGGCCCAGGCGGTGCGCGTCCCAGCCGGCCAGGCAGACGCACATGCCCCCCGCGCTGAAGGGGGTCCAGCGGGAGCTGTCGTCCTCGCGCCAGCTGTGCACGTTGCTGAACCAGGCCACCGAGTCGGCGTCGAACAGGCCGGTGAACAGGGCGATGATCTGCTCGGCGGGCAGCGCGTGGCGGACCTTCCAGCCACCCAGCAGGTCTTCGCGGACCAGGTCGCCCAGCAGGCTGATGGCGCGCTCGGCAGGCAGCGGGTTCCAGCGCTCGCCCAGGGGCTGCAGGCCCTGGCTCTGCAGCAGGGCGTCGAGGGCAGCTCGGGGCTGGCTGGCCGCGGGGGCGCGCTCGAACAGGGCCACCCCGAACTCGCTGTGCAGGCCCGCGGCCAGCCGCTCGCAGCCCAGCTCGCGGCCCAGCAGCGCGCCGTCGGGGACCAGGCGCCGGCCGTAGCAGCTCACGGCGTCCAGCTGGTAGCCGATGGACTGGTAGAAGCCGGCGGCGTCGGCGTTGTCGGTGCGCACCAGGATGTTGGCCTTGGGGCAGCCCTGGCGCAGGAGCGCCGCCTCCACCGCGCCCATCAGCTGCCGACCCAGGCCGCAGCCCTGCCAGTCAGGGTGCACCGCCAGGTAGTAGACGGAGCCGCGGTGGCCGTCCCAGCCGGCCATGGCCGTGGCCACGAGCTCTCCCTCGAGGCTGCCCACGAAGAACAGCTCGGGCTGCACGCTCAGCTTGCGGTCTATGTCGCGCTGGGGATCGTTCCAGGGTCGCGTGAGGCCGCAGGCCTGCCACAGCTCCAGCACCTGCTCGCGGTCCTCTTCGCTGAACGGGCGCAGGTCCATCTGGGACTAGGAGCCTGTAGGGCGTAGGCGGCGCGGACCCTGCGAACGCAGGGATCCGTGACGCCGGTGCCGAATCGTAGCGAGGGCCGCGAGGCGCGCCTCAGGGGGCGCCCTGCGTGGTGCCGCTGGGAGAAGGCATGTTTTCAACATGTTGATGTCAGCGGCGCCGCGAAGGGCGCGTCAAGAGGTGTGGATCGTGGGCCGCAGTAGATTCGGTACGCCCTACAGGCTCCTAGCCCCCCAGCTCGCGGCGGGCCCTGGCCGCGGCGGCGGCCTGCCTCTTGAGCTGCTCGCCCAGCTTCTCCAGGGAGCGGGCGGGCTCGGGCTCCTCCAGCAGGCTGCGGCGGGCCCGGCTGGCGGTGCCGCCGATGTCCAGCAGCCTGGCCAGGGTGGCGGTGAGCCGCGCCTCGAGGGCCTCGCTGGTGGCGCAGGCCTCGGCGAGGGCGGCCAGCTCGGCCTGCAGCCGCCGCCGGTCAGCGGGGCTCGGGGCTTCGCCGGACCGCTCCAGGGTGTCCAGGCGGGCCAGGCGGGCCTGGGCGGTGGCCATGCTGCCCTCGGGATCCTGGCGTTCGAGCTCGCGCAGCTCCGCCTCGAGGCGCTCGACCTCACCCGCCAGCCGGCGGGCCTGGGCGCGCAGCTCGGAGAGGGTACCCTCCAGCTCGCTCAAGGCCAGCTCGGGCAGCTGCTCCCGCTGCTGGTCGATGGCGCGCTCCAGGGCGGCCAGGGCTGCCTCGACCCGAGCCAGCACCTGCCCGCCCCGGGTGGTGGGTGGCGCGGCGGCCGGCGAGGGGGCCTCCACGGGGCCCTCTGGGGTGGCGATGATGCGCGGAGCCAGGTGCTCGTAGTCGGCGGACAGGGAGCCGCTGAGCTGGCGCGGGTAGGCCAGGGGGAGCTGGTCGGGGGTCTTTCGTGCCGCCTGCAGCACCACGCCCGTGAGGGCGCTGAGCATGAAGATCATGCCGATGGCGGCGGTGAGGGCGGCGGGCGCGCCGCTCAGGACGAAGGCCGAGACGGCGAACATGATCAGGCCGGGGAACACGGGCCCCAGGGCCTTGCCCAGCTGGGAACGCGCGGCCACACCGGCGGGCAGCAGCCTGGCGCGGTAGCCCGCCTGCTGCCCAGCGACAGCCAGCCGCTCCGCTGCGGCGCGATCCACCCCTTCCACCAGGCGGAAGCGGCGCTCGGCGAAGGCCGGTGCCACCGCGAGGGCTCCCTCTGGCAGCTCCGCTTCGGTGGCCACCGCGTCGGCCAGGTAGCGCTCGGGGCTGCCGCCGTCGCCCTCGATCAGCTGCTGGATGAAGTCGCCCCCCACGCCCACCACTTCGCTGAACACGCGGCCCGGGTCCGCGCCCCAGCCTTCGCTCCAGCGCTCACTGCCCAGCCGGCCCTGGGCGCGGCGGCGCGCGTGGCGCCAGGCCCTGCGGGCGCGGCGCTCGTGGCGCTTGTCGTCCTGGCCGGCGCGGCGCCGCACCAGCACCGTCCAGCCGCCGGCGGGCAGCTCTGCGCGCTGCAGGGCGGTGCCGGGCTGTGCGTCGCCGGATGGTTCCTGGGGCTCGGGCAGCGGAGCGTGGGCCTCGGGCGCCCTGCGCTGTTGCAGGGCCTCCACCACGTCGCGCGCTCCTTGTGGCCGTTTGGCGGGATCCCGCTGCAGCAGGGCCTCGATGGTGTCGGCCAGGTCGGCCGGGAGGCCCGGGCGGGCCTCGAGGACCGGGGTGTGGGCGCCCTCCAGCTGACGCCGCAGCGCCGCCATGGGGCTGTCGGCTTCGTAGGCGGCCTTGCCCGTGGCGGCCAGGTAGAGCACCGCGCCCAGCCCGTAGAGGTCGGAGCGCGGGTCGGCGCGGACCCCGTCGTAGACCTCGGGGGCCGCATAGCCGGTGGTGCCCAGCATGCCGGTGCCCCTGGTGGAGCGCCCGTCCCGCAGCCGCGCCAGCCCGAAGTCGGTGAGCACGGGCTCACCCCGGGGGCCCAGCATGATGTTCTGCGGGGTGACGTCGCGGTGCAGGATGCCGCGCTCGTGGGCTTCGGCCAGCACCTCGGCCAGGCGCGCCCCCAGGCGGCGCAGGGCCTCGGGCTCCATGGGCCCCTGGCCGACCACGGCCTCGGCGAGGGTCTCGCCGGGATGGAAGGGCAGGCTAAGGCCCCAGGCCCCGTCCAGATCGTGCAGCTCGTGGGCCACCAGGGCCCCCGGGTGGCGCAGCCGGGCCGCGGCCAGCACCTCGCGGCGCAGGCGCTCGCGCATGCCCGGGTCCTGGGCCAGGTGGTCGTGCAGCAGCTTGAGGGCCACCCGCTCGCCGCGCACGCGGTCGCGGGCCAGGTAGACCGTGGCCATGCCGCCTCGGCCCAGCACGCCCACGATCTCGAAGCGCTCGGCGAGGACCTGGCCTTCGCTGTACTCCGGCATGGGCCCTCCGTGACCTGCTCAGTCCTTGTCGAAGCCCGTATGCCGCTTGAGGATCGTGGCAAAGGCGGCGGTGGGCACCAGCGCCGCCTGGGCCCCGGTGCTGATCTCCGCGGCGTTGCCCTCGTCGGTGTCCAGGTGCATGTCCAGCACCATGCCCTCCTTGACCCGCACCAGCACGTCGCCGAACACCAGATCGCGGCCCTGGCTGTCCACCGCCACGTCCACCACGTCCTTGTGCTGCACCCCCAGCTGGCGAGCGTGCTCGGGCGCCATGTGGATGTGGCGACGGGCGCAGATCAGGCCCTCGTCCAGAGCCAGCCGCCCGGCCGGCCCCACCAGGACCACCCCGGGGGTGCCGTCCAGATCGCCGGAGCCCCGGATGGGGGCGTCCAGGCCCAGGTAGAACTCGTCGGTGCGGGAGATCTCCACCTGGCAGCGGCCGCGGCAGGGGCCCATGACCCGCACGCGCTCCAGCGAGCGCTTGGGCCCCAGCACCGTGACCGTCTCGCGGGCTGCGTACTGCCCCGGCTGGCGCAGCGGCTTGTGGATGGTGAGCTGGTGGCCGGCGCCGAACAGGGCCTCCACCGCCGGCTGGGTGAGGTGCACGTGGCGCGCGGAGATGGCGATGGGGATGCGCAGCTCACCCTGGACCTTGTCGCTGTCGCGCACCAGGCGGGTCGTCTGGCGAGCGATGGCCTGGGCCTCGTCGGTGGCCACCACCAGCAGGCGCACGCGGCTGTGTTCGGCGGAGACGATGGCCACGGGCTGCGCTGCGCTCAGCGCGGCGTCGCGGTTGCGGTCCTCGTCCAGGCGGGCGCCCAGGAAGTCGAGCCGCTGGCAGCAGCGGCTGCGGGCCAGGGCCGAGTTCTCGCCGATGCCGCCGGTGAAGACGATGGCGTCCACGCCGCCCATCACGGCCGCCAGCCCGCCGATGTGGCGCCGCAGGCGGTGGTCGAAGACCTGCAGCGCGAGCCGGCAGCGCTCGTCGCCCTCGGCCGCGCCCGCCTCGATGTCGCGCATGTCCTTGCCCACGCCCGCCAGCCCCGCCAGCCCCGAGCGCTCGTTGAGCAGCTTGTCCGCCTGGTCGATGTCCAGCCCCTCTCTGCGCATGAGCGCCAGCAGCAGGCCCGGGTCCAGATCGCCGCAGCGGGTGCCCATCACCAGGCCTTCGAGGGGGGTCATGCCCATGGTGGTGTCCACCGAGCGGCCGTACTCCACGGCGGCGGCGGAGCAGCCGTTGCCCAGGTGGCAGGTGATGATGCGCAGCTCGTGCAGCCTGGACTGCAGGTGGTGGGCGGCCTTGCGGGCCACCCAGGCGTGGGAGGTGCCGTGGAAGCCGTAGCGGCGCAGGCCGTGGCGCTGGGCGAGATCGGCAGGCAGGGCGTAGGCGTGGGCCGCTGGTGGCAGGCTGGCGTGGAAGGCGGTGTCGAAGACCGCCACGTGGGGGATGGCGGGCAGGGCCTCGAGGGCCGCGCGGATCCCCGCCAGGGCGGGCGGGTTGTGCAGCGGCGCCAGGGGGACGAGAGCCTGGATGGCGTGCAGCACCTCGTCGTCGATGCGGGTGGGCTGCGAGAAGCGCTCCCCACCGTGCACCACCCGGTGGCCCACCGCCTCGATGGGCGCGCCGTCGAGGCGCGCCAGCAGCAGCGGGAGCAGGGCCGCCAGCGCTGCGCCATGGTCCGCGGCGGAGACCGGCTGGTTGTCGCTGCCATCGAGGCGGAGCTGAGGCTCGGGCTCGCCGATGCGCTCCACCCGGCCCGCCGCGCGGCGCCGGCCGCTGCTGGCCTCCAGCACCGCCGCCTTGAGGCTGGAGCTGCCACTGTTGAGCACGAGGACGAGCATGGGATCTCCCTTGGCTGGGAGGCTACGCTATGCAACCGGTCACCCTGCGTCGAGTCCGGGGCTGGCCCCGCCGGTTTTCCTCCGCTACGCTTCCCGCTGGACTCCTCTCGCGTCCCAGCTTTCCCCGGAGATCATCCATGCCCCGATCCCTCCTCGCTGGTCTGTCCCTGCTGCTGGTGGGCTGCTTCGTCGACGAAGAGAACTTCCCCGACAAGTACGCCAAGGTGAGCTGCGACAAGTTCCAGGACTGCGAGCCCGATGACTTCGACGAGTACTACGAGAGCATGGCCGAGTGCCGCGACGACGTGGTGGAGGTCTGGGACGAGCTGGAGGACTTCCTGGGCATCTTCTGCGACCTCGACTACGACTATGCGGGCAAGTGCATCAGGGACATGAGGCGCGCCAGCTGCGACGACTACAGCGACGCCGACTGGTCTTCCGACGCCTGCGACGACTTCATGGACTGCGGCTGGGACTCGGGCTGGGACAGCTGGTAGTGCCATGAGGATCCTCTCGCTTTCGCCCCTGCTGCTGGCGGCTTGCTTCGACCTGTCGGCCGACACCACGCCCTCCCCCTGCGAGCAGATGGTGGAGACCCTCTGCGCCCAGGCCTGCGCCTGCGCCGACGTGGAGTGCTACCACTTCGTCGAGGGCTGGTCCGCCGCCTACACCTCCGAGGCGGCCTGCCGGAGCGAAGAGCGACGCCTGTGGTGCGACGACAGCGGCTTCTCCATGGACTTCGCGGCCTGCGAAGCGGCTCTGGGCGACGCCGCCTGCGGCGACGACTACGGGCAGGCGGGCCTGGAGCTGCCTGAGGCCTGCGGCGACATGGTGGACTACTGATCCCGGTCGCTGCGCTGCTGGATCGCGACCAGCCCGAGCGGGCTGGCGAGACCCGCTCGGGTGTGTCCGACGCCTGGTCGGGCGCCTCAGGCCCGCGCCTGCTCTGCGCGCGCTGTGGGCACCCGGTGACCGCTGGCGGCTGGCGTCAGCGGGTGGGCGGCGCCCACGAGCATTCCTTCGTCAATCCCCACGGCTTCCTCTACCGCATCGGCTGCTTTGCCCAGGCACCGGGCTGTGTGTCCCGCGGTGAGGAGCACGGCGAGTACTCCTGGTTCGCTGGGTTCACCTGGCAGATCGCCCACTGCGGGCGCTGCGACGCGCACCTGGGCTGGGGCTTCCGATCCAGCGACCGCGGCTTCCACGGCCTGGTGCTGGACCGGCTGGTGGAGCAGGGGAGCGGGGAGGCGGGGCGGTGCCGCTGAACCCGAGGGCTTCTAGCCCCCCAACACCTTGCCCAGGAACCGCACCGCCACGACCTTGCCGTCGATGTTCCTGAGCGCCAGGTTCGCCACCGCCTTGGCCCCGGCGTCGATGATGTCAGCACCAGCGACGAAGTACTTGCCCTCGCCCGCCTCGATCCTGACGGTCACCTCGAAGCCTTCGAGCATGCCCGGGAGCTCGGCAGCAGCCACCACGTTGTCGGCTTCTGGGGGCAGCTCCTCGACCGCGGTGAGCTCGGGGGTGGGCCGCGGTGCGGGGGTCGGCTCGGGAGCCGGCACCGCGGCCGCTGCGACCGCCGGTGCGGGTACAGGAGCGGCCTGGGCGACCGGCCCCGCCTCGAGCGCCAGGATCGCATCCTCGTTGGGGAGCGGCTCGCCTTCGCCCCGCCACCTGGCCGGGATGCCGTGGCGCTTGCGGAAGACGCGCACGTTCTGCGCGGTGGTCTCGGCTCTCTGGGCGATGACGCTGTCGGTGAGGATCCCGATCTGCTCCAGGAAGGGGGTCAGCTTGCCGCGCCGGGGCTTCCTGGTCTGGCCGGTGTGCGCTGCGCGGACCTGAGCCTTGTCCTGGGTGTTCCAGGTGGCTGGGATGTTGTGCCGCTGGCGGAAGGTCCGGACGTTCTGTGTGGTGGTGCCCGCCAGCCTGGCGATCGCGAAGTCGGGGAGGATGCCCAGCCGGTCCAGGTAGGGGGTGAGCTTGCCGCGCCGGGGCTTGCGGGCCTTGCGGGTGCTCGCGGGAGGTGCCGGGACGGGTTGAGGAGCAGTGGGAGCCTGCCAACCAGCGGGGATCCCACGGCGCTTGCGGTAGATCCTGACGTTCTCGGCGGTGACGCCGGCGAGCGCGGCCACCTGCTTGTCGGGCAGGACGCCGACCTGATCCAGGTAGGGATCCAGCTTGGACCTGCGGGGCTTGCGCGTCTGCTGGGGCTCGACGACGGGCGCTGGAGTCGGGGTGGGCCCCACGGCTGGCTCGGGTTCGGCGACGGGCGCTGCGGCGGCTTCGGGCTCGGGAGTGGGTTCTGGCGCTGGTGGCTCCTGGGCGACCACCGGCTCCTCCGCCACGACCGGCTCCTCCGCCACGACCGGCTCCTCCGCCACGACCGGCTCCACCTTGGCCTTCTTGGCCCGCGGCTTTCTGGTCCGGGTGGACTTCTTGGGCCTGCGGGAGGCCTTCTTGCGCTTGGGCTTCGCGGCGGGGGTGGGCTCCAGGCCGTGCTCCGCGAGGATGGCTTGCTCGTTGGGCCGGGGCTCACCCTCGCCCCGGAACCGCGCGGGGATGCCGTGGCGCCTGCGGTAGATCCGGACGTTGCCCGTGGACGTACCCGACATTGAAGCGATCAGCGCGTCAGGGAGGATGCCGATCTTGTCAACGAAGGGGCCGAGCTTCGAGGGGCGTGGCATGGAAGAGCTCCTGGGGATGGATGAGTGCCAGGGCGTCTCGTTGATCGAAACGTTGCCGAGGATGAGGGCTTCTATTGTGTTGGGGGGTAGGTGCAAGGGGACAGATAGGGACAGGTTTGTGAAGGTGTTGTGGCTGGTGTCGACGACGGAGCGATTTGGGCCGGGACGATTGTCTCGCTCGAGGTAGACGTCAGGTTCACATGGAGGTCGGCGAGATGAACGGCTGGTTTGGCCCTCTCACAGCTGCTGCACGTCGGCGGTCGCGGTGGCGGGATGGTGAACATGGGGGGGCTGAGCCATCCTCCCCGGGCCAGGCTCCCGCAAGTGTACGCTCCGGCTGGCCGAGCCCTCGGAAGGAGGCGACCCGCCGTTCAGGGTCCACGAAGCACAGGTTCCTGGAGGGAGCCGAACGGGGCCCGTATCGATCTTCCCGTGGTGGCATGGGGCTCGCGGGAGACTACCTGTTGCCGAGTCCCACCGGAACCCGCAGATCCGGGATCCGCACACCTCCGAGGTTCGACCATGGACGACCAGAACGACACCGGAAAGGAGCTGGAGCGGCTGCGGCGGCGCGTCGCCGAGCTGGAGATCGCCGCTGGCGAGCTGGTCGGGTTCAGGGACGCCATGACCGACGGCATGGCCATCTTCGACGCGCGGCTGTGCTTCGTGGATGCCAACCAGGTGGCGCTGCACAACCTGGGAGCGTCGCGCCAGGAGGTCGTCGGCAGGCACCTGCTGGACCTGCTGCCGGGCTATCGCGACAGCGACAGGTACGATGAGTTCCTGGCCGTGCTGCGCTCGGGTGAGCCCGCGGTGCTCGAGGACTGGGTGGACCTGCCGGGCACCGGGAGGCGCTGCTTCTCCACCAGGGTCTTCCCCCTGGGCGCTGGCCTGGGCGTGATCGGGACCGACGTCACCGAGCAGCGCCTGGCCGAAGAGCGGCTGCTCGCCCGCGAGGAGCGCTTCCGCATGCTGACGGAGCAGACCAGCGACTGGGTCTGGGAGGTGGACGAGAACGCCGTCTACACCTATGTCAGCCCGCAGGTGGAGAAGCTGCTGGGGTACACGCCCGAGCAGATCGTCGGCAAGACGCCCTTCGACCTGATGCCGCCGGAGGAGGCCGAGCGGGTCGGGCGGGAGTTCGGCGCCATCGCCGAGCAGCCGCGCCCCTTCGCCAACCTGGAGAACACCAACCGGCACCGGGACGGCCGGCTGGTGGTGCTGGAGACCAGCGGCGTGCCGATCTTCGACCAGCAGGGCGAGCTCCGCGGCTTCCGCGGCATCGACCGCGACATCAGCGAGCGCAAGGCCGCGGAGCAGCTGCTGCGGCAGTATCGCCAGCGGCTGGAGGAGCAGGTGGCGGAGCGCACCGCCGAGCGCGCCCTGGCCGCTGAGAGGGAGCTGCTGGCGGTCACCCTGCGCAGCATCGGCGACGGCGTGATCGTCACCGACCCTGCCGGCACCGTCCTGTCCGTCAACCGGGTCGCCGAGGAGCTGACCGGCTGGAGCCAGCGCGAGGCCGCAGGCAAGCCCCTGGGCACTGTCTTTCGCATCATCGACGAGCAGACGCGACGCCCGGTGGAAGACCCGGTGTCCAAGGTGCTGCAGACCGGCCTGGTGATCGGGCTGGCCAACCACACCATCCTGGTGACCCGCGACGGCACCGAGAGGAGCATCGCCGACAGCTGTGCGCCGATCCGCGACCAGGACAGCGTCCCCCGGGGGGTGGTGCTGGTGTTCCGCGACGTCACCGAGAAGTTGCGCGTGGAGCGGGAGCTGCAGAAGGTGCAGAAGCTGGAGTCGGTGGGGGTCCTGGCCGGGGGCATCGCCCACGACTTCAACAACATCCTGACCTCCATCCTGGGCAACATCGGCTTCGCCAAGCTCGTGCTGGAGCCGGGGCACGAGATCTGGCAGAGCCTGGACGACGCGGAGAAGGCCTCCTGGCGTGCTCGCGACCTGACACAGCAGCTGCTCACCTTCTCCAGGGGGGGCGCGCCGATCAAGAAGCCCGCCTCGCTGGAGGCGCTGGTCAGGGACGCGGCCCGCTTCTCGCTGCGAGGCACCAAGGCCGGCTGCCGGGTCCACTGCAGCGAACAGCTGTGGTCGGCGGAGGTCGACCACGGCCAGATCAACCAGGTGTTCAACAACCTGCTGATCAACGCCAGCCAGGCCATGCCCGAGGGAGGGACCGTCACCGTCAGCCTGGAGAACCTGGCCGTGCGCCCCGGGGCCGCTCTGCTGCTGGAGCCGGGCAGGTACGTGCATGTCGCCGTGACGGACCAGGGGGTCGGGATCTCGCCCAGGCACCTGCCGAAGATCTTCGATCCCTACTTCACCACCAAGCAGCGCGGCAGCGGCCTGGGCCTGGCGGTCTCGCACTCGGTCGTCGAGCGCCACGGCGGCGCGCTGCGGGCCGAGTCCGAGCTGGGCCGCGGCTCGACCTTCCACGTCTACCTGCCGGCGCTGGCGCACCAGGCTCCGCTGGCGAGCTCGCGGGAGCCCGAGCTGCGCATGGGCAGGGGCAGGGTCCTGGTGATGGACGACGAGGCGGCCATCAGGCAGCTGTTCGGCAACCTGCTCTCCAGCCTCGGCTACGACTGCGCCCTCGCCGCCGAGGGCCGGGAGGCCGTGGAGCTGTACCGGGCCGCCGCCCAGGAAAAAGGAGAGCCCTTCGACGCCGTCATCCTCGACCTGACGGTCCCCGGCGGCATGGGCGGGCGCGAGGCGCTGCGCGAGCTGGTTGAGATCGACGCCGATGTCAAGGCCATCGTCTCCAGCGGCTACTCCAACGACGAGGTGGTCGCCGAGTTCGCCGAGCACGGCTTCCGCGCCGCCATCGCCAAGCCCTTCGGGCTGGCGCAGCTGAGCAAGGTGCTCGCAGAGGTGGTCGTGGGGAGCTGACGGAGCCCCAGGCCGACCCCACGCTCACCGCGGGATCCTCGGCAGCCGCCGCTGGCTGTTGCAGCCGGAGAGACGCGAGACCGCGCGGCGCCCCCAGACCAGTGGATCGGCCAGCACCAGGTCGCGGTCGGGGCCCCGCCCCGCGCGCCCTGCGCCGGGAGCCTGTCTGACGCACCGGATCCACCGCGTGACGCGCCGCGCGCCCAGCTGCGCGCCCTCCGCTGCGTAGGCGGGGCGCTGCTGGGATACTCCTTGGCCATGGCGAGCCTCTCCCGAGCTGCGATGCCCGCTGCGAGCGATGCCCGCTGGCTTGGCCTGCCCGCTGTCGCCTGGGCGCTGGCCCTCGCCTGCCTGCTGCCGGGCTGGTGGGTGATCCACGCGCAGGGCGCGGCCTTTGGCCACTTCTCGGTGGATCTGGCCGGTCACCTCTGGAACAGCTGGGCCCTGGGCCGCGAGGGGATCTTCACCACCCGCATGATCGGCTGGCCGGAGGGTGTGGACCAGCTGCCGGTCCTGGGCGGTTGGCTCGATCTCATGCTGGTGGCCGGGCTGCGCGGCTTGCTGCCCCTGGAGCTGGCCTACGATCTCGTGTTGGGCTCCTACCTGGTGGTGGCCGGGCTCGGGGCCTGGTCGCTGGCTCGCAGTCTGGGCGCTTCGGGTCCGGCGGCCCTGCTCGCCGGCCTGCTGCTGCAGCTGGACGCCTTCCTGCTGCAGCAGCTCGCGGGAGGGCGGCCCGAGCAGGTGGGGTTGGGCTTCCTGGCCCTGGCGCTGGCCGCCAGCCTGCGGGCCTGGCGCGGTGAGGGGCGCTGGTCGCCACAGCTGGCGGCCCTGGCCGGAGCCCTGCTCACCTTCGTCTCCTGGGAGCTCTCCCTGCTGGCGGCCCTGTGCCTGCTGGTGCTGCTGCCGGCGCTGCTGTGGAGCGACGCGTCGTGGCGCCAGGGCCTGCGGCGCTGGGCCCTGGCGGGTGCGCTGTTCCTGGCGGTGAGCGGGCCCTGGCTGGTGATCTTCCTGCTGCGCGCGTCCCAGGTGCGGGCCATGGACGAGGGTGGCTTCGCCCTCGAGACCGCCTGGCGCGCGTCGGTGGGAGCTCTGGGTTGGTTCGGGGCCGGGGCGGCCCATCCCCCCTGGCTCGCCCTGGTGGCGCTGGTGGCCCTGCCCTGGACCTGCCGGCGGGAGGATCGCCGGCTGTGGCTGGCCGTGGGCCTGGGGCTGGCGGCCTGCTGGGTGCTGGCGCTGGGCCCCAGCCCAGGCTGGCTGGCACCCCGTGACCCCGGGCTGTCCGGTGCCTGGGGCGCCTTCGCGTGGCTGCGTGCGGTGCCCGTGCTCGGCTGGTTCCACTGGCCCGACCGGCTTCTGGCCCCATGGAGCCTGGCCGCAGTGGTGGCCGCGGCCCTGGCGCTGGATGCCCTGCGGCGCCGCTGGCGCCTGGCGCTGCCCCTGCTGGCGGCCGCGTTTCTGGTGGACGCCTACGCCGAAGCTGCCCTGGCCGGGCGCCTGCCCCGGGGTCACTACCGGCTGCCGGAGCACGCCGCGGCGCGCCAGCTGGGTCAGCTGCCCGGCGTGGGGGCCGTGCTCGATCTGCCCATGCAGCCGCAGCCCGTGCACCACCTGCGCTACCAGCTGATCCAGCGGGAGCACGGCCGCCCGGTGCTCTTCAGCATGGTGCTCGATCACCTGGGGGACGGCACCGAGCGCCGCCGCATCCAGGCTGATCCGGTGCTCTCCTGGTTCCTGGACTTGATGGAGGGTCCCACCGCAGACCGCGCCGCCTTCGAGACACCCCACTGGTCGGGCCTGCGCGAGGAGGGCTTCACCCACCTGGTGCTGCATCGACAGGGCTGGCCCCCGGAGCGCTGGAGCCGCGCCCGCCTGTTGCTGTATGCCAGCCTGGGAGAACCGGTTATCGAGCAGGGCCGCGACTGGATCTGCTGGCGCCTGCCCGGTGCCGACAGCGGAGGGTAGAGAACGTGGCCAAGCAGCAGCTGACCATCAAGCGCCTGACCTACGGTCCGGGCATGAAGCTGATCAATGCCCTGGCCGGGCTGGTGGTGCACCTGGGCCTGCCCGCGGGCAACATCGAGCGGGGCAATGTCCTGTACTGGGCTACCCGGCGCAAGAGGCTGGCCGAGTTCGGGGACTCCCGCTTCCTGAAATTCTTCGACCACTACCTCGAGTCCTCGGCGCGCATGCCCCTGACCCCCTTCGGGCGCGTGGTCACGCGACAGTCCGCGCTCAAGGCCCTGGCCAACCGGCTCATGGTGGAGCGCTACGTGCACCGCTTCCCGCGGGTGGAGTCCATTCCCGTCAAGAGGCCCCTGTTCATCGTGGGCTTTCCGCGCAGCGGCACCACCCTGCTGCACCACCTGCTGTCCCAGGACGCGGGCTACCGCTCGCTGAAGTTCTGGGAGCTGCACACCCCGGTCCCGGTGATCATGGACGATCCGGAGAAGGACCGCACCTTCCGGGTCAACGTCGCCCGTCGCGTGCTCAAGTTCGTGAACGTCATGTTTCCTGAGCAGCGGGTGATGCACCAGACCGATCCTCACAGCCCCGAAGAGTGCTGGCAGCTGTTCTACAACGCCTTCGGCGCCATGAACATGGATCTGCAGACCGGCCAGACCGAGATCGGCGAGTGGCTGTTCCAGCAGGACATGTCCTGGATCTACAGGCAGTACAAGCGCTACCTGCAGATCCTGGCTCACCAGCATCCCACCCGCCTGTACGTGCTCAAGTGCCCCGAGCACCTGTGGTTCCTCGACTCCCTGCTCAAGGTCTTTCCCGACGCGGGCATCATCTGGACCCATCGAGATCCCTTCAACTGCGTGGCCAGCTACTGCAGCATGATCTCCCTGAACCGGCGCATGCTGTTCGGGCGCATCGATCCCCTCGAGGTGGGCGCCCACATCAGCGGCCGCTTCCACGTGGGCGTGCAGCGGGCCATGGCGGTGCGCGAGGAGCGGGGGGACGATCGCTTCTTCGACGTGCAGTTCCGCACCCTGGTCAAGGACCCGCGCGCCGTGGTCAGGGCCATCAAGGCCTGGCACGGCATGGACCACGACGAAGAGAGCGAGCGGCGCGTCGACGAGTGGTTCGAGGCTGAGCGCACCGATGCCAAGGGCAAGCACGTGTACAGCGGCGACATGTGGGGCCTGCAGGTGGACGAGATCCACCAGCGCTTCGGCGACTACATCCAGCGCTTCGACATCCCCATCCGCAGCGCCGGCGTGCCCGGCGGCGACCGCGAGAAGTACTCCCGGCCCGTGGATCCCGAGCAGCTCCCGGCGCCGCCGGGGGACTGATTTCCCGGACCCCAGGTCCTGTTCCGGACCTGGGGCGGCGCTCCGTGCCGGCCGCGGCGCGGCCCCGGGTCACCGGCCTGGCTCTTCATGGAGGGCCTTCGCCATCCAATATGCGCCTCCGGCGCATCCCCCCACGGCCCCCCCCCCCGCCCGCGGGCCGGGGGGGCCGCGGGGGGGGCCCACACGC
>CAZEJJ010000058.1:0-6820 GCA_964512185.1 uncultured Enterobacterales bacterium | reverse complement strand
GGGGCCGCCCCCCCCCCACACATTCCCCCCCCCCGCCCCCCCCCCCCCCGCCCCCGGCGGGCCCCCTCGGCACTAATCTCCCTCTGTGGGCTCCCTCAGGCCCAGGGCTTCGGGGAAGCGGCTGGCGAAGGCCTGCAGGCGCTCTGTCACTGGGACTGGCTTGTGCTCGGGTTCGATGCGCTCGCGGCCGGGGTCGGTCCACTCGTAGAGCTCCGCGACGCGCTCGCCGTCCTCGGCCTCGCCCGGGTGGATCCAGGCGAAGCACCTGCGGCCGAAGGGACGGGTGTAGTGCACGTCCTCGAAGGCCGGCGACCAGGTGCCCGTGTTGATCAGCTCGGTGGCGCCGCGGAACAGGTGGCCCTCCACGTGGGTGTGGCCGACGACGGCGCGCCGGGTGGCGGTGATCTTGAGGGCCATGGGGATGCGGCGCTTGAGGGCCCGGTTGGTGTTGTCCACGTCGGAGTTCACCGATCGGGCGTAGAACAGGAAGGGCGGCAGGAGCAACAGGAAGAGCAGCAGGGCCCAGAGCGCTGGCACGTCGCCGAAGACGTTCAGGAAGCCCACCACCTGGAAGCTCACGACGGCGATGACCGCGAACAGCAGCGCGCGGTCCAGCCACAGCTCCTTGAGGATCTTCCAGGGGTTGAAGATGGCCGGATGGGCGCGGATCTCGCGCAGGGCGCGCAGGGTGCCCGCTGAGGTGTTGGCGCGCCTGGCGGCGGCGGTCTCGCGGGTGTCGAGGGTGAGCGGGGAGCGCACCGCCGGCGTGAAGCCGTTGCGCAGCGACACCACCAGGGTGGCGATGGCGCTCCACAGCCAGCTCCAGCCCAGGGTGGGCTGGACGCGGATCACCTCGCGGAAGAAGAACAGCACGTACTCGTGCAGGGGCTTGATGAAGCTCGACTCGGTGTAGGGATTGAACAGGCCCATGCCGTTGAGCATCAGCCGGCCGGCGATGTTGCCGAAGGGCACGCGCACCAGCAGCCGCCCGCGCAGCTTGAACACGGGGTGGATGGGATCGGGACATCCGCAGTAGCTGTCGTACTGGCTGCCGTGCTCCACCAGCGTGTCGCCGTTGCTGACGTAGAACCACTCGCAGACCCGCAGCAGGGAGCGGGACGCCTCGGGCAGGTCCAGGGCGGCCAGCAGCTCTTGGCGCACCGCCGGCCAGTGCAGCTCCATGTCGTGGTTGCCCACCACGATGATCACGGGGTTGTCCGCCAGGATCCACGCGCGCAGCGCGGCCACGAACGCGGCATGGTCGCGCAGGATCACCTGCATCTTGAAGCGGGACTTGGCCTCTTCGGCCGCCAGCCCCCGCAGGCGCTCCAGCCAGCCCACGCGGAAGGGCGGGGGCGAGGGGATGGCCATGACCGCGTCGAAGTCGAAGATGTCCCCGTTCAGGATCAGCTCGATGGGCCCCGGGAGCGTGGCGCGCTGCCGCTCCAGGAAGCGGGAGAGGCAGCCGTCGATGGACAGGTCGCGGTGCTTGTAGCGCATCCACATGGGCCGTGAGGGATCCTGCTCCTCCAGCTCGGTGAGGTGCAGATCGCTGATCACGATGGTGTGCAGGTGCTGGTTCTTAGGCGCGGCCATGGCGTTGCGAGTCCCTCATCGGACAGGTCACGCGGAGCTTCACTCTAGCTGGGGGGTGGACACCGTGCGAGGGGAGCCGCGTCCCTTTTCGGGGCAGAATGTTCTGGAGCTCGTTGACCCCCCATTATTCACCATCTCGCTACCGCGACCGCCGAGGTGTGCGCGTAGCGGCGCGGCCCGCGCTTGGCCTCCTTCCTCGGCGTGTCGCGACATCCGCTACGGACGCCTTCGATCGGTCGGCGCTGCGCGCGAACCCTGATCACTCGCACCTCGTCGGTCTCGCTACGCGATCTGATGAATAATGGGGGTTGACTCTCCCCCTGGGGGAGACCGCATGTTGAGGCTCGGAGGAAGTCAGCGTGAACGACCTGCTGCCCATCGGACGCTTCTCCCGGCTGTGTCGGCTCACCGTCAAGGCCCTGCGCCACTACGACGAGCTGGGCCTGCTGCGGCCTGCCTACGTGGATCCCGACAGCGGCTATCGCTACTACGGCGTGGCCCAGGCCGCGGAGGCGGAGCGCATCCGCGTGCTGCGATCCCTGGAGCTGCCGCTGCACGAGATCCAGGCTGTGCTGCGGGAGCGCGACACCCAGGCGGTGCGCGCCCGGCTGCAGAGCCACGGCGAGCGCATCCGGGAGCGCATCGAGGAGCAGAACAGGGCGCTGGCGTACCTCCAGAAACTCATCCAGGAGGACGACATGAGCTACGACATCCAGCTACGGGAGCTGCCTGACCTGAACGTGATCAGCCTGCGCGAAAAAGTGGAGCACGCCGACATCAGCTGCTTCATGGGCCGCGCCATGCGCAAGCTCTACGGCCACATGGGCATCCGCCTGGCCCGGCCGGCGGGCTCGCCGTTTTCGATGTACCACGACGAAGAGTGGTGCGACGGGGGCATGGACATGGAGGTCTGCCTGCCCACCAGCCGCCTGCTGCGCGGCAAGGAACCGGTGCGGGCCCAGTCCCTGGCCGGTAGGCGCGCGGCCAGCACCGTGCACCCCGGGCCCTACGACCAGATCGGACAGGTCTACCGCGCCCTGGCGGCCTGGATGCAGGAGCAGGGCTACCAGCCCGCCGGTCCACCCCGGGAGGTCTACCTGGTGGGGCCCGGGAAGGGTCGTGAGCCGGCGGACTACCGCACCGAGGTGCTGTGGCCGGTCAAGACCCTGGAGGGGTGAGGGCTGGCTGCTGGCGGCGGATGAGCGATCGTCCCGCCGCCAGCCAGGCCAGGCCCAGGAGGACCGGGAGCGTCTGGGTGAGCAGCACCCTGTGGACAGCCGTGGACCAGCCCAGGGGCTCCGCGAGGTCGAGGCCGCCCGCGGTGTCCGAGAGCAGCGCGGCGAACAGGAACGGGAGCTGGACCGAGGCGACGCCGAGGGTCGCCAGGAGCAGCCGTGGGCCGAGCCCCGCCGGAGGACGGGAGCTGTCGGTGAAGATCCCTTCCCAGCAGGCCAGCACCGGGATCATCACCACCAGCATGCCCAGCATCACCTCGTAGGCGCCGAAGCGGGCCAGGTTGGGCGGTTCTCCCTGGTAGGTGGCGGTGAGAGCGACCAGGTTCAGCGGCACCAGCGCCAGCCAGACCAGGGAGTGGTGGGCGTGCATCGCACCCTGGAAGCGTCCCGGCCGCAGGGGGAGCATGGTCCAGGGGAGGCGGGGGGGGCGCCAGCCGGGGAAGCGCGCCAGCAGGGGGATGTCCAGGGTGGACATGGCCGCCACCAGGAAGCCGGCCGCCACGAGCAGGATCCCCATGACCTGGGTGCCGTCCAGCAGGACGCCGCGGCCGCCTATGGAGAGCGTGACCCAGCCGAGCCCAGCGAGCCCTGCGCCCCAGGCCAAGCCCTTGCCCAGGCCGCGATGGAGGTCGGCCGTGAGGCGCTCGGCGGGCGGCAACGCGCTGCGACTGTGAGGGCCGTCGCGCCCGGGGAGCAGAGGTTCCAGAAAGAGCAGGAGGGTGCCGGGTTGCAGCCGCAGCAGGCTGCGGGAGAGCACGGCGACGGCGAGCATCGTCGCCAGGGTGACCGAGACGCCCAGGGCGTGCTCCAGCCAGCCGCTGCAGGCCGCGATCCCCAGGGGGAGCCAGGGCAGCAGCAGGCGTTGCACGGCCTGGCGAGCCCAGCGGGATTCTCCCATCGCCGTGGCCAGCAGCAGCGGGAGCAGCAGGAGGGTGGCCCGGGCCAGGTGCAGGAATTGGCCCTCCAGGTCGGGATCGCGGCGCAGCTCGTGGGTGGCGGAGGCCAGCCACTGGCTGCCGCCCGCGGACAGCAGGATGAGCAGGCTGGCGCCCAGGACGGCCAGAAGCAGGAAGCCGCCCAGCTCCACCACCATGCGCTGGTGGCGGCTGACCGGGAGCGGCAGCAGATCGTGGCGATCGGGGAACCAGGCCGCGCGCCGCGTGGCGGCCATGCCCGTGGCGGCGAACAGCAGCCACACGCTGCCCAGGAGGCGGTCGATGAGCTCCTGGTCGCCGAAGCTGCGCGCCGCGATGAGCAGACCCAGGGCGCCGACCGCCACCCCCCACCAGGTGCGGGCGCCACCCACCCGCGGCTGGAGCAGCAGCAGCAGGGCGCGGAGCTGGGCGAAGAGGGGGGTCACAGCGCTCTCCACTGCACCATGGCCTCTTCCAGGGTCTGGCCCTCGGGGATCAGCTCGGCGGTGGAGCCCTGCTCGAGCACCTGGCCGCCGCGCATCACCAGCAGGCGATCCGTGATGCGCTCCAGGTCGGCGAGCTGGTGGGAGCTGACCACCACCGAGCAGCGCTGGTCCTGCACCACCTGCAGGACCGTCTCTAGCAGCGCGCGGCGGCCCGCCAGGTCCAGCCCGGCGGCGGGCTCGTCCAGCACCAGCACCCGGGGGCGGAAGGCCATCGCCACCACCAGCCGGATGCGCACGGCTTCGCCTCTGGACAGCCTGGCCACGTGGCGCGTGGGATCCAGGGCGAAGCGCTGGAGCAGCTCGTCCACCAGGACCGGGTCCCAGCTGGGGTAGTAGCCCGAGAGGATGCGCAGCAGCTGGTGGATGTGCACGTGGAACAGGGCCTGGTCGTCGGCCATGAAGCCGAGCTTCGAGCGGACCTCCACCGGATCCCGCCAGGGGTCCCTGCCCAGCACCCTCACCTCGCCCGCCTCGGCGGGGTCGAGACCGGGCAGCAGGCGCAGCAGGGTGGTCTTGCCAGCCCCGTTGGGGCCCACCACGCCCACCACCACGCCGGGTGGGACGCGCCACTCCGGCACATCGAGGACGAAGTCGCCGCGCCTGCGCACCAGGTCGCGGACAGAGATGAGGTCGTCAGTGGACATCGTCTTCTCCTCCCCCTTCGAGGGTCGCTGTCACCGTCTTGAGGATCCGTGCGTCGTCCAGCCCCAGCTGTCGGGCGCGGGTGATCGCCTGCTGCAGCGCGTCGGTGGCCTGCTCCCGCGCCAGGGCCTGCGAGGCCGTGGCCACGTCTTCGGTCACGAAGGTGCCTTGGCCCTGCCGTCGGATCACCAGCCCCGCCGCCTCCAGGTCGGAGTAGGCGCGGCGCACCGTGATGAGCGACACCACCAGCTGGGCGGCCAGCTCGCGGACGGAGGGCAGCAGCGGGGGGCCCGGGAGCTGGCCCGAGCGGATGAGCGCCGCCACCTGGTCCACCACCTGTCGGTAGTAGGGCACCCCCGAGGCTGCGCTGAGCTGGATGGCGATTCGAGTCATGGGTCCACAGTGATCTGGTGTGTATGACTATATACACACCATCACGGTGAGGGCGCAAGTCCTTCGTGAAAAAACCCCGGGAGAAGCGCGTGAGCTCGTCGAGCGCGTCACAAGTGGGTCGAGACCTCGGGTCTGCCCCGGGTTGTGACGCGTCGGGGGGCCCGCGAGCGCGGATCGGCGTCACAAGTGGGTCGAGACCTCGGGTCTGCCCCGGGTTGTGACGCCTCCCCGGCCCTACCCACCCCTCCCGAACAGCTCGCCCATGGCATCCCGCGAGCCCTGGCGCAAGAGCTCGGTGGGGTAGAAGGTGCCGCGCCAGTACAGGCCGCCCTGGCGCCAGCCTCTCCAGCCGGAGCGCAGCATCATGGCGGTGAAGAGCAGGGCGCCCAGCGGCCAGCAGAGGGCGGTGAGGGGGGACCAGCCGTTGCTGCGTGCCAGGCCGCCGAGCTGGACCACCGCCAGGATGATGGTGAGCGCCCCCATGACCTGGATCCATGGCTCCCAGACCACGCCGAGGGCCAGCAGCGGTGCCCACTGCACGCCCAGAAAAGCGAAGGAAGCCAGCCAGGTTCGCAGCAGGCTGTAGCGACCAAGCACGGCGAAGCCGTTCTTCTCCGAGCCCCGGAACATGGCGCCCAGGCTGGGGTAGAAGGTGACCTCTACAGCCCCGCCCGCCAGCATGGCTGCGCAGCGGGCGCCCGCGACCTTGGCGGCCAGGCCCAGCGCGAGATCGTCGGCCACCTCGAGCCTGACCCGCTCCAGCAGCCCCCTGTCCAGCAGGAGGCTGCGGCGGACCAGGGTGAAGGATCCCGAGCCGATGCCCACGGAGGACTTGGGGTCGCGAACCTCTCGCGCGCGCATTCCGAGGACGAGCAGCTGCAGGAAGACCACCAGCACGCTGTCCAGGGCGAGACCCACGGAGCGCATGCGCGGCAGCGCGGCCAGGAAGTCCACCCCCTCGGCCTCGCACCAGGCCACCGCGCGTCGCAGGCTGCCCGGTGCCAGGTGAACATCGGCATCGGTGAGCAGCACCCACTCGGAGTCCATCTGCTCGACGCCTCGCTGCATGGCGTGCACCTTGCCCAGCCAGCCCTCGGCCAGCTCCGCGATGTGCAATACGGCCAGGCGCTCATCGCGAGCCGCGAGCCGCTCCGCCACCTCGGCGGTGGCGTCGGTGGAGCGATCGTTGACCAGCAGCACGGACAGCCGGGGATAGTCGTCCTGGAGCCTGGTGCGCATGGCGGCACCCAGGGTCGCGGCCTCGTCGCGGGCGGGCACCACGATGCCCAGGCTTGGCCACACCGCGGGCTCTGGCGGTCTGATTCGATCCAGGCGCAGGGCGGCGCGCAGGTTGCGATGGATGAGCAGCGCCATGGCCCACCACGCCAGGCAGGCCAGGCCGAGCAGGATCGAGATGGCGAGAGTGACCTGGGACAAGGCGCAGCCTCCGCTGCCCCCAGCCTACTCGCACCCCCTGCCCGAGAGCAGGCGACAGAACCCCGAATCTACTGCGGCCCAGCAGTCGCGACTGCGG
>CAZEJJ010000057.1:0-39439 GCA_964512185.1 uncultured Enterobacterales bacterium | reverse complement strand
TCTCCCCCTGGTTGTGACGCCTCCGGTGTCCTCCGCGGCCGGATCGGCGTCACAACCGCCCCGAGACCTCTGGTCTGCCCCTGGTTGTGACGCCTCCGGGGCCTTCCGAGCCCGGATCGGCGTCACAAGTGGCCCGAGACCTCCGGTCTCCCCCTGGTTGTGACGCACCCTTCTCCACGGAGCGTGGCGTTGAGCTGCGGCGCGAAGCGCCGTCGGCTCGAACGCCACAGGCTTAGGCCGCCCCAGGCGGCCTAAGCCTACTTGGCGCTCGCTACGGGCTGGTCGGTGCTCTGGAGGTTGGCGATGTAGGTGGCCAACCGGTCGTTCACCCCGCCGCCTTCGCCGTCGTAGAACATGCTGGCCACGGGCACGCCGTACTCGGCCTCGACGGCCTGCAGCACGCCGGAGGTGAGAGCGCCGGGCATACAGCCGAAGGGCGCGGCGTTCACCACCAGGTCGGCGCCGTTCTTCATGAACTCGATGGAGCGGCCCAGGGTGAGGATGGTCTCGCCCACGAAGTCCATCGGAACCCAGCGTTCGCCGGCGGTCACGGTGTCCACCACGGACGGCTCGTGGCGATCGTCCAGCAAAGGGGAAGCGAGCGCGAGCCACTTGCGCTCGTCCCGTCCCAGCCAGCTGTTGCGCGCCCAGGCCTTGATCCGTGCCTTGAGGCCCTTGGCGGTGTTGCCCAGGCCGTTCATGTCCAGGTGGCCGATGTACAGCACCCACTCGGAGATGGGGGCCAGCCAGGCCTCGCCACCCGCCGCCTCGATGCTGCGCACCACGTCCTGGTTGGTGAAGCGGTTGGAGCGCACATAGATCTCACCGACGATGCCTACCAGGGGCTTGCGGCCTGGGTGTCGCGGCACGGCGTCGAAGGCGTCGTGGGCTGCTCGCACCAGCGGCTTGAGCTTGTCGCCCCGCTCCATGGCCACCACGAACCTCTCGCGCCAGTCCTCGTACAGGGCCTCGGTGGTGCCGGGGACCTTCTCGTAGGGCAGCACGCGGCAGCGCAGCTTGAACAGCAGGTCTCCCAGCACGAGCCCGGTCCACATGTAGCGCCGGGCGGCGGGGGCCAGGCCGGCGTAGTTGTTGCTGGAGGTCCAGGAGACGATGCGCACCGGGTCGAAGCCCTGCTCGTCCAGCACCAGGCGGTTCTGGGTGCAGTACTGTCCGAAGCGGCAGGGACCCGAGGCGGTGGGCATGAGCAGGGCGTGCTTGCCCTGGTCGCCGCCGGCCTTCTTGACGGTGTCCAGAAAGCTGCCCAGGGTGGCGGGGCAGGGCAGGCACTCACCGCCGCGGGTGTTGCTGCGGCCCTGCACGAAGGCCTCGTCGGTCTCCGGGGGCAGGGGCTGGGCCGGGATGCCGTGGCGCCGCAGCGCGGCGGCCGACAGGGCCGAGGCCACCTCGTGCATGGCGGGCACCCACAGGGTGGTGCTTTCCAGGTCGTCGCCGTTCACCAGCTTGGACTTCATGCGGAAGGGAGGCACGGTGCGCGTCTTGTTGGCGGCGATCACGTCGGCGAAGGCCTCCAGCCGCGTCAGGTAGCCGGCGTCGGCGCCGTGCTCGTCCAGCTCCAGCACCAGCATGGGCTTGCGGCCCATGATGCGCTCGGCGTAGCTCCAGATGAAGGCGTCGGGGCCGCAGGAGAAGTTGGTGAAGCCCACGGCGTACAGGTCGGGGCTGCGGGCCACCAGGCTGCAGGCCTCCAGGATGCGGCGCCCGAAGTTCCAGAACATGTTGTTGAAGGTGTCGTCGATGGGCTCATCCTCCAGCGGGAGGAGATCCATGGGGATGACGTCGATGCCCATCTGCGAGAGCTTCTCGGGCAGGGCCAGGTTCGCTCCGGCGTCGAAGACGTTGTAGGGGCGGCCCATGACCACCACGGCGGGCTTGCCCGAGGCCTGCACGCGGTCCAGCTGCTTGCGCCCCAGCTCGGCGGTGGCGCGGTCGAGGTCGCTCATGGCCTGGCGGGCCCGGCGCCAGGCGCGCTCGTAGTCCTTGCGGTTGCCGCCCAGCTTGAGGGCCAGGTCCTCGTACAGGCGCCTGGCCGCCTCGCGCTCGTCCCAGCGCAGATCCACGGTGGGCTTGATGAGCCGCTCCGCCAGTGGCACACCGCGCAGCTGCGCCGCGGCCTCGAGCATGGCGGGCAGGCCCAGGTTGTAGGGGCAGAACCAGGAGCCCTTGGTCTTCTTCTGGTCTTCCGCCGCGATCATGTAGGGCACCAGGATGGTGGCGTCGGGGTCCTGCTCTTCCACCAGCCGGCGCAGGTGGCCGTGGGCCAGCTTGACGGGGAAGCAGTAGTCGGCGCCCACCCAGTCGGAGGCGCCGCGGACCACGGAAGGATCGGTGGGACGGGAGAGCACCAGCCGGTGCCCCAGCTCACCCAGGAAGGCCCGCCAGAAGGGCGAGTAGGCCCAGGACAGCAGGGCGCGCGGCATGAACACCTTGGGCGCGTCCTTGGGCAGCTTGATCCGTCCCGCCTGGCGGTGCAGCCTGGTGCGCTGGCGGAAGGCCGAGAAGTGCACGTTGTTGCGCACGGTCTCCTCTTCGGGGTCGCGGCCGCAGAGGTAGCCCCAGGAAGGCACCTGTTCCAGGCCCTGCACGTGGGCATGGGTCACGTGGCAGCGGTTCGCGCAGAGCTCGCAGGTGGAGCTCTCCAGCCGCAGCTCGCGGTCCGCCATCTGCACGCCCAGGAAGCGGGTGCTGGCCTGGTGCTCCTGCAGCCGCTGCTGGGTCAGCAGGGCCACGCCCCAGCAACCCATCACGTGGGTGTAGGGGCTGACCACCACCTCCACGTCCAGCAGCTTCTCGAAGGCCGCCACCAGCGCCTTGTTGCGCGCGGTGGCGCCTTGGAAGAAGACCCGCTCGCGGGAGCGCGGCCGAGGCCCCACCACCTTGGTCAGGTAGTTCTGCACCACCGAGTACACCACCGCACCCATCACCTCGCGCGGGGTGAAGCCCTGCCGCAGCAGGTGGCGGGCGTCCTGCTCCATGAACACGGTGCAGCGGTCGGAGGTGACCGGCGGCTCCACGCCTAACAGCTGGTCGCCCAGGCTGTGCAGCTCGAAGCCCAGCTTGCGAGACAGCTCCTCGACGAAGGAGCCGGTGCCCGCCGCGCACACGTAGTTCATGTTGGCCTCGTGCAGGTGGCCGTCCATGGTGTGCACGTACTTGGCGTCCTGGCCGCCGATCTCGAAGATGGTGTCGATGGCCGGATCGGTGTGCATGGCCCCCGCCACGTGGGCGGAGATCTCGTTGATCACAGCATCAGCGCCGAACACGGCGCCCACCAGCTTGCGGCCCGATCCCGTGGTGCCCATGCCCTTGATGCGCAGCTCTACGCCGCGGTCTGCCGCCAGGCTGCGCAGGGCCTGCAGCAGGTGGCGGGTGGCGCCGATGGGGTCGCCCGAGGTGCGGCGGTACATGTCCAGGATCACGGTGCCGTCGTCGGTGATCAGCGCGGCCTTTGTGGAGGTGGAGCCGATGTCGATGCCCAGCGTGCCCTCCAGCATCTCGCCTGCGGGCCAGGCGGAGATGCGCATCTCGGTGCCCGCCTCGTCCAGCCACTCCTCCTGCACCTCGAAGCTGGGGTACTTCGTGCGCTCCAGCAGCAGGGCTGGGCGGCGGGTGGCCTTGGCCGCCTCGTCATCGCGTCCCGAGAGCTGCTCCAGATCCAGCGCCTTCTCCAGTGGCTGGGCCCCCAGCGCGGCGCCCAGCGCGGTGACGGCTTCGGGGTGATCGGGCACGATCACCTCAGTGTGCAGCTCGTCTCCCAGTGAACGCACCACCTCGGGGTTGAGGGCCACGCCACCCACCAGCACCAGGGGAGACTCCGGGGTGCGACCCTTGAACAGGGTCATCACCATGGTGCGCGCCAGGCCGCGGCACAGGCCCGCCCAGCAGGCTTCCTTGCTGTGGCCTTCCTGCTGGCGGTGGATGAGGTCGGACTTGGCGAAGACCGCGCAGCGCGCGGCCACGTCGGGGGGATCCTCGATGCGGGGCAGGTCGGCCAGCTCTTCCTGCTTGAAGCCCAGCCGGGTGGCCTGCTCGTCCAGGAAGGAGCCGGTACCGGCGGCGCAGAGAGTGTTGGCCTGGAAACCCGCGAAGCTGCCGTCGGCGTGCAGCCGGGACAGGGACAGGGAGCTGCCGCCGGCGTCGATGATCTGGCGGGCTCCAGGCACGAGCAGCCTGAGGGCCCGCAGGGTGGCGTCCACACCGTCGTTCTCGGTGGTGCCCAGCGCACGCGCCACGGGCGCGGCCTGGCTGCCCACCAGCCCCAGGGCGCCGATGCGGGTGGCCTGCGGCAGATCCTCGATCACCCCGCGCACGGTGCTGAGCAGCTCACCGTGGTGGGGACGGGTGCGGCGAGCCAGCACCCGCTGCTGCTCATCCAGCAGCACCGCGTGGACGGCGATGGCGCCCAGATCGAGACCGAGGGCGAGGTTGTCGGCGTTCATGTTGCTGCTCCTGGCGATCGCTGGCGCGCTCCGAAGGCGAGATCGGAGGCTGACAGAAGGGTCTAACTATTTTGTTAGTCAGGAGGGTAGCACAGCGCGATGCATCCTTCCATCGGTACCATCCATGACAGCGGGCGCGATCCGCCTGCTCCGCTCGTCCTGGACGCTACTGCGGCGGATCCACCAGCACGATCCGCAGGATCATCTTCATCAGTTCGTCGCGGCGGCGGTCCAGCATGGCGCCCTCGAGCAGCCCCTCTTCGCCCACCATGGCCTCGATGAAGGCGTTGTCGGAGAGGTAGCTGACGATCATGCCGTAGATGGCCGTGAGCAGGATCTCCGGGTCCACCGGGCGGAACAGGCCGGCCTGCACCCCGGCCATGACGAAGCCGCGGGCCTTGTTGTACTGGGGTGCGAGGTGCTCGTGCACCAGGGCCAGGAAGTAGGCGTGGTCTCCGTGACCGGTCTCCAGGTTGGCGAGCCGGGCGAAGTGGGGGTGGCGCACAGCGAAGTCGAAGAAGCCGTAGAAGAAGCGTTCGAGCTTGGGCATGGGCGCCAGCGGCTCGGGCGCGATGCCGGTGGCCAGCTCCACCAGCTCGGCCACCATGCGATCCACGACGGCGCGGTACAGGTCGCGCTTGGTGTGGAAGTGGTAGTGCACCACCGCGTGGGTCACGCCCACGCGCCTGGCGATGCTCTTGATGCGCGCGCCGTCGAAGCCCTTCTCTGCGAACACCGCTTCGGCGGCGCTCAGGATCTCCTCTCGGGTGTCGCGCTCCATGGGGCCCCCGGTGGCTGGGCGGCAGGGGTAACCCGTTGTGCCCATTGCCGAAGCAGCCCCAGAGCATCATGTGCCGGTTATGACCGCCCGACTGCAAGGAGCCTCCATGAGCCCGAGCCTGAACGTCCTGGGTCCCCTGCGGCACCACTGCACCGGCTGCGGCGGTTGCTGCCACGGGGTCATCGTGTGGTTGAACGACGTCGAGCAGGCCCAGGTGCGCAACTACGCTCAGGCCATGGGCCTGCCCGAGCCGGTGGTTGACCGCCGCCTGCGGTTCGACAAGGGTCGCTGTGTCTTCCAGCTCGACGGGGGACTCTGCCACATCCACGCCGAGCACGGGCTCGACGCCAAGCCCATGCTCTGTCGCCAGTACCCCCTGGTGCTGGCGCGCACCGAAGACGGCCTGCGCGCCGGCGTGGATCCCGGCTGCTACGACGCCTGGCAGAGCTGGGTCGACGGGCCGGAGCTGCAGGCGCGCTCGGCGGCGGTGGAGGTGCGCGAGCTGGATCCGCGCGCCGCCCAGCACGAGGATCGCCTGCTGGATCTGCTGGACCTCGAGGGGCTCGACCTGGCGCGCTTCGCCAGCATGATCTGCGACGAACTGCCTCCGAGGGAGGGCCTGCTCCCCGTGGGCTTCGCCCGCCGGCTCGTGGTGGCCATGCGCAGGGCGAAGCTCTCCACCCTGCTCACCGCCGAAGACTCGGGGGCCATGCTGCGGGACATCTTGACCCCCATGCTGGAGCACATCGAGAGCCTCGATCCGGACCGTCCCCAGCCCTGGCCCGTGCTCGCCCCCTCCGAGGACGCGCTGGCTCTCGAGGTGCTGCGTCGGCTGCTCTTCCTGCGGCTGGTCAAGACGGTGACCAACCCCACCGGCGTGGTGATCCTGGGCCTGGCCGGCGCGGTGGTCTGCGCCTGGTACGATCCGCGACCCGAGGTCTTCGGCACCGCCTTTGCCGCCTGGTGCCGCACCATGAGGGCCCCAGCCTTCCTGCAGGCCCTGGTGCCGGATCCCCCCGCGCTGCTCGAGCTGGCAACCGGGCGCCGAGGACCTGCCTGATCCGCTTGCTCCGCGGCCTTGAGCGAGTGAAGGAGCGCGTGCACCCCGGAGTCCACGGATGCTGCTGGCGCTGCTGCTCGCCACCTTCGCTGCCCTCGCTGCCCCCGAGCAGCAGGCTCTGGCCCGCGAGCCGGGCCACGGTGTGAAGGACGGCACGGGCAGCGGCGGTGAAGGCGGCGGCACCGAGTCGGGCGAGGACGACGAACAGCGGCCCCTCACCCGCGAAGAGCGCCGTCGTCAGCGCCGTGCTCGCCGCCGTCTCAGGCGCCAGCGTCGGGGCAGCAATCCCTTCCGCGAAGACGTGATCACCCTGAGAGACGGCTCGGTGCTGCGCGGCGCCATCACCTCCCAGCAGGAAGACGCCTGGTACCTGCGCATCGCCGGTGGCTCCGTGCTGCGCATCGAGCCCGACCAGGTGGACACGGTCTTCCGCGAGGCCCGCTACGCCCACCCCACCGCCCACGGCGGCCAGGTGTTGGCCCGCGTGGCGGCCGGCTACGAGGCGGGCGTGGCCTACAGCGAGAACTTCGGCACCCACACGGGCCTGGCTTCAGAGCTGGCCCTCGGCTGGGCACCCCACAACAACGTGGAGCTCGACCTTGCGTTGCACTTCGGGCCCTCGGAGCGCAAGTGGGCCGCGGGCCTGCGCTACTTCGTCAACGCCCAGTCGGCCTTGAAGTCCTACGGCATGACCAGCTTCATCTTCGCGGGCGCCGAAGACCCCCTGGGCCTGCGCCTGGCTTCGGGTTTCCAGTTCGACCCCAGCCGCTTCTGGGGCCTGTACTTCCACCACGGCGCCACCGCGTTCGGCCAGGGCGACCCCACCACCATCCACCTGGGCTACCACCTGGAGCTGGGGGCACAGCTGCGCTTCTGAGCCGCGGGTGCATCGCGGCGGCTCTTGGAATACCCTGGAGGACCAGCCCACGGAGCCCGTGATGAACCTCGCCAAGGACCTCGCCAAGAAGCCCATCTTCCGCATCTCCGATGGCCAGAAGCTGGGTGAGATCAAGGACCTGTACCTCGACCCGGGCGTCACCCAGATGATCGCCGTCTTCCTGGGAAGAGAGGGCGTGTTCTCCCGCAAGACCCTGGTCATGCCCCTGCGCGACATCCACGTGCGCGGCATCGACTGCTGGCTGGCCACCCCCACCGCCGCCAGCTTCGACCTCAAGGACTGGGAAGGCAGCGACAGCTTCGTGCTCATCGACGACCTGCGCGGCCGCGTGGTGCAGACCGCCCACCAGACCCCCATCGGCACCGTCAAGGACGTGCTGCTGGACGAAAACGGCGCGGTCACCGGCGTCGAGCTGGGCAAGGTGAACGTGCAGGGCCCACTGGCAACCAGCAAGCGCATCCCGCGCGCGGCCATCCACACCGTGGGCGACAAGAAGACCCCGATGGTGGCCGATCTGCAGGCCGCCGAGCAGGCGGCGGGCGCGTTCTAGCCCACCTCGTCGCTGCTCGATCCCTTGCCGGCTGAGGGCGCGATCTCCTCGGCCACGTCCTCTTCTTCGAGGGCGGAGTCCCAGGTTCCCTGCTGGCTGCCGGAGAGCAGGGGGTAGAGCTGCTCGCCCAGCAGGGAGAGCAGGCCCTCGCCGGTGGAGCTCTGCTTGCTGCCCGCCACCAGGGACTGGATCTCCTGGGCGGACAGGTCGTGGGCCAGCACCTCGAACAGGTGGGGGCCCTGGAAAGCGGTGGTCATGCGCAGCAGGGCCGAGGCGTTGGGGCTCTTGTTGCCGGCCTCGCGGCGGAAGGCTCGCGCGGCTTCCTGCACCTTCTGATCGGAGCTGGCCGCGTCGGTGGTGGTGGCGGCGGGCTGCTTGACCTTCTCTTCGAGCACCTCCACCTGCTCGGTGGTGGAGGCGGGGGCCTTGCCGCTGTCCGCGGCGGGCACCCCCAGGGCGGGAGCGGGCGTGGCAGCGGCGGGCTGGGCACCCATGGTGGAGCCCAGCAGGCTGGCGGCCAGGCCGCCGGGACCGGCGGCGCTGGGGCCGGCCAGGCCACCGAGCAGGCCGGTGGTGGCGGCGGGCTGGGCGGCGACCGGCGCCACCTCGCCCATGCCCGCTTCCTGGGGCGGGGCCAGCAGGGCAGCGCCCAGCACGGCGCTGGCGGCTCCCAGCAGCTCCTTGCCGTGGCTCTCGTCTTCCTGCACCTCGTCCAGGATCGTCTCGGGGGGCGGGTGGCCGAGGATGACATCGTTGCCCCAGGCGAAGAACTCCTCGGGGGCCATGGTGGTGAGCTCCACGTGCACGATGTCGTTGATGATCTCCCAGCGCTCCACCACGAAGCCGTACTTGTCGGCGATGGTGCCGAAGTTGCCCGGCACCACCTCGGTGCCGGGGGGGAAGCAGGCGGTGACCTTGGTGGAGCCGTCGCGGTTGGCAGACCAGTCCACCATGCGCCCGATGGCGCGCCCATCAGCGATGCGCTCGGACTCCTGGGAGGAGCCGATCATGCCCATCACAGCCTGGTTGCCCAGGCCCTCCTGCTGCTCCAGCAGCCAGTCGGGTGTTCCGATGGCGCTCAGGTTGTCAGCGCGGGCAGCCTGGATCCGCTGCGCGGCGCCGGACGACTTCTTGGAGCGCGGCGGCGATCCGCCCTTGCGTGCTTTCTGCATACTCGTTCCTTCGGCTTCGCGACGGCTGGAAGCTCACGGTCCATCTTGGCCTGTCGCGGGCGGGTAGTCCACTCCGGTGGGCGACTCCCGCGACGGACCGCGCTACCATCTTCTGGCCCAGAACCCGGAGGGCGCCGTGTTCCGCCTTCTTCCACTGCTGCTGCTCGGCTGCTCGTCCACCAACCAGCCGCTCGGTGACGACAGCGAGGAGGGATCCGACAGCTCGCCCGTGGAGGGAGACAGCGACACCGACAGCGACGCGGACAGCGACACCGATGCCGACGGCGACGCCGACGCGGACGCCGACGCGGACAGCGACGCCGACGCGGACAGCGACGCCGACGCGGATCCGCCCGAGCTGGATCTCTCCCATGTCACCTGGCTGCACACCGATGTGTCCGGCTGGGCCGAAGCTGCCAGCATGTCCACGGTGACCATCGACAGCTCGCAGATCTGTCTGAACTACGACATGGCGGATGTCTGGCCGGTGGTGGCGGCGTCATCTGCAGGCGGTGTGGACGTGGTGGGCAACCCCTGGGTCTTCATCTGGCAGGACGCGCAGTGGTACGGCGGCACCTGGGAGTGGCTGCGCCCCAGCCAGACCTGCAAGTCCTCCAGCTCCGTGGCCGGCGACCACATCAAGCAGGACCCCTTCGACGAGGACAGCGGCTGGACCCCTGAGAGCGGCCAGGTGCTCTACTTCATGGTGAGCGGCCTGGCGCGCGGCACCGAACGCAACGTCGAGGAGCGCACCCCCCCGGTGCGCGTCACCTGGCCATGAGGAGATGAGATGCTCGCTCTGCTGATGTTCCTGCTCGGCCCGGCTCTGGCCGGATCCATCGATCGCCTGGACTGGATGGCCGGCAGCTGGGTGCTCGACGAAGAGGACACCTACGTGGAGGAGAGCTGGTCCCCGCCCCGGCAGGGCAACATGGTGGGCAGCTTCCGCCTGCTCTCCGATGGCCAGGTGGTGTTCTACGAGCTGATGGTCATCGAGACCCAGGACGACACCGTGATCATGAGCCTCAAGCACTTCGACGGTGGGCTCACAGGCTGGGAGAAGCGCAAACAGGCCGTGCGCTTCCGCCTGGTTGAGGCCTCCCAAGGCCACGCCAGCTTCCAGCAGGAGGGCGAGGACCAGCGGCTCGTCTACGCGCTGGAAGATGACAGCCTGGTGATCACCTTGGCGGGCGAGGAGGGCGAGATCCGCTTCGACCTGCAGCGCCCGGCGCTCGCTCCCCCCGAGCCCACCGCAGGCGGCTTCGTCGGCCTGCGCACCAGCGCCGCCCATGTGCCGGACCTGCCCGCTGCGAGGGCGTTCTACAGCCAGCTGCTGGGCCTGGAGCCCTACTTCGATGAGCCCTTCTACGTGGGCTTCGATGTCAACGGCTCGGAGCTGGGCCTGGTGCCCCCCGAGCCCGAAGGCGACGAGCAGCCCGTCTCCACGGCCTTCTGGAAGGTGCGGGATCTCGACGCCACCTGGGCCCGCGCCCTGTCCGCCGGGGCCGTGCCCCTGGCGCCCATCGAAGACGTGGGCGGCGGCGTGCGCGTGGGTGTGCTGCAGGACCCCTTCGGCCACCGGCTGGGGTTGCTGGAGGAGGGGGTCGCTACCGCCCCCGCAGCAGACTCCCCACCACAGTAGCCGCCAGTGACGCTCCCAGCCCCGCCGCTACCGCCGGCACTCCCAGCCCGTCCAAGGGAGGGAAGGAGAACGCCGCCGCCACCGCCACCCCGACGATCATGCCCGCCAGGGCGCCGGTGCGGCTGGCCCGTTTCCAGAACCGCCCCAGGTAGAGCGGGAACAGCAGCCCGGCTGCCGTGAGGGTGTAGCCCAGCACCAGCACCTTGATGATGAAGGGCAGCCCCAGGGCGATGCCGATGCCCACCACCCCCAGCACTCCGATGCAGCGCCGTGAGAAGCGCAGCACGTCGGCGTCGGTGGCCTGGGGCCTGAAGACGCCCTGGTAGAAGTCGCGGGTGATGCTCGACGCGGTGGAGTGCAGCGCGGAGTCCGCGGTGGAGACGATGGCGGCCATGATGGCGCCCAGCACCAGCACGGCGGCGCCCTTGGGCAGCATGTTCATCACCGCCCAGGTCATGGCGGCGTCCTTGTCGGCCAGCTCGGGCGCCAGGGTGCGCACCGCCATGCCCAGCCCCGTGGCCCACAGGCCCGCCACCAGGCAGCCCACCGCCAGGATGAACAGCCCCCGGCGGGCCACGGTGACCGACTTCGCGGCGTAGATGCGCTGGTGGTACACCTGCAGCACCATCTGCCCGGGCAACACCGCCAGCACCCAGCCCCACACCACGGTCTTGCCCGGCGCCCAGGGGCCGAGGTTCTCGGCCGGGATGGACGCCGAGATGGTCTCCCAGCCGCCTGCCTGGCTCCAGGCGATGGGCAGCAGCACCAGCATGCCCAGCAGCATCAGCCCCAGCTGGGCCACGTCGGTCCAGGCCACCGCGATGATGCCGCCCCACATGGTGTAGAGCACCACCACCACCGCGGCCAGCACGATGCCCGCGTCTACGGGCAGGCCCGTGAGCGAGTTGAGCACCTTGCCCGCGGCGATGGGCTGGGACACCCACCAGCCCATGGTCACCATCATGGCCACCGCCGAGGTGGTGGCGCGCAGCGCCTTGCTCTCGCCGTACTGGGCCACCATCCAGTCTGTGGTGGTGTAGAAGTCCTGCTCGCGCAGCCAGCCCGCCACCGTGCTGGCCAGCAGCACCACGCCCGCTGACAGCGCCAGCAGGTAGACCAGCTCGGCGGCGCCGTAGGCGTAGCCCAGGCCCACGTGGGCCACCATCATGCCGCCGCCGAAGGCCGAGGCCATCTGGGTGGCGGTGACCGTGAGCGTGCCGAAGCGCCGCCCCCCCACGTAGAAGTCGGCGGCGGTCTGCTGGAAGCGCGAAGCCCAGGCACCGATGGCCAGCATGCCCACGAAGAACGAGCACAGGACGGCCAGCAGGGTCCAGTCGATGCTCATTGATCTATGGGAAGGCCGGCATGGCGTAGCTGTGGGGTCTCTCGTCGGCGCCCGGGAACACGGCCTCGAGCTCGGACACCAGCAGCCGCTCGGGGGCGATGAGCACCGAGGGCAGGCCCGTGTCGCCGTCGGCGTGGCTGCGCAGGCTCCAGGGGGCCAGATAGGCGTGGGTCTGCTGGGCGCCGCCGGCCGCCAGGATGTCGCGCAGCACCCGGCGGTCCACCCGCTGGAACTGCAGGCTGGCCACTGGGGTCTCGCTGCCGTCCTCGCGCAGCCACACCGCCTCGGTGGGACGCGGCAGGGTGCCCGGGCGACCGAGGGAGAGCCCGCGCACCACCAGCACCCGCTCGGCCCCGGAGGCCTTGAGGGCGCGCTCCACCTGGCGCTGGAAGGCACGCTCCGACAGGCGTCGATCGGGGGTGACCTCCCAGAGAGAGGGGCGCGCCACCCAGCTGCCCTGGATGCTGCCTCGGGCGTGGCCGTTGCTGCGCTGCAGGTCGTGGCGCGGCACCCGGCTCATGAGCAGATCGCGCACATAGCCGTCGCGCACCGGCTCGACAGCCTGGGCAGGTACGCCCTCGCGGTCGTAGGCGAAGCCGCCCGCCAGGCCGGGCAGGGGACGCAGGGGATCGTCCTGCACCGTCCAGCCCTGTGGCAGCAGGCGGCGGCCGAGCCGTGGGCCGGAGCGGATCAGCTGCTGGTAGCTCTGGTGAGGGCTCGGGGCCGGGGGCGTGCCGCAGATCTCGGGGGGCAGCAGGTAGCGGAGCAGGTCGGCGGCGGCGCGGCCTTCGAAGACCACCGGGCCCTCGTAGCTGTCCACCACCGGGGCGTCAGCGCGCCGCCGCAGGCCCCGGGCCATGGCCTCCGCTTCGTCGGCGATGACCTCGAGCGCGGGGAGCTCCTCGGCGCTGCGCGCCACCCACTGGCGGTGGTCGTCCAGCAGCACGCCGTCGGGGCGCAACAGATCAGCGCGGGCGTAGACCACGGCGTAGCCCTCGGGTTGGGCCAGCCGCGTGCCGCTGCTGGTGGCCAGGTAGTAGCGGCCGTCCCAGGCGCGCACCTCGACCGTGCCCTCCCGCAGGCCGGGCACCTCGCGGAAGCGGGCCGAGGCCTGCAGGGCGATCTCGCGCAGCAGCGCCGCGTCCACCGCGGGGATGGGGCTCATGTCCACCGCCTGGGAGGGCATGGCCGCGGTCCAGTCGGGCGGGGGCGGCTCGCCACCCAGGGCGTCCAGTGCCACCTGCTTCACCTGGCGCTGAGCCAGGGCGGACTTGTACACCTGGTCGGCAGCGAGCCACAGATCGCGCTCCAGGGCGGCGGGCTGGTCTTCGATGACCAGCGACGGGCGACCCACCACCCGCAGGGTGGGATCGCTGGCCTGGAAGCGGCTGCTGTCCAGCGCGTCGTCGCCCACCACCACCTCGACGCGGGCCGGGCGGCGGCGGTGCCCCGACTCGGCCACCAGCGCGCCAAACGCGGCCTGGGCCTCGTAGTGCTCCAGATCCACCGCGGCGAAGGTGGTGCGGCTGGGGCGCGGAGCCCCGTCCAGCGCCAGCTCCGAGAAGGAGCGCTCGGCCCAGGTGGCCAGGGAGTCCAGCAGGGGGTCGCCCGGGGCCTGGGGTTCCGCGGCCAGGGCCGCCGTGGCCAGCGCGGCGGGCAGCAGCGTCACCATGAGTCGGCGCAGGGGAGGCATCAGCCCTCGCTCCCCGGGGCAGGCAGCAGGGGAGGGGTGTCCTGGCCCTTGGCCTTGCGCTGGGTCTCCACCTGGGAGATCAGCAGGGCGGGCGCGACGGCGGCTACAGGCACCTGGCCGCTCTCGGCGCCGCACATGCCGTTGAAGACCCGGTGCACCTCGCCCGCGGCCACGATGCGCGACAGGGTGACCAGGGGGGTGCCGATGAGGTTGATGCCGCGCACCAGCTCGTCGGGGCGCCCGTCGGTGTAGACCCGCCAGGCCACCAGCACGTCCACGCTGAAGGCGTTGGGCATGTTGCGGCCTGTGAGCGTGTAGCCTCCCTGGATGCTGTCCACGAACAGGCCGTACTCCAGGCCCTGGGCGCTGGCGAGGTCCCGCAGCTGCTGGCGCAGCTCTGCGTCGCTCACCGATCGGGAGGCCTCCACCACCAGGTTGGCCTGTCGCGCCACCGGGTCGTAGCCCGGCTGGCGGCGGCCGTGGCCGTTGCTCAGCCGGCCCTGGGCCGAGGGGGAGCGGCTCTCCAGGAAGCCCTGCAGCAGGCCGTCCTGTACCAGCGTGACCCGGGCGGCGGGCACCCCCTGGTCGTCGTAGGCGTAGTGCCCGTTGAGATCGCTGTTGGCGTAGTGGGCCAGGGTGGGGTCGTCCACCAGGCTCAGGAACGCCGGCATGATGGGCTGGCCCACCTGGTTGCGCAGGGTCTGCGCGTCCTCCACCCGCTTGAGGCGATGGCCCTCGAGGCGATGGCCGAGGATCTCGTGGAAGAACACGGCGGCTGCCCTGTCGCCAAGGATGGCGGGCCCGGTGTAGGGCTCCTGCTCCGGGGCCACGCGCAGCGCGGCCAGCAGGGCCTCCAGCTCGGTGGCCTGTCGCACCAGCTCGGCGCGCTCGGGAAGGCCCGCGGCGCTGTGGGCGCTCCACTGTCGACCCAGGTGCAGCTCGGTGCCGTCGTCGGCCACCGTGTCCATCTGGATGCGCACCATGTAGCGGGACGTGGAGTGGCGCAGGCGCGTGCCCTCGGAGGACACGAAGCGGTGGGTGGCGGCCTTGCCCGCGAAGCGCACCGCGCCGTCGTAGACCACGGCGCTGCGGGCCAGCACGGCGGAGGCCTGGCGCAGGGTCTCCTCCCAGGCGGGCAGATTCGCCTGCAGCGCTGCGGGTTCGCGCAGGTCCACCACGGGCTCTGTGGGGGCCAGGTCCGGGGCGGGGATCTCCTCCACCAGCACCTGCCGGTCGCTCTCTACCTGGGCCCAGCGCTCCCGCGCCGTGGCGTAGCGCGCCTCGATCTCGCGCCAGGTGGCCCGCCGCACCAGGGCGGGGTCCAGGCCCAGGGGCACGGCCCGTCCGCTGCGACCCCTGCGTCCGAAGCGCCCCGAACGCAGCGGGTGGCTCGAGTCCAGCTCCGGGCCCCCCAGCCTGAGATCCACGTCCAGGTAGCGCTGCTCCATGGGGCTGTAGCCCAGCAGGCCGCCGTCTTCGGCGGACAGCTCCACGGCTTGCAGATCGGTGAGGCTGGCGGCGAGATGGTAGGGCGGGCTCTGCTGTTCGCCGAGCGCGTCCGAGGCCCGCCCCAGCTCCGTCTCCAGCGCCGCCAGGAGGGGATCATCGGCCAGCGCTCCCGCTGGCGGCGCGGCCAGAGCCAGGGACAGGGCGAGGGGAGCGAGGAGCATGGCCGGCATCGGGAGAGGGAGGCGGGAGGATATCGCGCTGCACCGGGGGCAGCTTGCCCGCGAGATGCGGGCGGGTGACAGATCCCCGCGCCCGCTCCCACCCCCAACGGCGCGGCGCCAGGAGATCCCTTGAGCACTCCCTCTTTCGACGCCATGCGGCGGGCGGTGGTGGACGGCGACGTGGAGCAAGCCGCGGAGCTGGCTCGCCAGGTGGTGGCCACGGGTTCTGATCCCCTGCTGGCCATAGAGCGCGGCTTCTCCGCCGGCATCCGCGAGGTGGGGGAGCTCTGGGAAGAGGGCGAGTACTTCCTGCCCGAGCTGGTGCAGGGGGCCGAGGCCATGCAAGTGGCCATGCAGGCCCTGAAGCCCGCCCTGGCCGATGGCGCGGGCCAGATCGAGCCGCTGGGCCGGGTGGTCATCGGCACGGTGCAGGGCGATCTACACGACATCGGCAAGAGCCTGGTGGGCACCCTGCTGTCCGCCCACGGCTTCGAGGTGCACGACCTGGGGGCCGACGTGCCCGTGGCGGCGTTCGTGGACAGGGCCCGCGTCGTGGGCGCCGGGCTGGTGGCCGCCTCGGCGCTGCTGACCACCACCATGCCGGTGCAGAGGCAGCTGGTGGCCGCGCTGCGCCAGGCCGACCTGGGTGCCCTGGTCATGGTGGGCGGGGCCCCCACCACGCCTGCCTGGGCCGCGGAGATCGGCGCCCACCACGCGGACAACGCCCAGCGCGCCGTGGAGCTGGCGCGGGAGCTGCTGTCGTGATCGCCCTGGGCCGGCGGCTCGAACAGCGGCGCCCCCTGCTGCTGGACGGTGGCCTGGGCACCCAGCTCATCGCCGCGGGGCTGCCCGCGGGCCAGCCGCCCGAGCGCTGGGTGCTGGAGCGCCCCGAGGAGCTACTGGCTGCGCACCGCGCCTACGTGGCGGCAGGCTCCGAGGCGATCCATCCCTGCACCTTCGGCGCCAACCGGCTGCGCCTGCAGCCCTTCGGCATGCAGTCGGAGCTCGAGGCCATCAACCGTCGCGCGGTGGAGCTGGCGCGGCAGGCGGGTCCGGCCTTCGTGCTGGGTGATCTGGGCCCCTCGGGCGAGTACCTGCCTCCGGTGGGCGAGGCCAGGCAGAAGGCCTGGCGGGCCGCCTTCGTGGAGCAGGGCCGGCTGCTGGCCGAGCTGGGGGTGGATGGCTTCCACGTGGAGACCATGAGCGATCTGCGCGAGGCCCGCGTGGCCCTGGCCGCGCTGCGGCAGGTGGCCCCCGAGCTGCCGGTGATGGTGTCCATGACCTTCGATCGCAAGCGGCGCGGCTTCTTCACGGTCATGGGCGATCGCCTGGTGCCCTCCCTGCGTCAGCTGGCCGAGGACGGCGCCACGGTGGTGGGCGCAAACTGCACCCTCACCAGCCCCGACATGCGCGCCCTGGGCAAGGAAGCCCTCGGCGGCGTGGGCGCCCCCCTGGTGCTGCAGCCCAACGCCGGGCAGCCGCGGGTCACGCTGGAGGGCGTGACCTACGACCAGGACCTCGCCGAGTTCGTGGCCGATCTGACCGCGCTGGCCTGGGCCGGCGTGCGCGTGCTGGGCGGCTGCTGCGGCAGCGATCCGGCCTTCATCGCAGCCCTGCGCTGTTCTCTGGACGCCGAGCTCTCGTGAGCCCTCCCCCGGTGGCCACGCTGCGGCTGACCCTGCCCAGGGAGCAGGTGCTGCGCTGCCTGGACTACCCGCCGGATCGCGAGCCGGCTGCGCGCGTGGATGGCCTGCTGGACGCGATCCTGCCCCTGGCGAGGCGGCTCGTGCAGGCCCGCGGCTGCTGGCTGGAGCTGCCGGTGGAGCGCTGCGGCGAGCTGGGGCTCGCGCCGGTGCAGGCCGAGGGGCTGGTGCTGGGCCTGGTGACCATCGGGCCCGAGCTGGAAGCCGAGCTGCAGCGGCTGCAGGGCGCCGGGGATCTGACCCGGGCCCTGCTGCTGGACGCCTGCGGCTCGGCGGCGGCCGAGGAGGCGGCGGATCGGCTCGGAGAGTGCCTGGGCGCCACACCCGGTGGACAGCTCGCCGCGCTCCCACCCCGCATCGGTTGTCGCATCAGCCCCGGCTACGGTGGCTGGTCGCTGCAGGCCCAGCCCGCCCTGCTGGCTCTGCTCGGCGCCGAAAACCTGGGGGTCTCCCTCACGCCCGGACTGATGATGATCCCCCGCAAGAGCATCTCCTTCGCCATGTGGCTGGGGGCCCGACGCCCGCTGGCACAGGGCCTCGCGGGCTGTACCGCCTGCGACCTGGCGCGCTGTCGCTCTCGCGCGACGAGCCAGCGTGCAGCACCCGACGAGGAAGAGCCATCATGAGTGCACGTCCCCCCGCCCGCCTTCGTCTGCTGGCTCCCACCGAGGTGGAACCGATCATCGAAGGAGCGCTGCGCGTGCTCGGCGAGGTGGGGGTGCTGGTGGAGCACGAGCAAGGCCGCGAGCTGTTGCTCGCCGCGGGCGCCCAGCGGCGCGGCGAGCGCCTCTTGCTGCCCGAGGTCCTCGTTCGGGCCGCGCTGGCCACGGTTCCTGGGCGGGTCCAGATGTTCGATCGCGACGGTGATCTCGCCCTTGATCTGGGCGGCGGCGCCACCCACTTCGACCCCGGCTCGGCGGCCCTGCACCTGCTGGATCTCCAGCTGGAGCGGCGGCGAGAGGCCTGCACCTGGGACGTTGTGGCCCTCACCCGGCTGGTGGAGGGCCTGCCCCACTACCACGCCCAGTCCACCGCCCTGGCCCCCGCCGACGTGCCCCGCGATCTCTGCGATCGCTACCGCCTGTTCCTGGTGCTGCGGCACGCCCGCAAACCTGTGATCACCGGCACCTTCGTCAAGCGGGGCTTCGCCCCGATGCGCGCCATGCTCGAGGCGATCCGCGGCGGGGCCGACGGGCTGCGGGAGCGTCCGCTGGCCATCTTCGACTGCTGCCCCAGCCCGCCTCTCAGCTGGTCGGATCTCACCTGCGACGCGCTGCTGGGCTGCGCGCGGGCAGGAATCCCGGCCCAGCTGGTGTCCATGCCGCTCACCGGCGCCACCTCGCCGGTGACCCTGCGCGAGGCGGTGCTGCAGCACTGCGCCGAGTGCCTCTCGGGCATCACCCTGCACCAGCTGGCTGGGCCAGGCGCGCCCATCATCTACGGCGGCGCGCCCTCGGCCTTCGACATGCGCCGCGGCACCACCCCTATGGGGGCCATCGAGACCGCCATGATCCACGTGGGCTACGCCCAGGTGGGCCGCCAGCTTGGCCTGCCCGTGCACGCCTACATGGGGCTGTCCGACGCCAAGGTGCCCGACTACCAGGCGGGCATGGAGTCGGGCATCGGCGCGGTGCTGGCGGTGCTGGCGGGGGTGGACCTGGTGTCGGGTGCCGGCATCCTGGACTTCATCCTCACCCAGAGCCTGGAGAAGCTGCTGCTGGACCACGAGGCCATCGGCCAGGCCCTGCGCCTGGGCGCCGGCATCCAGGGGCACGAGGTGGACCTGGTGGACCTGTTCGGGGCCCTCGTGGACAAGGGCAGCCTGCTGGCCCATCCCCACACCCGCGAGCACTGGCGCCAGGAGCTGTCCCTGCCGTCGCCGGTGCTGGACCGCGGCAGCTACGGCGACTGGGCCGCCTCGGGCGCGCAGTGGGCCCACCAGCGGGCCGCCTCGCTGGTGGAGTCCCGGTTGGCAAGGGCGGGAGGCTCAGATCTGGATCCCTCTCTTGCCGTCGAGCTCGACGCCATCATGCTGGCGGAGCTGGCCGGGCATGGGATCCACAGCCTGCCCGAGGGTGCTCTGCTCCCATAGCGCCGCAGGTAGCACCTGAGCTGGTCGTAGCTCAAGCCCAGACCGCGAGCCGCCGCTGCCTGGTTGTCGCCCGAGGCCTGCGTGGCGGCCCGCACCATGTCGCGCTTGCAGGCTTCGATGGTGGCCCGGAAGTCGCTGGCGGTGGCGGTCGAGGGGGCTGGGCTGACGGGGATCAACCCCCGATCTCAGGGTTGTCGTCGTCGGGGTCCACTGTGCAGCCGTCGAAGCCGTCGCCGTCGTGGTCCACTGGTTCTCCGGCCAGGCAGGGCAGCCAGCGCAGCACCTGGTCGGGGCGTTCTACCAGGTAGCGCTCCACCTGGTCCCAGGATTCCTGGGTCATCTCGGGATCGCCGTGGGCGGTGGACTCCTCCAGCAGGCGCTCGCCCACCAGCTCGCGGGCCTGGTCGGCCAGGCCTGGCAGGTCCTGCTGCTCCACCCGGTCCATCACCTGGTGGAAGGCCTCGAAGAGCTGGTAGCGGCAGGGCTCGATGTCGAAGCAGAGCTCGTGGATGCGGCCGCCGTGCCAGGCGGGCCCCGGCTCCTGGAGCACGCCCGCGTAGCCACCGAAGCTCTCCTCGAAGAGCTGGTCCGCTCCCCAGGGCATGAAGGTCCACTCGCCATCTTCGTGGTGGTGCACCTTGTAGTTGTTGGCGCTGACGGCGTAGCCGTCCCAGTGGCCCAGGTAGATCTCGCTGGCGGCGAAGGCCAGGTACTCGTCCAGGTCCACCGCGGAGCGCAGCAGCTCGTAGGCCTCGTCCCCTTCGCTGCGGCTCACCTCTTCGAGCAGCTCCACCAGCTGGTACAGGTCCTCGCGGCTCTCGTCGTCACCGTTGTCCTGGTCGAAGCCCTCGACGCTCTCCTCCCGCAGGTCGCAGCCGTACTGGCCCTCGTAGATGTTGCCGTCGTTGTCGTCGTACCAGTCCTCGAGGAAGCTGTCGTTGTCCTCGGACTCCAGCAGCAGGTACAGGCCCTTGTGGCTGTCGTTCAGGGAGATGTCGGTGTAGGCGGTTCTGGGGGCGGGGACGCCCGCCTCGCGCCACATGCTGTAGCCCAGGGTCTCGTGGATGCCGGAGTCGTCCTGCACCAGGTTGTTCACCGTGAGCTTCTCGAGCCCCAGGTGCAGCTGGTCGTCCACGAACTTGTCGAACTTGATGATGAAGCCCGACTTGCCCGGGTTGCCGTTGCCGTCCTGGGAGATCTCCGGGTAGTCGCCGTCCAGCGGGATGAACGAGCCGGCGCCTCCCTTGAGGCGCAGCCCCACGTCGCTGTAGGTCACGCCGTCGAGGGTGACGTCGGCCTGGGTGTACTCCTGGGGCTGTTCCAGCAGGTCCTGCCAGCCCTGCTCGTCCAGCTGGATCTGCAGATCGTGCACTCGCTCGAGGGAGAAGAAGGAGTCCAGGCTGGTGTCGGGCTGTCCGGTGAGCGGCGAGCCGGTGTCGCTGCCCGGCGTCGGGCAGCCGAGGGTGGTGGTGAGGGCCAACAGGAACAGGGGCTTGCGCATCACACCTCCAAGGGGTCGAATGCGAACATCCGCAGCGACCCTGGGAGGTGCAACGCAGCAGGGCCCGGATCTGGGGCGCTTTTTTTTGAGAGCAGGCGAGGATCAGCCGCGCTGCATGCCCTTGACCTTGTCGGTGTAGTAGTCGTCGTCGACGAACCACTGCTCCCAGTCGCCCTTGGACACGGCCTCGATGGAGGCACGGTAGGCGGAGGTGTCGGCCAGCTTGGGGCAGACGGTCTTGAGCACCGCCAGGTGCAGCAGCTGGGCCAGCTTGGGGGAGTGCTCCACCAGGTTGGGCACCGCGTCGATCTTGAGCTCCAGGACCTCGCAGCTGGTGGCAGCCAGCACGGAGCCGGTGCGCGCGCCCGGGTTGAGGAAGGCCATCTCGCCCAGCAGGGAGTGCACGGGCTTGGCGTTGCCAGCGGCCCAGCCGTGCACCAGCTCGCCGTCGCGCTTGCGGATGTTGGCGATGCCGCCGGAGAGGATCATGAGGGAATCGCCCAGCTCGCCCTCGGCCAGGATGGCGCGGCCGGAGGGCACCCGGAAGAAGCCGAAGGCCTTGGCGGCCTCGTCGTTGATGTCGGCGGCTTCCCAGTCCAGGCAGCGCAGCTTGCTGAGCCGCTCGCGCACCAGCTTGGTGGTCTTGGCCGAGGAGCCCATGTAGCGGCGATCGGCGTCGGCCAGGGCGAAGTCGGGGGAGGGCAGGGCGGCGGCCTCGGCCGCCGGTGCGCCCTTGACCTCCATGCCGATGGGGTAGGCCTCGTCGTGCATCCACTGGGTGCGCAGCAGCTTGTTGGCGGCGTTCTGGGCGCACCAGCGCACCAGCGCGTTGGCCACGGGCGGGGCCTGCTCCAGCAGCACCAGCAGCTCGTCGCGGCTGATGGCCAGGACCAGCATGGGCGTGGTGGCCATGACGGTGCTGGTGCGAGGGGTGCGCATGACCAGGCCGATCTCACCCACCACGTCGAGCTTCTGCAGGCGGCCCACCAGCTGCTGTTGGCCGGAGCGGCCGTCGACGGTGGAGGGCGCGGCCAGGGCCTCGCCTTGGCCTTCGACGATGACCAGGATGTCGTCGATCTCTTCGGATCCCTGCTCCATGAGCACGTCGCCCATGTCGAAGTCGAGGGTGCGAAAGAGCTGTGAGATCTCGTCGAGGGCCCCGGGCAGCAGGTAGTCCTGCAGCAGGGCCTTCTGGGTCTCGTCTTGTTCGCAGAGCGCGCTGATGAAAGCATGGAAGCGCGTCGCTGCCGTCTCCATGGGCCTACTCCGGGTAGTCGAGTGGAGGGGATTGGCCGGGCCTGGGGGGCCAGCCGGTCGAGTCATGTGCGCTGGGCGCGAGGACCACTAACCGTATCTAGAAATCGGCGCGGCGAGCCACCCTTTGAGACGCCTTCTTGCGTCGGCGCCGTGGTGTGGCTTCGCCTTCGGGCGTCCCGATGGGGTATGGCGGACCCATGAGCTTCGAGCAGGGCCCCATCCGACCGCCGTCCGAGGCCCGCAGCCTGCTGGTGCGGGTGTCGCGCAACTGCCCATGGAATCGCTGCGCCTTCTGCCCGGTGTACAAGGGCCAGCGCTTCTCCCTGCGCTCGGCTGACGATGTGCTGGCGGATCTCGACGCCATGAAGGCGCAGCTGGGGGATCGCTACCGCAGCGCCTTTCTACAGGACGCCAACCCCCTGGCCAGCAAGCCCGACGAGCTGGTGCGCATCATCGAGGGCCTGCGGCAGCGCTTCCCCTCTGTGGAGCGCGTCACCGCCTACGCGCGCTCCGACACCCTGGCGCGGCGCAAGCTCGTGGATCTGCGGCGCCTGCGCACGGCGGGGCTCGACCGGGTGCACGTGGGCCTGGAGTCCGGCTGCGACGCCGTGCTCTCACAGGTGAACAAGGGCGTCACCCGGGAGCGGCAGATCGCCGCTGGACAGAGAGCGGTGCAGGCGGGCTTCGAGCTGTCCCTGTACTTCATGCCCGGTCTCGGGGGCGTGGAGTTCAGCGACGCCCACGCCGACGACACCGCCAGCGCCGTGGCGGCCATCGGCCCGCACTTCGTCAGGCTGCGCAGCACGGTGGCCATGCCCGGCACCGAGCTGCACGCCCTGCAGCAGGAGGGCAGCTGGGGACCCCTGTCCGAAGAGGCCTCCGTGGCCGAGATCCGCCGCTTCCTGGCGGGACTGGAGGGAGTCGAGACCCGGCTGGAGAGCGACCACGTGCTCAACCTGCTCATGGAGCTGCGCGGGGACCTGCCCCAGGACCTGGCGGTGCTCATCGACACCTGCGACGACTTCCTGGGCCGGCCTGAGCGCTGGCGGCAGCGCTTCGTGCTCGCCCGCCGGTTGGGCTGGTCCGTGAGCATGCGCCACTACCAGCTGCTGGAAGCCGAAGGCGACGCCGAGCAGGCCCTGCAGCAGCTGGAGGCCCAGAGCAAGGACCTCGAATCCGTCTTCCGCCAGCTCAAGATGCGGACCATCTAGCCCCCCCGCTCCGCCTCCAGGGCCAGCTGGGCGCGGGCGTGCAGGGCCTGGAGCTGGCTGTGCTCGGGGAACAGGCGGGCCACGGGGCGGACGGCGCGCACGGCTTCGGCGTTGCGGCCCACCTCCAGCAGGCACTCCGCCAGCGTGGCGCGCAGGGGCACGTGGTAGGGGTCCAGCTTCACCGCGTCGTGCAGGCGCTCGATGGCGGGCTCCACCTCGCCGCGCTCCCACAGCACCTGGGACATGGTCACCTGGGCCCAGACTGAGCGGGGCAGCTGCTCCAGCGCACGGCTCGCTTGCCCGGCGGCTTCGTCCAGGCGACCGTCGGCCATGGCCAGCTCGGCGCGGGTGATGAGCAGCTCCGCGTGGTCGGGGTAGGTGTCCAGGAAGCCCGCGGCCAGCACCTCGGCCTGCACCCGCTCTCCCTGGCCCATGGAGGAGCGCACCAGGCCGGCCATGGCCTCCGGGCTGGCGGGCTGGATGGACAGGGCTTCCTGGTACCAGGAGCCCGCCTCGGGCCAGTCCCCCATGCTGGCGGAGATGTCCGCCAGGTGCAGGGCGATGGTGGCGCTGGGAGAGCGCAGGAAGAGATCGGCGTAGCGCTGCTCGGCCTCGGTCAGGTGGCCCCGGCGACGTGCCAGCTGTGCGCGCAGCAGGTCCACGCCGAAGGTGTCGGGCAGGCGCTGCTCCAGCCGCGCGATGATGAGTTCGGCCACCCCCGGAGGGGCCGCGGCGATGGCCTGCCTCGCGCGCCAGCTGAGGGGCACGATGTCGATGACATCGCGGGGATCGATCTCGCCCGCCTCCGCCACGGGATCGCCGCCCACGTAGCCCAGGGCCATGAGCTGCTCCAGGGCGGCGGGATCCAGCGCGGCCACCTCGGGCGCGGCGCCCTCGGTGACCGCGGCCAGCTGGGCCAGCAGCTCCGCCTCCACCCCGGCTGTCCAGTCGGCCTGGGGCTCGACGGCCACCGAGCTGCCCTCCACCGGGTACCAGGCCCCCCACGCGCCCTCGGCGTAGCGTCCGCTGGCGTCGGTGTAGGCCAGCAAGGGTGCGAGCCCCAGGTTGTACTGCCCGGTCATGGCCTCGGAGTAGCTGCGCTCGGAGCCCCCCTGACGCAGGTCGCGGCCCTGCAGGCCCTCGTGCAACGGCAGGCCGGCCAGGGCCAGCAGGGTGGGGGCGAGGTCCACGTGGCTGACGGGTCCGTCCACCCGGACTCCGGCGGAGAAGCCCTCGCCGCGGACGATGAGGGGCACGCGGATGGTGCCGTCGTGCAGCAGGAAGCCGTGGGTGCGCTCGCCGCCGTCTCCCAGGCCCTCGCCGTGGTCGGCGGTGACCACAACCCAGCTGTCGCCTTGCGAGGAGTCCCACCAGTCCAGGAAGCGTCCCAGCTGGTGGTCGGTGTAGGCGATCTCGGCGTCGTACAGGGTGATGTCGCGCTGGGCAGGTGCGGATGATTCGGCCTCCCCGTCACCCTCGGGTGCGCGGTGGGGCAGGCCTGGAGGCCAGTGGCTCTCGGGGGGATCGTAGGGCCAGTGGGGGTCGAAGAGGTGCAGCCACACGAACAGGGGGCCCGCTCGATCCGCCAGGGTGGCCAGGGCATCGTCCACCACCTGCCCGGCCCGACGTTGATCGCGCCAGTCCAGCTGGGTGGGCGGACGCTCCAGGGGGTCGTGGTAGATGTGGAAGCCCTGGTCGAAGCCCCAGCGGGCCTGGGTGGGGAAGGCGGCGGTGAAGGCCGCACAGAGGTAGCCCACCTCGGACAGGCGCTCCGCCAGGGTGATCTGCTGTGCGCCCAGGTTGAAGTCGCCGTTGTCGCGCACCCCGTGGGAGGGCGGGTTGCGGCCGGTGTGGATGCTGGAGTGGCTTGGGATGGTCAGGGGTGCGGTGGCGTAGGCCCGCAGGAAGAGGGCTCCCTCTGCGGCCAGCGCGTCGAGCACCGGCGTATCTGCCTGTTCGTAGCCATAGGCCCCCAGGTGATCCGCGCGGGTGGTGTCCAGGGTGACCAGCAGGATGGAGGGGCGGGGCTGCCGGCGAGCTGCCGGAGGCTCCGGTGCGGGTGAGAGATCCTGCGCCGGGCAGCCGGCGACCAGCAGGCCGCCGGCCAGCAGCACCTCCCCTGTGAAGCTGCGCATCAGCCCTCCGTCGAACCCCAGCCCTTGATTGTGCCGGTCACGGCGCTGAGCTCGGCCTGGTCCACCTCGCTGTCCTCGCCCTGGGCCCGGGCGATGATGGACTTGAGCTCGGCGTTGCCCATGCTGAGCTGCTTGCTCATGGCGGACAGCAGCAGTCGACGGAGCACGTCTCCTGGAGGGCCCAGCTCGCGGGCCAGCAGCTGGAAGCGCTGGCTGGGGAGCACGGCCACCTGACCTCTGGAAGCGGCGACGCAGGTGGCGCTGCGCGGCGCCTGGTCCACCAGGCCCATGTGGCCCAGCATGCTGGGAGCTTGCAGCGTGGCCATGGGCTGCTCCAGCCCCAGGAAGTCGCGCATGCGGACCGTGATGCTGCCCTGCAGGATGAAGTACAGGTCTTCGGCCGGGGCGCCCTCGCGACACAGGATCTCGCCGGGCGCGAGGCGGTGTACGAAGCAGCTCTCGAGGATCTGAGCCAACACCTGCTCCAGCGCGCTGTCCACGCCGTGGGTCTCGAGCAGCTGCAAGGCTGTCGCGCGGTAGTCCACGCTCATGAGCCACCTCCGAAGATGCTGACCAGCCGCTGCAGCAGGCTCGGGTGGGGCTGCTCCGGCTCGGGGCTGCGGTCGCGGGCGGCCTTGGCGGCGCGCTCCTCCTGCCAGGCGCGGCGGATGGAGAGGTTGGTGGAGCGGATGCGCTTGGCCATGGTGCTCAGCAGGTGGTTCTGGGCGGCGGCCAGTGCCCGCGAGCCGCGAGCGGCGCCCAGCAGCGGCTCATCCACCACCAGGCAGGTGCTGGCCACCACCGCGGTGACGGTGGCGTTGCGAGTGGAGCGCGGGTTGAACAGCGCGGTCTCGCCCACCACCTCGCCGGGCCACACGTCGCCCACGGACCTGGGACCCGCGGCGGTGCGCACCGCCACCGACAGGCGCCCGTCCAACAGCAGCAGGGCGTGATCGGCGGGCTCGCCTTCGCGGAACACATGCTGGCCGCCGCCGAAGTGGAGCTTGTGACCGAGCCTCTCCAGCTCTGCCAGCTCGGCGGCGGGGATGATCCTGAAGGGTCTCAGATCCTGGGTGGCTGGCTTGGTCACGGGACCTCCTGGTCCGCTCAGGCTATCACCCGTCGAGGCGGTCAGCGGGCGAGTCTCCCAGCCGGGTGCTGACCGAAGAAGTCGCGCAGCAGCGCGTAGAGCTCGGGATGGCGACCTTGCAGGCGGTCGCCGCGCTCGAAGAAGGCCTCCACGGCCACCGCGAAGAACTCCGCTGGCGACTCGGCCCCGTAGCTTCGCAGGAGGGTCACCCTGCCCCGCTCGGTGGCTCGCTGCAGGCGCTCGAACTCGGCGCTCATGACCCGGTACCATCGCTGGTAGCGCTCGCGGTCCGCCAGGATGGGGGCGCCATCGGCGCTGCCGTCCAGCATGTCGAGCTTGTGGGCGAACTCGTGGTAGACCACGTTGCGGCCGTCGCGAGGGTCGCGCCCGCCGTCCAGGGCGTGTCGCCACGAGAGGATGACCGGGCCTCGCACCCAGGCTTCGCCCAGCGTCACGGCTTCGGTCTCGTCCACCACGCCGCCGGGCCGCGGGCGCTCACGGCCGGTGCGCATGCCCGCCGGGTACACCAGGATCTCGGTGACGTTGCGGTAGTAGTCGTGCTCCATGCCGATGAGCAGCAGGGCTGCCTGGCCGGCGATGGTGACCTTGATGTCGTCGCTGAGCTCCAGGCCGCCGCGACCGAGCCAGCGCTTCTCGGCCAGCAGGACCTGGACGGCCCGGTGCAGGAGGAGCTGCTCGTGGTCGTCCAGCCAGCGGTAGTGGGCCAGGCTGCGCTGGAGCATGGCCTCCCAGGCCTCGGGGAAGGGCTGGGCCAACAGGGCTCGCCGTCTGCGTCGTCTCCACCAGCCGAGCACCTCGTGGCCTCCCGTTCCAGCTGTCGCCGGCTCACCCGGCGCTGCATCTGGATGTTATCCTGTGGGCATCCGCATGAAGCTCGTACCCCGCCAGGATCCGTCCATCTCCAGCGCACGGCGCGGCCCATCGCGGGCGGTCGAGCTGGTGGCTCGCTGCGAGCTCCCCCAGCGCACTCCCTGCGCCATGCACCGCTGCGGTGGCATGGCCTTGGATGTTCGCGAAGAATCGGGATCGGTGCTGCGGCCTGGCTCCCGCTTCCGCGTGGCCCCGGGCCACGACCGGGACGTGCTCAGCCACGCGGGGCCCGCTGCGCTGCCTTTCAGGGCGCGCAGCCAGCGCTCCGATCCCAACGAGCACCTCGCGGGCGTGCCCACCCTGCGGGTGCGCGCCGACACCACCAGCCGCGGCCAGGCCTACCGCGTGCTCAGCCCGCGCAGCAGCCCCTTTCACCGGCGAGCCGTCACGGCGGAGCGCCCTCAACCCGAGGCGCGCTTCAGGCTCGCCGGCCGGGGTGGGCCCCAGGTCTTGTTGCAGAAATAGGGCGCTCCTCCTGCCCCGAGATGGGACGGGGGCAGGAGGTCGCTCAGTCTACTTGCTGGACTTGGCGTTGGCCTTCTTGGCGGTGCCGTGGGAGACCTTGGCGGGCTCTTCTTCGGCCGGGGCGGAGGTGCGAGCAACCGGGTCGGCGGTCTTGGGTGCGGCCTCGGCGACCTCTTCTTCTGCGCCCTCTTCGGCGGCGGCCACTTCTTCTGCCTCGGGTGCGGGCTCCGGCGCGGCAGCAGGTGGTGCGGGCGGCGGCGCGGGCTGGGCAACGGGCTCGGGGGTGGCGGGGGCCTGGTCGGCGGCGCCGCCACAGGCGAAGGCGAAGCCCAGGACCAGGGAAAGCATCAGGACGTTGCGGACACTCATCGGTATCTCCGTGGGGGCGGCGTGAACCGCCGGGAGGGTTCGTGGAACGTGGGCCTGACAAGGGAAGATCCAAGCCCACGTTCACCGGACTCTACCTCATGTCGCAGCCTGGGTGAACCCCCATTCAGACATTCTTCGACAGATCAGGCTCCTCCAGGCTGCGCTGTTCCAGGTGCAGCGACAGGCAATGTCCGCCGTAGCAGGGGGCTGTCCAGAGGGTCGGGACCAGCGCGCTCAGGCGCTCGAGGATTCCGTCCCACTGGTCACTTTCGACATTCCCGCAGGCCAGATCCCGCCGGTGGAAGCAGGGCAGCACGCTGCCGTCCGCGTCCAGCACCAGAGCCTGGCCTCCGAGCTCGCACCAGCTCGGTCGCGTTGGGCGGCCTTCGAGCCAGGCCGTCTGGAGCGCGCGATAGCCTTGCAGGCCCACTTCGGTGCTCCAGGCCTGGAGCTCGCGGGTCAGGGCGGCGCCCTTCCGGGCGGGGAGCTGGCGGGGATCGAGCTGGGCCGCGGGGTGGTCATCGGGGATCCAGGCCAGCTGCAGCAGCAGGGGCAGCTCGGCGCTGCGGGCGGTGGCGCGCACCAGGGGCACGGCCGCGGCGTTGGCGGCGGTGATCACGAAGGTGAGGGAGGGGCGCGCGCTGCGCAGGGTCGCCGCGACCGCGAAGCGTCGGCGTTGCTCGGGGCCAAAGGCTGACAGGGAGAGCACCAGGGCCTGCAGGCCGGCTTCTTCGAGGGCCAGGGCGCGATCGGTGTCCATGCCCGCGCCGCTGGTGAGCAGGATGGCGGACAGCCCCAGGGCGGTGGTGTGGGCCACGATGGCGTCCAGGTCGGGGTGCTGCAGGGGTTCACCGCCGGTGAGGAAGACCGCCTGCAGGCCCCGCTCTGCCAGCTGATCCAGGCTCCGGAGCAGCTGCGCGCCTGCGAGGGAACGGGCGTGCTCGCGCTGGGGATCCAGCTGGTAGTAGCAGAAGCCGCAGCCCTGGTCGCAGCGGGTGCTCAGCACCAGGAAGGCGGTGGGGGGAGCGCGCATGGTGGCGGATCAGGCGGGGGCGAACAGCTGGGCCGCGGCGCGGGCCACCACGGGATCCTTCCAGGCCTTGACCAGGCGGGGGTCGTGGCGGGCGAGCTTCAGGGCGGTGGTCTGGCGGGTGATGTTGAACTCCACCGCCTGCAGCGCCACCAGCACCTGCTCGTGGGTGATGGCGTCGTCCTCGGCCAGGGCGCGGGCGTAGAAGAGCACCGCGTCCAGCTGCAGCAGCATGCGGGTGATGCCCGCGCTGGCCGACGGCGCGTGCCAGAACACGTGTCGCGCGTCGAGCCGGGCGCGGATCAGCTGCAGCAGCAGCCGGTGGGATGGCTCGGGGAGCTGGCCCGGGTGCTCGAAGATCGAGGCCATGTCGATGGGCTGGCGCAGGAAGCGGCTGTGGTAGCTGTGGCCGAAGACCAGCATGCGCGGCAGGGCCAGCACCGCCTTGATGCGGTCCAGCAGGCGGGTAGGGTCCACCACGTCGGCGTACAGGGTGAAGGCGAAGGCGTAGCCCAGCGCAGCCGGGATCTGGGAGCGCTCGCTGAGGCGCTGGGCGGGCTCGGGCTCTCCGAGCTCGGGAGCGTGTTCGGCGAAGGCGGCGAGCTGCCGGAGGCCCTGGAAGAGATCCTCGCCCAGGCCATCCTGCAGCGCGGCGAAGGCGGCGCTGATCTCGGCATCCGGGGCCTGCTGGTCTCCGCTGAGGGGGTAGCGCACCGAGGCTCCCTCGCGCAGCTCCGACAGCTGGCGTTCACAGACCAGGCGCACGTCTTCGGCGTGCTCGGCGAGGGGGGTACCCAGGCCGTCCACCACCCCCGGGCAGCCGTAGCTGGCGCTCACCCAGACCTTCTCGTCGGAGGCGACCTCCTGCCAGGGGAAGCGGCGGCACATGCTGGGCTTGGCCAGCATGCCCCAGCGACCGTGGATGACGCAGCGATCGTCCTCGGCCAGGTAGGCGCAGCGCAGGCCGTCGGCCTGCTTGCCGAGCTTCCAGAGGCCGTCCTTGACGCGGGTGAACTCCCGGGGAGGCGGGTCGTCGACCTCGTCCCAGGGCAGGGCCTCGATGGTGGCCTTTTCTTCGTCGGTGGCGTGCACGGCCCAGCGTGCCGAGCAGCAGGTGCCACAGCAGGTGCAGTGGTACCGGGTGTGGCTCTCGAACACCAGGCCTGACATGGGATCTCCGGAGGCGGGGTGCAGCTTCCTAACTGGCAGGCTGGGGGTTGGGGTCGGCTGCGCTGGTGGCCTGCCGGCGTGCTACGGTGTGCGCGTCGCCGCCCCGGTCCTGTCATGGAGAGCCCATGCGCTCCTCGATCCTCTCGCCCCTGCTGGTCCTGGCCCTGATCTCCGCCTGCTCTGAGTACAACGTTCACGAGCAGAAGGATCCCGTCCCGGGCGACTCCGACTACGTGCCTCCCGACGAGACCGAGGCCCCGGACGACACCGAGGCGCCTCCCGACGACGACTGCCCGGAGCAGACCCTGGCCGGCTACGACACCTCAACCGACGGCGACTGCGAGAACGAGGTGGAGACGGGCACCTTCAACCCGGTGGTCAAGTGGAAGAAGGGCGACTGGTCGGTGGACGCGGGCAGCAACCAGGTCATGTCGCAGCCCATCGTCTGTCAGCTGTCCGACGACGACGGCGACGGCGACATCGACACCGACGACACGCCGGACATCGTGCTGGTGAGCTATGGCTCCGGCTCCTACAGCACCGGCGGCGTGCTGCGGGCCATGTCGGGTCTGGACGGCACCGAGCTCTGGAACAAGACCGGGGCCGGGCTGCAGGGCACCGGCGGCGTGGCCTGCGGGGACATCGACGGTGACGGCATCGTCGAGCTTGTCTCCCTCACCCCGTCCGCGGCGGTGGCCTTCGAGCATGATGGCAGCATCAAGTGGACCTCCGGCAGCATCTCGGGCCACATCGACGGCACCTCGGACGTGGCCGCCATCTCCGACATGGACGGCGACGGCAACCCCGAGATCATCGCGGGGCGGGCCATCATCGACAACAGCGGTGCGGTGGTGGGCAAAGGCAGCTACGGCATCGGCGGGGTGAGCGGCAACGTGGGCAGCGCCTCGTTCGCGGTGGACATCGACGCCGATGGTATCCAGGAAGTGGTGGTGGGCAACGCCCTGTACCGCATGGACGGCACGGCCATCTGGAACAACGGCGAGACCGACGGCTACCCCGCGGTGGCCGACTTCGACGGCGACGGAGAGGGTGAGATCGCCGTGGCGGGAGACGGCAAGATCCGGCTGCAGGACACCAACGGCACCGTGCTGTGGAAGGCCAGCATCCCTGGCGCCGGCTCCTCCTACTACGGCGGCCCGCCCACCGTGGCCGACTACGACGGCGACGGTGATCCCGAGATCGGCGTCGCCTCCGGCTCGCGCTACTCGGTGTTCGAGGCCGACGGCACCATCCGCTGGCAGGCGGTCACCGACGACTCCTCCTCCGGCAACACCGGCTCGGCGGTGTTCGACTTCGAGGGCGACGGTGTGGCCGAGGTGGTCTACGCCGACCAGACCACCCTGTGGGTGTTCAACGGCGTGGACGGCTCGGTGAAGCTCAACAGCTCCGAGCACTCCAACGGCACCTGGCTCGAATACCCCACCATCGCCGACGTGGACGGCGACGGCCACGCAGAGATCGTGGTGGCCAACACGGCTCAGTACGGCACCTACAGCGGCATCCATGTCTTCGGCGACGCCGACGACTCCTGGCGCCCGGGCCGCAAGATCTGGAACCAGCACGCCTACCACATCACCAACATCAACGAAGACGGCACCATCCCGGCCAGCGCCGACCTCAACTGGCTGGACTACAACAACTTCCGATCTGGCGACATGACCGCCGGCGACGGCATCTCCGCACCCGATCTCACGCTGGCCATGGGTGACGTCTGCGAGATCGACTGCGACGAGGACATCGTGCTGGTGTGGCTGCACGCTGGCAACGAGGGCGCGGTGGATCTGGACGTGGCTGCCACGGTGCTGGTCTACGCGCGCACCGGCAGCACGGACACCTTGCTGGATACCGTCACCATCGCCCCCAGCCTCACGGTGGGGCGCTACGCCGACTCGGTGTTGGTCGAGCTGACCGCCAGCCAGGTGGAGGGCATCGACTCGTTGGTCTTCGAGATCTCCTCCGAAGACCTGGAGTGCGCCGAGGACAACAACACCCTGGTGTGGCCCGGTCCTTTCTGCGAATGACCGTGGTTTTCGTCGCGCCGTGGGTCAACAGTCGGGCACCTCGCGACACGTACTGAGCGCGACGGCCGCGACGTGCATGGCGGGGACCGGTATGTTCTTGCTCCGGCCGCCACGGCCGCGCTCCCTCGCCCGCTCGAGGTCACCATGAATCGACTCGCCCTGCTGCTGCCCGCCCTGCTGCTTCCTTGCCTCTGCCTGCTCCCCTCAGGTGAGACCCGCGCGGGCCCCGGGGGCGGATCCCTGGCAGTGGTGGATCAGGCCAGCCTCAACACCTGGTGGCACTCCACCAATGCCCTCTGGATGACCGACACCGCCTATCGTGTGGACGGCACCCACCTGGAAGACGGCGTCTGCTCGGTGGATCTGCACGAGGGCATCCTCATGCCCGTCTACAGCGGCAAGGCCCCCGTGTCCGAGCAGCAGGTGGGCGTGGTGTTCGTGGGCAAGGGCACCCTGAAGGTCGACTTCCCCGATGCGGGCGATGCCCAGGCCTTCGGCAACCAGATGGTGCGTCGGGTGGGCTCCGATCCCGACGAGGTCCGTGGCGTCGCGGCCGAGGGCGAGCCCTTCGAGACCCAGATCACCCGCGGCATGATCCTGAGCGTGGATCCGCAGGTGCGGGAGCTGCTGTACGAGCTCGAGCCGGTGGGCGCGGGCTTCGTGTACCGCGAGAGCGCAGACGAGGAGGTGGACGCCGAGTACGTGGTCACCGAGAAGCGCGGCAAGCTCCGGGCGCGCGTGATCGCCACCAACCTGCTCCCCGACCGGCGCAACGCGCTGGTGGAGCTGGGCCTCGATCCCGTGGCCATGCTGCGCCAGGACCGCATGCTGCACGACGAGCTGGGCTTCCCCGGCGAGCACGTGCGTCTGGTGGCCGACTTCAACACCGACACCTCCTTTCGAGTGGCCGCCGAGCAGGGCGCCACCTTGGGGGCCCGGGGCTACGACCAGTGGGTCACCTGCTTCCGCGACGGGCTGGGGCAGTCGGGGCTGGGCTACCGCTCCCTGGCCTTCACCTACGGCGAGGACAACCAGGGCGACCACCACTTCCAGCGCCTGTCGGGCGAGGCCTGGAGGCCCGCCGAGGGCGAGAGCAGCGTCAAGCCCGCGGTGCGTCTCGATCCCGTGTCCGCCGACGTGCTGGTGGAGGCGCGCCCGGCCAACTTCTTCTCCAACGCCCAGCGGGCCAAGGTGGACTCCACCATCACCCTGCAGGCCCACGGCGCACCGCTGCGCCATGTCATCATGGGCCTGCCCGCGGACTACGCCGTCAAGGGCACCTGGAAGATGCGCTCCCTGACGCTGGAGGACGGCACCCCCGTGCCCTGGGTGGCGCTCTCCGCCGATCTGCCCCACCGCGACACCGCCGCGCTGGACCTGACGCAGGACTCCACAGCTGGCGGCGAGGTGAGCGAGGACGTGGGCTCCGTCAGCCAGCAGGACGGCACCAGCTCCGGCCCAGGGGGCGGCACCGGCGCCGAGGCCTCGGCGGGTGAGGTGGAGGCCGACCTGGGCGAGACCGTGGACATCGGCGAGGCGGGTGAGTCCCGCAACCTGATCGAGAACACCGGCTATCGCTATGAGATCATCGCTCTGCTTCCGGAGCTGGTGCCGGTGGGCGAGCAGGTGAAGCTGGTGGTCGACTGGGAAGCCGACTGGCAGTACGCCAACTGGAGCTACCAGGGCCGTCCGCTGGGCACCACCACCGGCTTCCAGCCCGTGCTGCCAGAGATCCTGCCCGAGCTGTACGAGAACGCCTGGGACTTCCACCTCAAGATGGCCGTGCCGGGTGTCTCCCTGCGCACCTTCAGCGTCGCCGCGGCGGGCGACACCATCGACAAGTGGGACGACGTGGACAGCACCGGGCGCCGCTGGGTGGAGACCCAGGGCGAGGACGCGCGCGATGTGGGCGTGGCAATCGGCCAGTGGAAGGAGCGCGACGAGCCCGCGGGCGCGGGCATGCCGGCGGTGAGCGTGCACCTGTTCTTCGACACGGCGGGCGCCCTCACCAGCTTCCCGCCCGAGGTGCGGCGGGTGGTGTCCTTCCTGGAGCGCTTCCTGCCCGACTACCCGCAAGAAGAGGTGGAGGTCTACCAGGGGGCGGGATCCTTCGCGGGCACCGCCATGCGGTCGGGTTTCTACGACGCTACCCACGGCCTGGTGGGGGTCACCACGGTCAAGCAGTACACCATGGCCGGCGACGATCTCGACGTGGGCGAGGCATCCACTGTCGCCAAGGAAAACCCCCACCTGGCGCAGATCATGATCGCCCGGCAGGTGGCCCACCAGTACTGGGGCCAGCTGCTGGCTCCAGCCACATCCAGGGATCGCTGGCTCGAGACCGCCCTGTCCGACGCCTACGCGGCCTACTACGTGCGCGCGGCCCTGGGCAAGGACCCCTTCGACGAGCGGCTCGAGGTGGTGCGCAACAACCTCGAGAATCCCACCGAGCGCGCCGAAACCTACCGCCAGGTCAACCGCTACCGGCGGCCCTATTCCCTCACCGGCTCCACCGCCCTGTCCGACGTGCCTCACAAGATGCGGGCCGAGTACGGCTTCTACTTCATGACCCACATGCTGCGGCGCAAGGTGGGCGACCAGCTCTACTTCCTGGCCCTGGACAACCTGGCCGCCAACTACCGTGGAGAGACCCTGAGCACCGAGCAATTCCAGCGAGCCATGGAGGCCGCCTCGGGTCAGGACCTGGGCCCCTACTTCGACTACTGGGTGCACGGGGGCTCCATTCCCGATCTCACCCTGCAGCTGCGCTTCGACCAGGGCGAACAGGGCATGTCCGTGCACGGCTGCCTGGGCACCGACGTGCCCTTCGGTCTGGTCGAGGTGCCCGTGCAGCTGTTCGACCCCAAGACCGGCCGCATCGCCGCGGGGCCCGTCAAGGTAGTGCAGGGCCTGGGTTCCTTCACCATCGCGGGCTGGCAGAACCAGCCCGAGGTGGAGCTGGATCCCGAGAAGCTGATCCTGGCCTACGGCCGCAAGGTGGACACGATCAAGGGCTCCAGTCGCTGCGAAGAGGCGGCGGCCGCGGCGGAGCCGGAGCCGGAGCCCGAGCCCGAGCCCGCGGCGGAGTAGCCGGGCCCTGATAGGAGCGCAGCATGCTGCGCGCGCTGCTGATGGATCTGTATGGCACGGCGTTTCGGCCCATCCGGCCGGTGGCGGAGACCTACGCCCGCCAGGGGCGGGCCCACGGCGTGGAGCAGGATCAGGACCGGCTGATGACCCGCTTCCAGCAGGTGTTCACCGAGGTCTCCGGCCAGCAGCGCATGGAAGGCGACGGCCGCGCCTTCTGGCAGCGCGTGGTGGCCGAGGCCACTGGCTGCGACGATGCGGCGTACTTCGAGGATCTGTTCCGGTACTTCGGGCGCGCCTCGTCCTACCGGCTGGATCCCCACCTGCTGGGCTGCTGCGCGCGGCTGCGCGCGGCCGGGCTGCGGCTGGGCATCGTCTCCAACGCCGACAGCCGCACCCGCGCCGTGCTGGCGGGGCTGGGCCTGGATCGAGCAGTGCACGAGGTGCTCATCTCCGGGGAGCTGCCCTGGGACAAGCCCCAGCCCGAGATCTTCCACCTGGCCTGCGAACGGCTGGGGGTGGAGCCTGCGCAGGCGGTGCACGTGGGCGACTCGCCGCACTTCGACCTGGAGGGGGCCCGCGGCGCGGGCCTGTTGGCCCTGCACTACGGGGTGCAGGTGCGCGACTTCTCCGCGGTGGAGCGCTGGGTGCTTCAGTGCGTGGGATAGGCTCGCTGCGCACATCCCACGCGGAACCCCCATGCGTCATGGACTCGCTCCCGTCGCTGCGCTGCTGCTGGCTGTGGGCTGCGGCCCGGCCCCCGCGCCCTCACCGCCGCCGGTTGGGCCCGCTCACATGGAGCCGCCGCCCTGGCCAGGGCTGGACGACGAGCGCGCCAGCACGCTGATCGCCCTGTCGCTGGAGTGCGTGGACCGCCCCTGGCCCAACAAGCCCAGCCACGTCTACGACGCCGCCGGCGACTTCCTGCCTCCCGCCGAAGCCACGCCCGCCTTCTCCGGCTGCTTCGACTGGCACAGCGCCGTGCACGGCCACTGGTCCATGGTCCGCGTGTTGCGGCTGCGGCCCGGGCTCCCCGAGGCTGCACGCCTCCGGGAGTCCCTCGACCGCCACCTCACCCCCGAGCTGCTGGCTCGGGAGCTGGCCTTCTTCCAACAGGAGCGCAGCCTGGGCTTCGAGCGCCCCTACGGCTGGGGTTGGTACCTGCGCCTGCACGGAGAGCTGGCGGCCTGGGACGATCCCGACGCCCGTCGGTGGGCCGCAGCCACGGCGCCCCTGGCGGCGTTGCTCTCGGAGCGCCTGGGGTCGTACCTGGAGCGCCTGAGCGTGCCCGTGCGCGAGGGCACCCACTCCAACACGGCCTACGCCCTGGTGCACGCCCTCGATGCCGCGCAGATCACCGGAGATGACGCCCTGGCCGCCACCATCCGCCGGCGTTCGCTGGACTTCTACAGTGCGGACACCGCTTGCCCCACCGCCTACGAGCCCTCCGGCGAGGACTTCATCTCGCCCTGCCTGGTGGAGGCCGCGTTGATGCGGCGCGTGCTGGAGCCCACGGCGTACCCCGTGTGGCTCGATGCCTTCCTGCCCGCTCCCGATGATCTCCGGTTCGCGCCCCTGTCCACGCCCGTGGATGTGCTGGATCCCGAGGACCCTCGCATCGGCCACCTCATCGGCCTGGCCTTCCAGCGCGCCGGCAGCTACCGCGAGATCGCCCGGGCCCTTCCGCCCGATCACCCCCGCTCCGCCGCCTACCTGCGGCTCGCCAGCACCCATCTGGACGCGGGCTGGAGCCAGCTGTACGACTCCGGCTACGGCGGAGCCCACTGGCTGGCCAGCTTCGCCCTGTACGCCCTCACCGATGCTGGGCCGTACCCCCTCCAGTAGGGACCTATGTCCTTCAAAACTGGACAGCCGCAGACCTATCTCCGTTGGATCTGGACACTTGGCCCCTCTGGGGTGTGGAATCGGCCATTCTGAGGCCCCACGGCTTCCATCCGTGGCGGTTTTCACCGGTTTCCTTGCGGGGGTGTCCAGATCTTGGCGACATAGGTCTGGCCGTGTCCAGATTTCAGCTACATAGGTCGTTCTGACGCGCTCGGTGCTTTGACCACAGGTAGTCACTGTAGCGGCGCCACATCGCCGTTGAGCGGAGATCTCCGTCTTGGAGGAGCGGGAACCGGCGATCGCCGATCACGCGGTCCACCGTGTGCACGAGATCGTCCCGCTGGATCGCGACGTTGCTGACGGTGGTGGGCGACACCTCCAGACGCCGTGCGATGCCGCGAGCGCTCATGTCCGTCAAGCAGCGCAGGCAGCGGATCAGCCGGCGTCTGGGGGTGGGGTCGCGGAGCAGCTGCGGCACCGGCGTGCGGGTCACGGCGCTCACGGCCTCGAGCACCTGCTCGAAGCTGGGCGAGGAGGTGTACAGCCCGAACACGGGCAGATCGGTGCCCCTGGGGTCCACGCTGCGATCCCGCGACACGTAGCCGTGGAAGTCCACCGGATCGCCCACCACCTTGCGTGCGCGCGGCCAGGCCAGGCCTGTGGCGTCGCGGTGGGTCGACCAGGGCCAGCCCAGGGGGTCGCTCACCAGCCGCCCGCGGCACGGGTTGAGCAGCACGTAGCGGCGGGTGCGCTGCAGGTGCTCCGGGCTGCTGATCACGGCGGGCTCGTCGTAGCCGCGCCAGAGCCGGCGGTCCCCGCCGCGCCGGTGGCTCGACCAGCGGGCGTGGCCGCTCATGGCGCCGCGCAGCTTCGCCACGTCTATTCGCTGGGTGAAGAGGTGGACGTGGTTCGGCATCAGGCAGAGATGGTGTACGGGGCCGAGGGAGACCATCCGGTCCCACAGGGCGCTGGCCTCGACGTGATCGTGGAAGAGCCAGAGACCGGGGCGGGCGTGGAGGGCGATGTGCAGCATGGCCCAGCTTGAAGCAAGGATCGGGCCAGCGCGCGGTGACCCCGGGGGGATGCGTCGGTATTGCAGGAATGACGCGCGTTACAGAGGGGTCTGCCTGCCGAGGGTGCCTCCAGAAACGTCGAAGATGTGTCGAAAAACGTCAGCCTTGGACACCCTCTTCGACGCTGTTCGACGATCGGGCCGGGCCCGCCGCTCCGCGTCGTCGTCGCAGCAGGGCTCCCGCCACCAGCAGGGAGAGCCAGCCCAGCGGAGTGGATCCGGCGTCGCAGCCACAGGCTCGCCGCGACGCGCTGCGGTAGTCGGGGGAGGGATCGTCTCCGCTCGTGTCGTCCAGCCCCGTGTCCTCGAAGACCGTCCAGTGGGCTGACACCGTGTAGCTGGAGCCGTTGAGCACTTCATGGGCGCCGTACACGGCCAGGTACCAGGTGCCGGGCTCCGGATCGGTCAGCACCAGGCCCACCGAGTCGGCGCCTGGCGCCGAGGCGGAGAGTGGATCCATGCGATCGGGTCGGTCACCGAGCCGGACATAGATCTCGGTGTCCGCGGATAGATCGGTGACGGCGAGCTCGGCGCTCTCCACCAGCTCCGGCAGATCCACAGTCCAGTGGTGGTACTGTCCATCGCCCAGCAGCTCGTGGTCGCGCGACATCTCCACGGGTACGCCCTCGTCGATCACTCCTTTTTCTGGCCAGGGCTCCCCCTGGCCGTCCAGGGCGTACTGGAGGATGGCGGCGGTCAGGTCGAGCTTCTCGCCGCTGTCGGCGCCCTCGGGGTGGGAGCAGGTGACCACCACCCGGCCGGCCTCCTCGTCGGCCTTGTAGGCCAGCATGTTGTGCCAGCCGTCCAGGGCGGGGGCGTAGGGATCGTCGTTGATGCCGAGGTACTCGGTGTCCGGAGGATTGTCGGGGTCGTCGGGATCGAAGCGACAGCCGTAGTTGTGGTAGACGTCCTCCACCAGCCCGTCAGCCAGGCTGGGCCAGCCGGCGATCATGGGATGGTGCGGATCGTCGAAGACGATGTCGTGGTACTCGCCGCCGGTGTAGGTGGCGTCTCCCACCCCCGGCCACAGGTGGTAGTAGGGCTCCCAGGCACCGTTGGCCTCGTAGTCGTCGATGTCGTAGTGCAGCATGGACAGGAACGCGCCCGCACAGGAGCCGGTGTAGGAGCCGCCGCCGTCCACGAAGTCGCGCACCCGGTCGCGGCCCTCTTCGCCCAGGGAGGTGCCGTGGTTCGTGGCGCTGCCGCCG
>CAZEJJ010000056.1:34803-39594 GCA_964512185.1 uncultured Enterobacterales bacterium | reverse complement strand
GTCCCGAGCCCGAGTCCCCCGTCCCGAGCCCCGAGAACTGGCGAAACCCGAGACTGGACGGGGTGTGATTCGTCGCGAGCCCACATCCTGTCTCCCTCCCCTGTGCCCGCGGGATAGGGGAATAGCGCAGCTGTCACCTGCCAACCCGGGGCCACCATGAGCGTCCTCGCCCTCACCGCCCTCTTCATCCTGGCCTGCAGCGGTGATTCGGAACCCACCCCCGCGGCCGCTCGGCTCAGCGTGCCTCCTCTCCCTCCTCCCGAGGAGCCCGGCAGCCAGCCGCCCCCGCTGGCCGATCGCGCCTTGATCCTGAGCTCCGTGGCCTTCCCGCCCGGCGGGGGGATCCCCACCATGTACACCTGCGAGGGTGACGACACCTCGCTACCGTTGGACTGGCACGGGGTGCCCGGGGACACCCAGAGCCTCGCGCTGATCGTCGAAGACCCCGACGCCCCCGATCCTGCCGCCCCCACCACCATCTGGACCCACTGGCTGCTGTACAACATGCCCCCCGACGACTCCGGGCTGCCCGAGTCGGCGCGACACCTGCCGCCCGGCACGCTGGAGGGCAAGAACGACTGGGGTCGCACCGGCTACGGCGGCCCCTGCCCGCCGGTGGGCGAGCACCGCTACTTCCACAAGCTCTACGCCCTAGACACGGTCCTGCCCGATCTGGGTGAGCCGGATCGCGCCGCGCTGCTGCAGGCCATGGAAGGCCACGTGCTGCTGCAGGTGGAGCTGGTGGGCACCTACGCCAAGCGCGGGGACTGATCCCGAGGCGCAGTCACGCTCCGTACTTCTTGATGGCGGCGTCCAGCCGCGGCAGCAGCGAGTAGACGAAGCCCGCGACCAGCGCGGCCAGCAGGGTAGCGATGAGGGCGCCGATGTTGATGCCCATGTAGAAGACGCTTGAGCTCGCGCCCCGCTTGGCGTCGCCGGGCTGGTAGAGGTCGCCCACCATCACGGAGATGTTGGGCTTGAAGGAGCCGTCGCCCAGGATGAGCGGCACCCCCTTCGGGTGACCCATGGCCAAGGCGTGGCAGCTTCGGGGTGGTGCGGGGCCGCGAGGATCGCACGGCGACCCCGCCGGACAGATCCCGTGACGGGTCCCGGCCAGGGAAGCGCGATAGACGGTCGCCCCTCTCGCCTTCCCCCGGGATGCCATGCGTCGCCTGTCCCCGATGCTGTCGCTGCTGGTGCTCTGCGCCCTGCCGGCCGCCGTGAGGGGCGAACAGGAGCGCAGGCTGCCGGCGCAGGCGCTGCTGGGCCAGGGTCGCTTCCAGCAGGCGGCCGCGCTCTTCCGCGAGCGCCTGGAGCGCGATCCGAACGACGCGCAGGCGGCGCTGGGGCTGGGCCGCTCCCTGGCCGGTCGCGGCAAGTGCAGCGAGGCCCTGTCGCTGCTGGAGCCTCTGGTGGCGCATCCCGGCTACGGCGTCTCCGAGGCGCTGGCGGTGGCCCGCTGCCACGGTGCCCTGGGGAGCTGGGCACAGGCCGCCTACCACCTGGACGATGCCCTGCTGTTCCGCCCCGATGGCGAGCAGCTGCTGGTCAACGCCCTGGCCCTGGCGGTGGAGAACGGGGATCAGGAACGCTTCGAGGCCTGGTGGGAGCGCTGGCTGCAGACAGGGCCGGAGCGCGAGCAGGTCCTGGCACTGGAGGCCTGGCAGGCGCTGCACCAGGGGGATCTCGAGCAGGTATGGGGCTCCCTCTGGCTGCTGGAGCAGCTCGACTACAGCGGCCCTCGCGTGGTGCTGACCACCGGCCGCGCCTGGCTGGCGCTGGACGATCCCATCGCGGCCCTCGAGCTGCTGGACGGCTCGGTGCTCCAGCACAAGTTCCGCTTCGACGCGGTGGCCTGGCTCGTCGAAGCTCGACGCAGGGCCGGGCGCCTGGCCCTGGCCTCTGCCGGGCTGGAGACCCGGCGCCGCCAGGTGGCTGACAACCTGCTGCTGGACATCATGCAGGTCCGGGTGCTGGCGGATCTGGGGCAGCCCGGAGCGCTCCAGCGGGCCCAGGCGCTCCTGTCCAACCATCCCGAGCACCCCGAGGTGCTGGCCAGCGCCTGGTACACGGCCAGCCTGCAGGGATCGCCGGAGCTGGCGGCGGAGCTCGCCAGCGCCTATTCCCGCCAGGCGGGCGCCGCGGCCCTGTCCCTGGAGCTGCTCGTGCCCATCGACCGGAGGTAGAAGTGAGCCGATCTGCGCCCCTGTTGCTGCTAGCGGCCTGCGCCACCGAGCCCCAGCCGGCTCCCCCAGAGCAGCGGGCCACCCTGCCGCCCGACGTGGTGCTGGTGAGCCTGGACACCACCCGCGCCGACCGCCTGGGCTGCTACGGCCACGCCGCCGCCCAGACGCCCTGGCTCGATGCCCTGGCGGCGCGCGGGCGGCGCTTCGAGCAGGCCTACTCGCCGCTGCCGCTCACCATCCCCTCCCACGCCGCCATGATGACCGGCCTGGAGCCCTACCACCTGGAGATCCGCGCCAACGGCGACAACGTGCTGGGCGAGGAGCGCGTCACGCTGGCCGAGCGCCTGAAGCAGCAGGGCTACCAGACCGCTGGCTCGGTGGCCGCCTTCGTCACCAACCGGGTCTGGGGCTTCGCCCAGGGCTTCGACGCCTACCGCGACGAGCTGCCTCCCGGAGGCGACACCTGGCACCTGGAGCGCCCCGCCGACCAGGTGGTGGACGACGCCCTGGAGCTGGCCAGGCGGGCGGATCCCGCCGAACCCCTGTTCCTCTGGCTGCACCTGTACGATCCCCACTATCCCTACACCCCACCGGACCACCTGCGCGAGAGCTTCGGCGATCACCCCTACGACGGTGAGCTGGCCTGGGTCGACGAGCAGCTGGCCCGCCTGGAGCAGGGGCTGGGCGAGGCCCGCGCTGCCCAGCCCGGGCGCGAGACCCTGTGGGTGGTGGTGGGCGACCACGGCGAGGGCCTGGGCGAGCACCGGGAGCTCACCCACGGGCTGTTCGTCTACCAGGGCAGCCAGCACGTGCCGTGGATCATGGCGGGGCCCGGCATCGAGGTCAGCGTCGTGCAGCAGCCCGTGGGGCTGGCCGACCTGCTGCCCACCCTGCTGGACGCCCTGGGCATGCCCGTCCCCCTGGGCATCGACGGGCGGGTGCAGCCCGGCGAGCCCCGGCCCCTCTACATGGAGTGCTACCAGCTCACGGAGCGCTTCCGCTACGCGCCTCACCTGGCCGTCCTGGTGGACGATCTCAAGCTCATCTGGAAGCCCAGGCCGGAGCTGTACCGGGTCACGGAGGATCCGAAGGAGAAGCAGAACCTGGCGGAACAGCTGCCCGCGGATCGCGAGCGGCTGGCCGCCGTGCTCGGCTCCCTCGAGGTGGCCGCGCCTGGGCAGCGCGCGGCGCCGCTGGACGCCAGCACCCTGGCCCGGCTGGAAGCCCTGGGGTACATCGCCGGCGAGCCCTTCGAGGACGACGTGGCCACCCTGCCCGATCCCCAGGATCACCTCGAGGTGCTCGCGCGCGTGCAGCGCTCCGATATGCTGGGCCAGTCTGAAGACCTGGGCAAGGCCATTGAGCTGCTGCTGGAGGTCATCGCGCTGGAGCCTGACATGGTGCTCGCCCACGGGCGAGCGGCGCGCATGATGGCCAAGGCCGGGCGGCTCGATGAGGCTCGCCGTGTGATCGACAGCGCCGTGGAGCGCTTTCCAGAGGACGCCTCCGTGCTGCTGAACGCCGCCATCATCGTGGGCAAGCAGGGCGACCACGAGCTGACCCTGGCCCACGCCCGGCGCGCGCTGGAGCTGGACCCCGACGAGCAGCAGGCCGCCGACCTGGTGGCCCAGGCCCTGGGCAACATGGGCCGGGTCGATGAGCTGGAGGCCTTCGGGCAGCGCTACATCGCCGAGCATCCCGAGGCCTTCGGCGTGGTGGCCATGCTGGGCCTGGTGCAGTTCGACCAGGGCTCTGTGGACCGGGCCGAGCCGCTGCTCCGGCATGCCGCCCGCGCCGAGCGCCCCATGCGCGGAGTCTGCCGCCGGCTCGGCGTCATGGCGCGGTCGGCCGACAACGCCGAAGGAGCCGAGCGCTGGGCGCGCGAGGAGATCGAGCACTACCCGGCGGATCGGCAGGCCCGCCTGTTCCTGGCGCGCGTGCTGGCGGCCAAGGGGGACGAGGCTGGCGCCCAGGAGAGCTACGACGCCCTGCTGCGGGACAACCCCGACGACGCCGGCGTGCTGCACGACAAGGCCCTGGGCCTGCTCAACCTGCAGCGCTACGACCAGGCCCTGCCCCTGGTGGAGCGGGGCGTGGCGGCCGCCCCTGAGGACGCCGATCTGGCCCTGCTGATGGCCAACCTGCTCAAGAAGCTGGAGCGCGGAGGAGAGGCGCTGGTCTGGCGCGACAAGGCGCTGGAGCTGCACCGCCGGCGGACCGACGGAGCGGGCGGCTTGAAGGGCGGGGGGGAGTAGCGCCCCCAGACGCAGCACGGCCCCGGGGCGAACTCAGGGGCCGTGGGGTCCTTGTCCGCGGAGGGGAGCGCTGGCCGGGTCCCAGGGGTCCTCGGGAAAGCTCATGTCTACAGCGACCCACCAGCGCCTGCTGCTGCTACACATGTCGGTGCCAGCGCCCCACAGGCTCCCAGTGGATTTTCCCCATAGCAGGCGACAGGACGGGCTGCCGTCAGGCAGCCGACCGAATCCTGGCGAGGGCACCAGGCGCGCTGCAGTGACGATCTGGTGTTCCGCAGTAGATTCGGGGTCTTGTCGCCTGCTGCCAGACGCAGCGCGGGGCCCCGGGGGGCCCCCGGGGGGGGGGGGGG
>CAZEJJ010000056.1:0-34793 GCA_964512185.1 uncultured Enterobacterales bacterium | reverse complement strand
GCGCTTGCTGCCTGCCGCAGCGGGGCCCGGGGGCGGACCCGGGGGCCGCGGTGTGGGGCGAAGGCCTAGTAGTAGTAGTAGCTGCTGGGCCAGTCGTAGCTGAAGTCCGGGCTGGACCAGGTGGCGTAGGCCACCGCGTACCAGGAGGAGCCGTAGCCGTACATGAGCAGGTCGTTCATGGTGTAGCTACCGTACTGGTAGGTGGGGGCGTAGCCGTAGGAGTAGGTGTAGCCGTCGAAGTCCGGAGGGCTGAAGCCCATGTCGTCGCAGCCGTCGCCCGACTGGACCACGGAGTTGCTGGTGTCGACGTCGAAGGCCCAGTCGCACTCGGCGCAGTCGGTGCGGGGCGCGCCGCTGGAGTTCATGTCGTAGCGGATACGGCAGACGTCGTCGCCCATGCCGTAGTCACCGATGAAGTAGGTGTCCTCGTAGCCTTCGTAGGCGTTGGCCACGGTGGCCGCGCCGGACCAGCCGTACAGGCCCACGCCGTCGGCGTCGGCGTCGGAGTCGGCGTCGGCGTCGGCGTCAGCGTCGGTGTCAGAGTCGGCGTCGGAGTCGGTGTCCGTGTCGGTCTCACCGGTTTCCTTGGTGCCGAAGCAGGCGGTGGCGGAAACCAGGCCGCCGGCCAGGACGACGAGGGGAAGAAGCGTGTGCAGTTTCAAGGCGTCTCCTTGTCTCGGTTCGCGTTCGTGGCCGCCCAGCTGTGGAGCCAACGGGGCGGCTGCTGCGGAGGGAGCTTTGGGCTCCCGGGGGCGTAACACCATACGGGCGCGCTGCCACGCCAGTCAACCGGCTTTTTGCGTGCCCGAACGCTGCCCGGTGGGCGGGAATTCTCGCGGGCTCAGTCCAGCAGGGTGGACTGCAGCTCGGAGCCCTGGCGGACATAGGCGGGGAAGCTGTCCAGGGGGAATTCCAGGCTGAGGGTGGCGCCGCCGGTCTGCACGCCGTGGTCGCCGAACAACCACACCCAGTCGCCATCGTCGGGGAAGCTGATGGCTCGCGAGGTGCCGCTTGCGATCATGGGAGCCACGAAGATGTCCGGCCCGAGCATGTACTCGTAGGTGGTGTCGGAGAAGAAGCTCATGAGCGACTCCTCGCGGTGGAAGGCGCGCCCACCCTCTTCCATGAGGTAGGGCAGCAGCGCGTGGTGGAGCTGCACGAAGCTCCTGTAGATGTCGACGGTCTCCTGGTCGAAGCGCCAGGGCCAGTGCTCGCCACCGCCGCCGTTCTCCATCACCGGGCAGAAGGCCCCCAGCTGGGCCCAGCGCAGGAAGGTCTCCTTGTCGCGGCCCAGCGCGCTGTCGTCGCTGCGGTAGCCGCCGATGTCCGAGCCGTAGATGGTGTAGCCGTAGACCGACGAGTAGTACATGTTGCGCAGGGCCATCTTGAGGCCGTCGAAGTCCGGGTCCTGGTCGCCGACCCAGGCGGCCCAGGTCATCTCCCGGGGCGCGAAGGCGGCCAGCTCCACGTCATCTTCGTCCGGAGCCGCGCCGTAGGTGTCCACCGGGCGGGCGGTGACCAGTCGATCGTCGCCCAGCGTGTCGCGGGTGTGGTCGAAGAAGTCCTGGTAGTAGGCGTGGGAGTACTCCAGGCGCTCCACGTCGCGCCCGGCCCCGGGGGAGTAGGGAGCGAACAGGGCGGAGTAGTCGAGCCCATCGCACTTCCAGCCGTCGATGCCCATGGCCAGCACCGGGTCCATCAGCTCGTGCCACCAGGCCAGGGCCTGGGGGTTGAAGTAGTCGATCAGGCTGCCTTCACCCTTCCACCAGCTCACCACTGCGGGGCCGCCGTCCACGTCGCTCTGCATGAAGTAGCCGGCCGCGGCCGCTTCGCTGTAGAGCGGCTCCACGTCGGTGTTGATGGCGGGTGTCACCCACAGGAAGATCCTGATGTCGCGCTCGTGCAGCTCGTCGATGATGCCCTGGGGATCGGGGAAGAGCTGGGTGTCCCACTCGAAGGTGTTGTAGCCGGTGGCCCAGGGCGAGTCGATGATCACGGCGCCTACGGGGATCTCGTTCTCTTCGTAGCCGTCTACCATCTCCAGCAGGCTCTCGGTGGTGCTCTCGCCCTCCCAGACCCAGTGGTGCAGCGCCCACTCTGGCCAGGGGGCCTGGACATCTTCCGCAGCGCTGTCTGCCGTGTCTTCGGGCTGGGGGCAGCCGCTGAGCAGGACCAGGGACGGGAGCAGGGCTGTTGGGCGCATCGCGGGCTCCGGAGGTGCAGGAGGAGCAGCCTATCACCGCCGCGGGGGTCCCCACAGCTCGCTGGCGACCCGCAGGACCGCCTGGCGGTCCCGCGCGTCCAGGCGCTGCCAGTCGGGGTGCTGGCGGGACCAACCGCGCTGCTTGCGCGCGAAGCGCCAGCTGTCCCGGCGCGTGCGCCAGGTGGCTTCGTCCAGGGGCAGATCGTCCAGCAGGTGGTCCGCCAGGTGGCGGTAGCCCAGGGACTGCATGGGCTTCAACCCGCGGTGGTAGCCCCGGGCCAGCAGGGCGCGCACCTCGTCCAGGTAGCCGCGGGCCATCATGCGCTGCACGCGCAGGTCGATGCGCTGGCGGAGATCCTCGCGATCCAGCCACAGCACCCGGTGGGCGCAGCGTGCTGCCTGGCTGTCCCGGGCCTGCAGCTCGGACAGGCGGGTGCCCGTGAGCCTGTGCACCTCCAGACCGCGCACGACGCGCACGCGGTCGTTGGGGTGCAGGCGGGCGGCGAGATCCGGGTCGACGCGGCCGAGCTCGGCGTGGGGATCGGGCAGGCGCTCCAGCTCCGCCCGCAGGGCGGGATCCGCCTCGGGCGCCTCCACCAGGCCGTAGAGGAAGGCGCGCAGGTAGAAGAGCGTGCCCCCCGCCACCACCACCGGCCGGCCACGCGAGAGCACTCGATCCGCCTCGGCGGCGAAGTCCCGCGCTGAGAAGGGTTCGTCGGGGTCGCGGAGATCCACGCAGGCGTGGGGGAAGCGGCGCAGCACCCCCGGCGCCGCCTTGCCGGTGCCGATGTCCATGCCCCGGTAGACCTGCATGGCGTCCGCCGACACGATGGCGGCTCCCCAGAGCTGGGCCAGGTGCACCGCCGCGCCGGTCTTGCCTGCGGCGGTGGGGCCGGTGAGCACCAGGACGGGGAGGGGGGAGGTCATTCAGCTGCGGTGGAAGCGCCCCTCCAGCTCTGTCGGGGGGACGCGGATGGCCACGGGGCGGCCGTGGGCGCAGACGGAGAAATCGACCTGGTCGAGCTCCTTGAGCAGGGCGCGCATCTCGTACAGCGACAGGTGCTGGTGGGCGCGGACGGAGCCGTGGCAGGCCAGGGAGGACAGCACCCGGTCCACCAGGTCCTGGGCGGGGCGTCCGCTGCCCTCGTCGGCCAGGTCATCGGCCACGTCCCTGACCAGCCGCGCCACGTCGATGGGACCCAGCGCGGGGGGCACGGCCTTGACCGCGTAGCCCTCGTCGCCGTCGGGCTCGATCTCCAGCCCGATGGAGCGCAGCAGCTCCAGCTGCGGTCGGAGCGCGGCAGCTCTCGCTGGCGGCAGGCTGATCCTGGCGGGCGTGAGCAGGGCCTGGGCTGGCGGTCGGCCCTGGCGCCGCAGGCGCTGCAGCCGCTCCAGGGTGATGCGCTCGTGGGCGGCGTGCTGGTCGATGATCACCAGCTCACCGCGCCCCTCACAGAGCAGGTAGGTCTCCGCCAGCTGGCCGATGATGCGCAGATCCGAGAAGGAGGGCACCGGCAGCAGGGCCCCGAAGCTCGGAGCCTGCGTCGCCACCTGTGCATGGGCTGGTGGGGGCGAGGGGCCGGCAGGGGAAGGGGTCGGCTCGGGCTCTGCCGGGGCAGGCTCCGGCAGCTCCGCCACCATGTCGGGCATGGCGGGCATGGCGGGCAGCTGGGAGGCCGGGGCGAGGCGCGGTGGGGGAGGGGAGAGCCGGGCTTGGCGGCGGAGACCCAGCAGGCCCTGCTGGGGGGGAGGCCCGGGCTCCACCTGGGGGGGGGGGGGGCGTCGCTGCTCGCGCGGGCCGTGCAGGCCGTGCTCGCGCAGCCCCTCTCGCAGACCTTCGGAGATAGCAGCGGAGACGTCGCGGGGGGAGCGGAAGCGCACCTCGACCTTGGTGGGGTGCACGTTCACGTCCACCAGCTCGGGGGGGAGCTCCAAGCGCAGCACGGCCACCGGGTAGCGCCCCAGGGGGACGAGTCCCTTGTAGGCCTGCATCACAGCGCGGCGCAGCACCGGGTCGCGCACGAAGCGATCGTTGACGTAGAGGTAGATGCCGCTGGCGGCGGTCTGACGATGCACGCCCACCGGGGAGACCAGCCCGCGTACGGTGAGATCGCCGCGCTGGAAGGCCACGGACTTGAGGGCCTCGCCGTAGGGGCCCAGCAGGGCTCCGGCTCGACGCTCGGGCCGGGCTCCGGCCGGAGCGCGCAGGGTCTGCCTGCCGTTGTGGGTGACCGAGAAGTCGATACCGCCGCGGATGAGAGCCACCCGCACCACCGCCTCCAGGCAGTGGCCGTACTCGGTGGGGGTGGTGCGCAGGAAGCGACGCCGCGCCGGCACGTTGAAGAACAGGTTGCGGACCGTGATCTCGGTGCCGGGCGCGCAGCCGCAGGCCTCCACCGCCAGCAGCTTGCCCCCCTCGATGCGCAGCCTGGTGCCTTCTTCGTCCTGGGCCCGCCGCGTGACCAGCGTGAACCGGCTGACCGCGGCGATGGATGGCAGGGCCTCGCCGCGGAAGCCCATGGTGTCGATGGTCAGCAGGTCCTCGTCGCTCCGGATCTTGGAGGTGGCGTGGCGCTCGATGCACATGAGCGCGTCCTGGCGGGACATGCCCGTGCCGTCGTCCACCACGCGCACGAGGGTCTTTCCGCCCGCTTCCAGCTCCACCCGCAGGTCTGCAGGCTGGGCATCGAGGGCGTTCTCCACCAGCTCCTTGACCACGCTGGCCGGGCGCTCCACCACCTCGCCGGCGGCGATGCGGTTGATGACCCTGTCGTCGAGGATGCGGACGGTCATTGGCGTTCCGACCTGCGCTTTTTGCGCACGTGGATGCGGAGGGGCGTGCCCTCGAAGCCGTAGCTGCGTCGCAGGGTGTTGCTCAGGTAGCGGCGGTATTGGGTCTTCAGACCTTCGGGCGTGTTGCAGAAGAAGGTGAAGGTGGGCGGGCGCACGCGGGACTGGGTGACATAGTGCAGCCGCACCGGGCTGTGGTGGCGCTGGGGGGGTGGATGGGTGGCCTCGATCTCGCGCAGCAGGGTGTTCAGCGCAGAGGTGGGGATGCGGCGGTTGAACTGGGCGAAGGCCTGCTCCAGCAGCGGCAGGACCCGCAGGCAGCCCTTGCCGGTGAGGGCGCTGATGTAGAGGGTGGGAGCCCAGGCGGCGTGGGGCATGGCCTCCGCCAGCTCCTCTTCCAGCACGCTCACGTTGCGCTCCGGGTCGCGGCGCACCAGGTCCCAGCGGTTGACCAGCAGCACCATGGCGCGGCCCCGCTCCTCCACCAGGCGGGCCAGGCGCGCGTCCTGCATGGACGGGCCCTGCGTGCCGTCGAGCATGAGCAGCACCAGGTGGCAGCGCTCGATGGTGCGGATGGCGCGGCTGACCGCGAAGCCCTCGAGCTGATCGTGGATGCGGGCGCGCCGCCGGACGCCGGCCGTGTCCACGATGCGCCAGCTGCGTCCCAGGGCCTCGAAGCTGCTGTCCACGGCGTCCATGGTGGTGCCCGGCGCGTCGTGGACCAGGTGGCGATCCTCGCCCAGCAGGCGGTTGGCGAGGGTGGACTTGCCGATGTTCGGCCTGCCCAGGATGGCCACGCGGAGCTCGCTCGGCTGGTCGTCCGGCGAGCCCGGTTCGCTGTCCACGGTGAAGGCATCGGGCTCCTGGGGCGGCAGCACCGCCATCACGGCCTCCACCAGGGCGTGGATGCCTCGGCCGTGCTCCGCGCTGACGGGGTGCAGGTCGGGGAAGCCGAGGCGCCAGAACTCGCCCAGCTCGTCGTGGTGGACGGGCGCGTCCACCTTGTTCACTGCGGTGACCACCGGCTTGTGGCTGGTGCGCAGGATCTGCGCCGCCAGCTCGTCGGGGGGGGTGAGGCCGCTCTTGCGGTCCAGCACGAAGATGAGCGCGTCGGCCTCGCTGATGGCCGCCTGTACCTGGGCACGCATGGCGCCCAGCAGGCCCTCGCCCTCGGGCTCGAAGCCGCCGGTATCCACCAGGATCAGCTCACGGTCGTGCCAGCTGAAGCTGCCGTAGTTGCGATCCCTCGTGACCCCCGGGCGGTCGTGCACCAGGGCCTTGCGCTGGCCGATGATGCGGTTGAACAGGGTGCTCTTACCCACGTTGGGGCGCCCGACGATGGCGATGGTTGCGACCATGATCTACTCGTAGCCCAGCTCCCGCAGCAGGCGCGGGTTGCGGGTCCAGTCTGGCTCGACGGCCACGAAGAGATCGAGGCGCACGCGCGCGCCCAGCAGGCGCTGGATGTCCTGGCGCGCCTCGGTGCCGATGCGCTCCAGCATGCTGCCCTTGCGGCCGATGACGATCCCTTTCTGGGAGGAGCGCTCCACGATGATGCGCGCGTGGATGTGCACGAAGGGTTGCTGGTCGCCCCGTTGGTCCTCGTCGAAGCGCTCCACCTCCACCGCTGTGGCGTAGGGCAGCTCGCGGTGGGTGAAGCGTACGATCTTCTCGCGGATGATCTCACCTACCACGAAGCGCTCGCTCTGCTCCATCAGCTGGTCGTCGGGGAAGTACGGCGGGTGGAAGGGCAGGCGACGGATGGTCTCGGCCAGCAGCTCCGGCACGCCCTGCCCCTTGAGCGCCGAGCAGGGCACCAGCGTGGCCCCGGGCATGCGCCGGTGGATGGCGTCGAGCACCGGCAGCAGCCACCTCCGCTCCACGGTGTCCACCTTGTTCAGCGCCACCACCACCGGCTTGCCGGCCTCTTCGACGCGGGCGGCGATCCATGCGTCGCCGCCCGCCAGGATCGGGCGCTCCTGCCGGGCGCGCTGCACCAGCTCGGAGGCGTCCAGCAGCCAGGCCAGCACGTCCACCTCGCCCAGGGTGTCCAGGGCCGCGCGCACCATGGTCTCGTTCAGGCGGGAGCGCGGCTTGTGGATGCCCGGCGTGTCGACGATCACCGCCTGCACGCCCTCGGCGTTGTAGATGCCGGCGACGCGGTTGCGGGTGGTCTGGGGCTTGTCCGCGGTGGCCGCGACCTTGGTGCCCAGCAGGCGGTTGAGCAGGGTGCTCTTGCCCACGTTGGGACGGCCCACCAGGCCCACGTACCCGGCGCGATGCTCGCTCATGACATCTCCAGTGAGCTCATGGCTTGGGCCACCGGCTCAGCGCGGCTCCTAGCACGTGGCGCGGTGCTTGTCCGCGCTACTCGCTGGTGAGGGCCAGGGTGATGTCGCCGTCGGCGTTCTTGCAGAGCACCTTGACCATCTTCTCGTCGGGGGCGCAGAGCAGGTCGAGCCCCCGGTCGGAGACGTCGAGCTCCTTGGCCATGGGCGATCTGCCGGCCACCTTGATGGTGAGCAGGTAGCGACCGGGCGGCACGCTGGCGGCCAGGCTGCCGCGGGAGCTCTGCTCCACGTCGCCGTCCACCGCCACCAGCTGGATGCGCTGGATGAGTCGATCTGCGGCCTGTACGGAGACGGATACGCCCAGGGGGGCGACCTCTGCCCGCGGAGCGGGATCGACAGGCGGGACAGCGGGCTCGAACGAGCCGGCGTCGGGCTCGGGTTCGTCGGGCACCGCGGGAGGCTCCACCGGGTCGGGCGCGACGTCGGTGATGGCGTCGGGCGCGGTCACCGAGGTGGAGCCGAGCATGGACCAGGCCACCCAGGCGGCGGCGGGGACGCCGCCGCAGAGGACCACGAGCAGCACCAGGCCCAACAGGATGAGGGGCAGCTTGCTCTTTTTCCTGGCCGGCTCGGCCGCCGGCGCCGGGGCGACGGGGCCGCCCGCCACCGGCCCGGAGGCGATGGGGCCCTGGCTGTGGGGCGCGGCGTCGGGCGGAGGCAGCCAGTCGGTCTCGTGGGGGTCGGCGGTGGCCGGCTGGAAAGGCGCCGGGGATGCCGTCGGGCTGGGATAGGCAGGCTGCGCCTGGGCCGCGCGGCTCGGGTAGGCAGGCTGGGCGGGCGCGTGGCCTGGGAAGGGTGCCGGTGCTGGCGTGGCCTGCGGCTCGGGGGCGGGCTGGGCCGGGGACCCGAAGCCACCTTGCGCGGGGACGTCGTTGCCGTAGGCATAGTGGCCGGGAGAAGGGCCGCGGTTGGTCTCGGCCTGCTCGATGGGGTCGGCCACGGGCTGGTTGCGGGGGTGGGGGTGGGTGTGGTGGGGGTGGGGGGGGGGGGGGGCCGCCGGCTCGGTCCCGACGCGGTGTGCGGTGGGGGGCACCGAGCCGTCGAGGGAGACGTACAGGCGCGTCCCCGACAGGGAGCCTTCCACGCCGGGCTTGCCCTTGCCGCGCGCGGACTCGGCGATGAGGTCGGTGGCCAGGGCCTGCAGCGGCTTGCCCCCGGCCTGTTCGCAGTACTGGCTGAGCACCTCGGACAGCTGCTGTGCGCTGGGGCGCTGATCCGGGGAGAAGGAGGACATCTGGAGGATGAGGTCCTTGAGCGCCATGGACCAGGCGTCGTTGGGCATGCCCACGTCTTGCAGGCCGCTCACCAGCTCGTGCAGCTGGGCGTCGTGCTCGCCGGGAGAGACCGCCAGTCCCTTGATCCAGTCGTTGGCCAGCAGCTCCACCAGCAGCAGGCCCAGGGAGTAGATGTCGGCCGAGTGGTCGCCGCGGGAGCCTTCTTTGCGCTCGGGCGACATGTACTTCCAGCTACCGAAGCGCAGCATGCCGGTCTTGGCGCTGCGCAGGGGCGAGCTGGCCCGGGCTGTGCCGAAGTCCAGGACCTTGACCTCCGCGTCGATGCTGACCATGATGTTGGAGGGCTTGACGTCGCGGTGGATGACCCGCAGGGGCTCCTGCATGCCGTAGGGCACGCGGCGGTATGCGGCGTCCAGGGCGCTGGCGGAGGCGACGCAGATCTCTAGGGCTGCGCGCGCTGGGAAGCGCTGGCCCCGAGCCTTGAGGGCGTCCAGCATCTGCTGGAGGTTCATGCCCTCGACGTACTCCATGATGATGGCGGGCTGCCCGTCGAAGTCGGTGAGCTCCTCGACGCGCACGATGTTCTTGTGGCGCAGGCGGCCCAGCAGACGGGCTTCGTCGCGGGTGCGGGCCAGGATCTCTTCGGACTCGGCCCACTTTTCTCGCAGGACCTTGACCGCCACGATGCGATCCACACCGCCCGCCCCCCGGGCTTCGGCCAGGTAGACGCGGGCGAAGGTCCCCGACGCCAGCTCTTCGAGCAGCGTGAGCTCCAGGCGCTTTGAACCAGCAGCGAGACCCATGGTCGGTCGGCACTCCGGCGGGAGGCACCCCCGGCTGTGGACCGTGGGGCGACAGGATGCAGCACGTTAACATTCCTGGCGGCCCCGATGCCATCCCTTGCGCTCGGGCCTCAGCATGTGGTTAAACCTTGCACTCGGCCCGCATCACGCAACAAGCGGGCTGATGGAGGATCGGACATGAGGCCCATCCGTGCTTCCGTCCTGCTCTGCCTGGCTCTGAGCGCCTGCGGTGTGCTCGAGAAGCTCGGCATCGGTGGCGATCCCGGCGCCGATGCCGTGGCGAGCGCCAAGCAGACGCTGGTCGCCGGCGATCTGCCCGCCGGAGCGACGGCGCTACAGGCTGCCTTCACCGACAACCCGGGCTCCGTCGATGCCGCCGTGGCTGCTGCCTACGGCGCATTCCTCGAAGGGAATCTCGACGGCGCGGAGTCGATCCTGGCCGGCGCCATGGCGCTGGACGAGGCGCGCAAGGGCGAGCTGCTCCTGCGGCGCGCCCTGGTGGCCCTCGCCGCCGGAGATCTCGACCAGGTGCGCTCCCACGGCGAAGCCTCGGGCCTCCCCGGTGGTCAGCTGCTGGCCGCTGAGGTCGCCCTGGCCGATGGCGAGCGCGACGCCGCCACCGCCCTGCTGCAGTCCGCGAAAGGCGGCGGTGACCGCGGTGTATCCGGCACTGCTGCCGACTACCTCGCCCTCATGGCGGACGCTGATCCCAGGGTGCAGGGTCTAAGTGAAGCCCAGGCACTCTGGGCGCTGGGCGAGCGCCGTGTGGCCGTCCGTTCTGTCGAGGAGCTCGTGAAGTCCCTCCCCGATGATCGCGATGACAAGTCCGAGCTGCTGCTCATCTGGGCAGGCCGCGCGGCTGCCGCCGGAGAGGCCCAGGTGGCCAGCAACCTGGTGGAGAGCGTCGACTTCCCGCCGGCCGGTCAGCAGTGGCGCGTCATCGCCACGCGGGCCATCGTGGCCTGCGCCGAAGGCGACGCCGACCGCTGCGGCTCCTTGCTCGACACTATCGAAAAGGGTGCCCCGCCAGCCGGCCTCGCCGACGCGCGCGCCACCGCCGCCATCCTGCTCGCCAGGAAGGACCCATCCGCGGCTCCGGAGATCGCGGGCGACGGGGCATCTCCCGCCGTGGCCCGCGCGTTGCTCGCGGCGGGGCAGGGTGCCGAGGCCGCGGATCTGGTCTCCTCGGGTCCGTTCGCCCGCTACCTCACAAGCGAAGGTGGAGGATGAGCATGAAATTCCGAACGTTTCTCACCGCCCTGATCTTCGGTGCCCTGCTGGCGCCGGCTAGCGCCATCGCCAAGCGAAACAAGGACGGCGGCACACCGGTCAAGGTCATCGTCACCGACGACACGGGCGAGCCGGTGGCTACGGCGGTCATCCGCCATCCGGACGAGTCGGACCGGCACCGGGTCAACGCGGTGGACGGCTCCTGGGAGACCTCCGTGCTGTACATGCCAGACGGCTCCGAGCTGACCTTCGAGCCCGGCCTGGCCCTGCGGCTCGAGATCTCCGCCCCTGGGTTCATGACCCAGGTGATCCAGTACGATGTCCGCAAGCGCAACAACAAGATCCCGGTCACCCTCTCTCGCCTGGAGCTGGAGAGCGAGGAGATCGAGGAACCTGTCATCCAGTTCGGTCGCGACCGCCCCCGTGAAGACGTGGGCGGGGCACCGGCCAACTGATCCCGGAGGCACCAGTGCAGGTCTTGCTGTTTTCCCTGATAGTGGCGTCGGGCCCCTCGGCTGCCGCCGGCTGGTCCGACTTCGAGGACGCCTTCCCCGAGCTCCCCTGCCACGACGGCTGGGCGGGCTGTGTGGTGGACGGCCAGGAAGTCTCCGCGCAGATGCACGCCGGGTCCGAGGGCGTCCCCCTGCCCTCGTCCATGCGTCTGGACTGGTTCTCCCTGGAAGCCACCCCCACGCTCTCTCCCTTCGTCATTTTGTCCGACTACCCCACCCAGCTGGCGCAGGTGGCGCCCCGGCCGCGCCAGCAGGGCAGGCCCGGGCCCGATCCCCAGCCCCGCGAGATGCCGGCCGATGGCCCCGGCCACGACCGCAGCGTCGATCGGACCACCACACCGGGCCCCGGTCCGGTGGCGCCTCCCGATCGCTCCGGCGCCGGGCACGACGGCGTGGCCGACGCCAGCGGCGGCCAGCACAGCACCAGCTCCCAGGGCGATCCCGCTCCCGTCGGTCCCAGGCTGCCTCCTGCGCAGATCCTCACCGCCGACCAGGCAACCCAGCAGCAGGCCGATCCCACGCCTCCTCCCGCCACCACGCCCGATCCCCAGCCGGTGTCCCAGGATGCCGTCGTGGACATGGCGCCCATCCAGGAGGCCGACGACTCCTGCGACGACCTGGTGTCCCTCGAACCTGCAGCGCTCATGGGCACCCTGAGCGGCGGGCAGCAGGAGTGCCTGGAGGCGCGCATCGTGTCGGCCTCCCGGCAGACCGAGAAGGACAAGGTCAGCCGCGTCCTGCTCATGGACGCCGAGGCGCGCGGCGACAAGAAGGCCTGGGCGCGGCTCATGCGCCGTCACCTCGAAGACATCGACCGCTCCGACCCCGATCTCTGCTTCAAGTATGCCTACTACCTCAGCCGCGGCGGTGTGAACCGGGCCCACGGCGTGGTGCGCTGGGCAGACTATGCGCTCGAGAACAAGGCCCAGTGGTCGGGTAGCACCTTCGTCTCCCGGGTATACGCTCTGCTCAAGCTCAAGGCCGAGGCCGCCAACCGCATCTGGCAGTCCACCGAAGAAGCCTACGTGCAGAACCGCACCGACGAAAACGAGGCCAACACCACCAAGTACCGTGACCTCACCAAGGTCTACGCTCGCGAGTGGCTCGACTATGCGCGCGTGAGCGGGCAGGATACCAAGAACGCGTTGGCTCTCTGTGTCTCTGCGGCCGGCAATCGGTCGTACTGCGAGGGAGGATAAGTATGCCGCAGTCCGCCCGCTGGTGGGCAAGCATCCTGCTGCTCACCTGCGGTTGTGGCGGGCAGCCTCCGGACCCACCTCAGCCCGCCGCCGAGGTGGATCCCGTGAGCATTCCGGGCACCATGGTGGGCAGCACCTGGCCCGTCTCCATGGCCGACGACCAGGCCCGGGCCCCCTTCGAGTCGCACCCCGGGTGGGCCATGCTGGTGATGCAGCGGGACTACCCCGGGGCGCTCGAGGCGTTCTCGGCCGATCCAGCGCTCGCCACCGGCCAGGCCAGGCTGCACATCGAGCTGGCAGCGGCCTACCGGCAGGCCGCCATCCTCGGCGCGCGAGCCACCGAGCAGGTCTACGGCAACAACCGCCGCGAAGAGGACCCCCCTGAAGTAGACTGCTTGTTGGGTTTCGGGCGCGTGCTGCTCGACCAGGGCGGCGAAGCTACGCCCCTGCTGCGTTCCTGCAGCGCCGCGGGCTACGGCGCGCTCTCGGAGCACGCCGCTTCCTGGCTCGCCTGGCTGGAATCGGGCGCCGCCTGGCCGCCCGAGGCCCCGCTGGCCGACATGCCGGGCCTGCCGGCGCAGCTCGCTCCGGGTGAGCTGCCCGAGCTGGGCGGGTTGCCCCACTACACCCTCACCGATCTGGTGGAGGGGCTCGCTGTCCAGGCGGGCAACCCCACCGTGCTGCTGGGCATGGCGCTGCTCCATCAGGGCGCGGCCTACGCGGCGCTCCCCGGCTCGGAGCGGCAGGTGGACACGCTCATGGCGCCCTGGTCGCTTCCCATCGAGCCCGCCGGGTTCTACGAGGTGGAGCTGCCCCCGGGGCTGCTGTTCGGATCGCCGCTGCTGCTCGGTGCCGACGCCAGCTTCCTGGCCGACGTGGCCAGGGACCAGGGTGTCGCCGCCGTGGGCGCCTGGAAGGACCGCAGCCCTCACGCCGCTGCCATCGCGCCCTGCGTCGATTCCGCGGCCGGCACCGTCGACGTGGCCTGCGTGCTCGAGCGCGCCGATCGCAGCTTCGATCAGCTGCGGGGCGCCATGGAAATCCACAGCGGCGGAGAAGCCGGGTTTCACAGGCCATTTGCCGAACTGGGGCGCCTGGGAGTCGTGCGCTGCGCCGAAGCCGTGGCTGCCGCGGCGGGCGACCACGAAGCCATGGGCCTGCTGCGGCTCAACGCACTCGATTTCAGCACCGGTTCCAGCGCGGAGCCGGCCTACTTGCTTTCCATCGCCGGCTGGGATGCCGGCAATCGGAACACTTCCCGTGCCACCGAAACCCTGCACGCCCAGGTGGGGCACATCCCCGGGGTCGAGGTCGCGCGATTCCCGCTCGACGCACTGCACGTGCGCCTGAGTCGTGAGTCCGCGCCCGGCGTCCCCATGCACTGAGGAGACGCGACATGGGTCGAAGTCGTCACCTGCTGGTCGCCGCCGGCCTCGCCACTGCGCTGCTGTCGACCGGCGCAGCGTTGACCTACTACGAGGGGGCTCTGCCCACCACGCTGAACCCGCTGTATGCCGCCAAGATGGTGGACTACCGGGCTCAGGAGCTGGTCTTCGACCGGCTCTGGTATCACTCGCCGATCAACAACGAGCTCGAGAGTCGGCTGGTGGAGTCCTGGGAGCTCACCGAAGCCGGCAAGGCCATCAAGCTCGAGCTGACCAGTGGGATCAAGTGGCACGATGGCAAGCCTTTCACGGCCAACGACATCTGCTTCACGGTCACCGCCATGCTCGACAGGGGCACTCCCAGCCCCATCGCCGAGGCCTACCGGGACATCCTGGCCGGCTGCAGCGCCGAGAGCCGGTCCACGGCCGTGGTGCGGTTCACGCGCATCGTCCACAACCCGCGCGAGCGGCTCGGCTTCGCGGTGCTCCCGGAGCATGTCTTCGACGGCAACACCGCCATCAGCCCGGACCTGGAATTCTCGGCACGGCCGGTGGGCACCGGCCCCATGAAGGGCAGCCGCGGCACCCGTGGCGTCACCTTCCATGCCTTCTCCAACGGCCACCACGCACCGCAGGTGGCGCAGCAGCAGCTGCAGGAGAGCGGCGACCCCCTGCTGGCCATCAAGGCGCTCATCAACAACTCCGTGCAGGGTATCATCGAGGTGGCACCCAACTTCCGGGCCGATGTCTCCGCCTCCGACGAGCTGGCGCTCAAGTCCTACGACCTTCGATCCTGGTGGTTCATCGCCATCAACGGCAAGAAGGCCCCGCTGGACGACCGCCGGGTACGCCAGGCCTTGAACTTCATGCTGGACCGCACCGAGCTGCGCGAGAAGTCCATCGGCGTCAAGCCCGGTGAGCGCAACAGCCCCTGCGAGTTCATCTCCGGCCCCTTCGTTCCGTCATCGCCCTACTACAACCGGTCGGTGCCCGCTGTGGAGCGCTCCGACCTGGGCCAGGCCGAAGCGCTGCTGCACGAAGCGGGCATGGAGAAGGTGGGAGGACGCTGGAACTACAAGGGCCAGCCGGTCTCCTTCCGCATGGGCATGGAGAAGTCCCTCGACAACGAAGCTCCCGACATCCTCTCCTACGTCAGCAACCAGTTCGAGGCGGCGGGCATCGGCAGCCAAGTCTACAAGATCCCCCCCGACAAGTGGACCACCGAGGCCATCACGGGCAGCCTCACCGACTACGATCTGCTCGTGGGCAAGTGGTCGTTCGGCCAGGTGGAGGATGTGAACGAGCTCTTCTACACCCGCAGCCGCGGCAAGGGCACGCGCAACATCTTCAATTACGCCAACCAGGAAGTGGACCGCCTGCTGGCCCAGTACGATGTGGCCAAGACCGACACCGCCGCCCGCGACGCCTACCACAAGCTGCACCGCAAGCTGGCCGAAGATCTGCCCTACCTGTTCCTCTGGAAGCTCGACACCAAGAGCGCCTGGCGGACCGAGGTCAAGGGCAACACCATCGCCCCCTACTTCTACTTCACCCAGTTCGACTCCTGGAGGTACGAGGGGTGACGCGGCGGCTCGCCGAGCGCTGCACCTCTCCGGTCCCGGCAACCATCGTGGAGGGCTAGATCTGTGAGGCGATGGTGGGCCCAGCCTCTCGTCAGGGCTGTGGTGGCCCTGGCGCTGCCATTCGCGGTGCCGGCCATCATCACGCTGCTGATCTGGGCGCTGCCCGGCTCACCGGTGTCCATCATCTGTCCCGGCTGCGCCGACACCGAGGGGCTGGCCGAACGCTGGAACCTTGACCAGGGCATGCTGCACTTCTACACCAGCTGGGTGGGCTCGGCCTTTGAAGGGGATTTCGGGAACTCCTGGCGGGTGGTGCAGGGCGTGCCCATCGCCGAGCTCCTGTTGCCGGCCTTGCCGGTCACCGTGGGCCTGATCGTGCTGGCCATGCTGCCTGTCTTCCTCGGGTCGGCGCTGGCTGGGCTGGGCTGGATGCCCCGCAAGCTGGACCCGGTCTTCCAGGCGATCGGCCTGGTGCCGGCCATGGTGCCCGCCCTGGTGATCTACGCCCTCATCGCGCTCAGCTACGGGGCGACCGCGGCCGACAGCCCCGACACCCTGGTGGTCAAGCTGCTGGCGGGTGCGGCCATCCTGGGCATCACCGACGGCGCCCTCTCCGGGGCCATCACCGGCACGCGGTCGGTCTTCGACAGCGAGCGCAAGCAGCAGTACGTCGTGGTGGCGCAGCTGCGCGGCGAGGGCGTGCTGGCCAACACGCTCCCCAACGTGGCGGGAGCGCTGGCTGGGCAGCTGCGGGCGCGAATCCTGCACCTGCTGTCCGGCGCGGTCATCGTCGAAGCCGTGCTGCGCATCGATGGCCTGGGCGACTACCTCTGGCGCGCCACCCTCATGCAGGACTTCGGGCTGGTGCTGGCGGCCGCCACCGCCTTCGCCTTCGTCTCGGGCGTCATCCTGCTGCTGCAGGCCCTCGTCGAGGTCGCGGTGGCCTGGCACCAGCGCAGGGCACCCAGGGTGCTGGCGCGGGGGGCGGCCTGATGCCTCGAAAGGTGGCCATCCTGTTCACCATCATCGCGCTGGGCCTGCTGCTGGTGGCGGCCTTCCACGCCCCTGAGAAGTGGACGGTGGACTCCACGGCCCAGGCCTACGCCAGCCCCTGGGAGCTGCCGCCCTTCGGCGCCGACGAGAAGGGGCGCCCGCTCACCGAGTACGCCATGCAGGGGGCCCATATCGTGGCCTTGCCCGCCGTGATGGCCGGCTCGCTGGTCACCCTGCTGGGTATCCTGGGCGGCCTGCTGCGCTGCGTCGGCAGTCAACGCGTGGAGAGCATCGTCGCGAGCGTGCGCGAGGTGGTGGGTGCCCTCCCACGCATGGTGGTCATCCTGGTGGTGGCCATCATCATGCCGCTGGAGTGGCGCAGCCTCAGCGCTCTGGCGCTGGTGTGGGCGCTGCTGGCCGCGCCGGGCGCCATGGACGAGGCCGCCTCCGTGGCCGGTCGACTCGGCGGAGCGCGCTTCGTCGAAGCGCTGCGAGCTCATGGCTTCTCACGCATCCGCATCTACCTGTTCCACGTGGTGGCCCTCAACCTGCGCCCCGTGGTGGTGCGCCAGGGCGCTGAGACCCTGATGCAGGTCGTGTTCCTCGAGGTGGCCCTCTCCTTCCTCGCGCTGGCGGCGGGCGAGCCCAGCTTCACCCACAACGAAGCCACCACCAAGTCCTGGGCCGACCTGCTCTACCAGGGCTACCAGTCCATCGCCATGGACGTGCAGTCCGGGCACACCCTGGCGCTCGGCCTCGCGCTCGTGGCCATCTCCGCTGTCGCCGCGGTGTCCATCTCCTCCGCGGCGAGGGCTCGCTGATGTCCGAGCGCCTGCTGGAGCTGCAGGGGCTGGCCGTGCGCACGCACCGGCGGCTGCTGGTGGAGGGGGGGGGGGGGGCGCGCCGCCCCCCGCCCCCCCCGGCAAGGTCACCGCGCTGGTGGGTCCCTCCGGTGCGGGCAAGTCCCTCACCGCGCGCTGTGCCATGGGTCTGGTCAACGTGGCCCCTGGCCTGGTGGGCGGCCAGCTGCGCTTCCCCGGCACCGGGGACTCTCGCGACTGGTACGCGCCCCACGTCGATGGCGGCTCCGCGGCCATGCGTCGCCTGGCTAGGGACACCGCCCACCTGCGCGGCTCCTACTTCACGTATTCGCCGCAGGTGGCGGCCTCGGCGCTCAACCCCGGGCGCACCATCGGGCGCCAGATGCAGCTGGCCATGGGGCGCCGCGATCAGCCCCCCGCCGACATGGGGGGGGAGATCGGCGAGCTGCTGGGCGAGGTGGGCCTGGAGCCCCGCACCGCCGCCGCCATGCCCGGCGAGCTCTCGGGTGGGCAGTGCCAGCGCGCGGCGCTGGCCATCGCCATCGCGCCCCTGCCGCGAATCGTGGTGGCCGACGAGCCCGAGACCGGCCTCGATCCGGTGCTTCGCAGGGGCATCATAGAGCTTCTGGTGAGCGTCAGCCAGAGCCACGGCTGCGGCCTGCTGCTCATCTCCCACCACGAAGATACCGTCGGCCGCATGGCCGACGTGGTGGTGCGCCTCACCCCCCACCAGGAGGCCACGGCATGAGCGGGACCCCCACGGTGGAGGTGCGGCAGCTTCGCAAGAGCTTCCTGCAGCGCGGTGCCTGGCCCTGGAGCCCGGTGCGTGAGGTCGCGGCCATCAAGGGCGTGGACCTCCAGGTCCAGCCGGGACAGGTCATGGCCGTGGTGGGCCAGTCGGGCTCCGGCAAGACCACGCTCGCCAGGATCATCCTCGGCCTGGAAGAGGCCAGCTCCGGCGAGATCCTCATCGAAGGTCGGCGCTGGGACCAGCTCGGCGAGTCCGAGCGCCATCGGCACCGCGTGCACTACCAGTACGTGCCTCAGGATGCCATGTCTGCGCTCGATCCCCAGCAGACCGCCATCGAGCACGTGGCCGAGACCCTGCGGGTCCTGGGCGGCTTCCGGCGTGCGGAGGCCAGGCAGCGCGCCGAGGACATGCTCACCAGGCTGGGTCTGAAGCAGCGCTTCGACGCGCTCCCGCGCGAGATGTCCGGTGGCGAGCAGCGTCGCGTCACCCTCGCGCGGGTGTTGGCGCTGGAGCCACGCCTGGTGGTGGCCGACGAACCCACCTCAGGCCTCGATCCCGACAGGCGCGACGAGGTGCTCCGGGACCTCATCGGCAACCTGCCCGAGGAAGCCACCTGCCTGCTCGTCACCCACAACATGGCGGCGGCGCGCACCTGGTGCACCGACGCCATCGTCATGCTGGATGGCTGGGTGATCGAGACCTTCGATCCCAGGAACGACGCGCCGGTTCATCCATATAGCCGGCTGCTGTTCGATCCCTGGTCCGGCCCGCTTCCCCGCTCGAGCCTCGCCGCCACGGGCTGTCCCTTCCAGCACGACTGCCAGCTGGATTCCAGTCAGCACGCCGATCAGTGCCTGCGCGAGGTGCCCAGGCTGATGCCCGCTGCGGCCCACGCGGGCAGCATCGCGTGCTACGCCCTGGCCAGCGCCGACGCCGTCGGCCGGGCCAGCTCCTCTCCCTCTCCCTCTCCCGATGCCTTCGACGAGGCGGGTGCTCCCGCCCCAGTAGCCCAACAACCCCCAGCTCAGGGGTGAGCCATGCTCTCGCGCACCCGTCTGCTCGCAATCGTCGCCCTCCTGGCCGCCGCTCCCGCCTTCGCGGATGAGGTGTCCGAGGCCGAGAACATCCGCCTCACTGAAGAGATGCGGCGCCTGTCAAAACGCAACGCCTGGAAGGGTGTCGAGGCCGCGTTCGTGGAGCTCGAGGCCCTGAAGAAGCAGGATGTCCAGCTCAGCTACGAGGACTACTGGCTGGGCGCGCAGGCGGCCCGCGCCCTGGGTGACATCAACGCGGTCTACCGGCGGCTCAAGCACGCCGCCAAGATCGATGGCACCCAGGAGGTCATCGAGTGGCTGACCGACCTCGACGGCACCTATGGTCGGGTGGCGTTGCAGAGTCGGCGCCGCGGCGATGTGATCCTCGCCCCCGCCGCCATGCCCTTCGCCCCCGATCAGCGCGCCGCCATCGAGGCAGCCCAGGCCGAGATCGCCGACAGCGACCGCTATGAGGGCCTGCTGCCTCACGGCGAGTACAGCTTTGGCGACGAGACCCTGATCGTGGCCGCGGGTCAGGAGCCACTGGAGCTGGTGCTGGTGGACGAGCGGCCACCCAAGGAAGAGCGCGAGCCCTTCGAGCTGGCCTACATCGGCCCCCGGATCACGGTGGGTCCGGCCTACACCAGCGCTGGCGAGCCGGGCACGGTCACCTGGGACCCGGAGGGCTTCCAGCCCCATGGTTTCGGCGGCGCCGGGGCTCGCGTGGGGGTCGGCCTCGAGGCCGGGCTCGGCGAGAAGCTCGGTGTGTTGCTCGAGGTGGGCTACCACGGAGGCTTCGGCTCTGCCCTGTCATCCGACGACGATCCATCGAGCTTGAGCTCCGCGGCGGGTGACCCCTACGAGCTCAAGGCTCGCAGCCTCAACACCGGCTACGGCTGGCTCGGAGCGGAGTATCGCCTGGGCAAGCTGTGGCTGGCCGGCGGCCCCATCTGGTCGGTGGGCACCGCGTACACCGCCGACATCCCCGACGAAGGCGAAGGCGCCGCCTGCAGCGACTGTGTCGTGGCAGCTCGCGGCACCATCATGGCGCCCGGCGGGGCTGCCGGTGTTTCCCTTGCATTGGCGCAGATCGGGAAGATGAGCGGCGCCTTGTCCCTTCTTGGTGGTGGTCAGTCCGATGGCTCCCGTCTCTACACCTGGGGGCAGCTCGGCTTCACGCTGGCGCCCGCATCCTCCAGGAGCGAATGATGCAGCTTCTCACTCTCTTGCTTCCAGTCTTCATTGGCACCGCCGTCGCGGGCCAGGTCAGCGTGGGGGAAGAAGGCCACGCCTACAACCCCCACTGGTCCCAGGACGGTCAGTGGCTCGCCTTTGAGCTGAATCGCTACGGCGACGCCGTCGACCTGTTCGTCACCAAGGTGCAGAGCGGCGCCGGTGCCGTCCCGGTCAAGGTGGTGATCCCTGGCCTGTCCAGCAGCTTCTCAGGTCGCGGCTCGGTGGTGGCCCACCCGGTCTGGCACCGCGAAGGCAACGTCATCTTCGAAGGGTCCAACGCTGGCGGCACCCAGCGGCTCTACTACTGGGCTCCCGGTGGTCAGTCCGCAGCCGAGCTGCTGTCCAGCGGCATGATCGGGGGAGACCTCACCTGGCCCACGCTGTCGCAGGATGGCAGCAGGCTGGCCTTCGTCTCCGACTCCGCGGGCAACGGCGATGTCTTCATCTGGGACCAGTCCACCAACCAGGTCTCCGATACCTTCACCAGCGAGTATGCCGAGGCATCGCCGCGCTTCTCACCAGACGGCAGCGTGCTGGCCTTCACCCGCAAGAACAGGGGCACCGAAGACCTCTTCCTCTGGGAGGGCGGCTCGGTCAATCCCCTCAAGGGCGGCAACGGCGACCAGACCCGCCCGGTGTGGGTCGATGACCTGGTGGTCTACTTCACCAACGAGCGGGGTGAGGGTCACTGGGACATCGCGGTGACCGATCGCGCGGGCAGCCAGCGCGTCATCCTGGCTCGCGAGGTGCGCCTGCCCATGCGGGCCGGACCGGCCATCACCCCCGATGGCCGCTCGGTGGTCTACACCATGTCCGACCCCGAGCAGGGTGATCGGCTCATGGTCACCACGCTCGACGGCGCCAAGACCGTGCAGCTGCCCACAGGTCTCGTGGCCTGCGGCGAGCCCGATCTCATCAGCGCCGGGGGCCATGTCTGGGCCGCGTTCACCGCCCTGCCCAGCGCCAGCGACGATCCCAACGCAGCCACCGACTGGCGCCAGCTGCACATCATCGACGTGACGGGGAAGCTGCCCTAGCAGAGTGCGTCAGAACCAATAGCAGGCGCGGTCGGTCAGGAAGTTCTGGCCGGCGTCGTTCCAGTAGCCGTCGCCGAACTGGTTGCCGGAGGTGCCGAAGTGCCAGGTGGCCGCACCGCTCTGTGCCTGGTCCACCTCGTAGGTCTGGGACCACTCTTCGTCTTCGTAGGCGCTCCAGGCCTCTTCGGGGCAGGTGGTGGCGCCTCGGTCTACCTCGGCCTGCACGTCGAGAGAGAAGTCGCAGGTGGGACAGGCGCTGGCGCCGCCGCGGGTGGCGGTGGTGTTCCAGACGGTGACGCAGTCGGCGCCGCCCACCGCTTCCCAGCCGCTGGTGGCGAACCACAGCCAGGTCTCGATGCCCTCGGCGTGATCTTCATCGGCCCAGCTGTACTGCCCCACCCAGTAGGTGGTGGCCCCGCGTTCGCCCGGGCCGTCCTCGCAGGCGCCCTCGTCCAGGCCCTGGGTAAGGTCGGGGAGCGCGTCGGTGTCGGCGTCGGTGTCGGCGTCGGTGTCGGTGTCGGCGTCGGCGTCGGCGTCGGCGTCGGAATCCGTGTCGGTGTCTGTGTCGGCGTCGGCGTCGGAATCCGTGTCGGTGTCGGCGTCTGTGTCTGTGTCGGCGTCCGCTTCGGGCGGGTCGCTGTCCTGCTTGTCACCGAAGCAGGACGTCGCCAGCAGCAGAGGCAGCAGGGCTGAGGAGAGGCAGAGAGCGCGGATGTTCATGGGTCCTCCGTGGGGAGCCGAACATACACCCTCCTAGCGAAAGGCGCCGCCCACTCCCAGGACCAGGGGGACGATCTTGTCCTTGACGTTGACCTGTCCCTCGTCGTCTTCGAGGGCCACGCGGATGTTGCGGGCTTCGTAGGCCAGGGAGGTGAAGACCATCAGGTTGGGCTTGGCCTCGACGGCGAGGATCATGCGGGGAGCGAAGACCTGGGGCAGGGCGTGCAGGCCCCAGGTGAGCCCCATGTCCAGCTCACCCCAGAAGCGGCCGGCTTCGAGGCCCAGGCCGCCTCCCAGGCGCAGGCCGGTGAGGGAGTGGCTCTGCAGATCTACCGAGGTGCGCGAGAGGTCGCCGTACTCGAACACCAGCGCCTTGGTGTGGTTCACGCCCCCCAGGGCGTACCAGTAGAGCGGCGAGGTGCCGATGGGGGCGAAGTAGCGGGCTCCGGCGCGCAGCTGGAACCCGGGGTTGCTGTACTCCTCGCCGGCTACCTCCACGGTCTCGAACCAGCCCGAGCCCTCGGCTTCGATCATCACCGGGAGCTGGCCCAGGCTCACGATCCCGCCGGCCACCAGGGCGGGGGCGCCGCCGAGCTCGCCGGCCAGCAGGTTGCCGTTGGTGTAGCTGGCCTGGGCCGGGGTGGTGCCCTCGCCGGTGCCTTCCATGAGGTAGTCGTGGCCCATCATGGACAGGCCGCCGTAGATGCGGGCGATGGCGTCGCCGCCGGCCTGGCCGGGCTGGCGAACCCTCGCGGGCCGGCCACCGCCTGCGGCTGGCTGGGGCTGGCCGTAGGCCGGCTGGACCCCGGCTCCGGGGACCGCAGCCACGGGCATGGCGCCCGCCTGTGCCAGGGTGGGCAACAGCAAGGGGCGCGTCACGGAGCCGGCCTGGGCGGTGATGGTGAGCGGACCGTCCTGGCCCGGCGGGAGCTGCACGGGGAGGTTGTAGGAGCCGTCGCGGTTGTCGGTCAGCGCGCCCACGGTCCCCAGGCTGGCGTTGACGTCGATCTCCAGGCCAGGCAGCGGGACGCCCATGGCGTCGGAGACCCGCACGGTGACGAGGATAGCTGCGCCAGGAGTGGTGAAGGGGGGTACGGTGACCACTGTGACCATGGCCGGTGGGCCTGCGGCCGGGGCCACGCCTTCGCGCGCCACGTTCAGCACGGAGACGGCTGAGCGCCACAGGGCCAGGGCCTGCTGGTTCTCGGTGTCACCACCAGGCTGCACCGCGGGGGCAAGCTGACCTGTGGCCACCTGGAAGACCGGAGTCTCCGCCACCAGGCCGGCGGCCTCGGCGCGCAGGGTGACCAGGCCTGGGGTCTGCCCGGCGGCGAGGTCGGCCATGATCAGTCCTCGCTTGTTGGTGCGGGTGGCTGCTGGCAGGGCTGCGTCGCCGCGAGGCACGCTCAGCTTGATCTCCACGTCTGGGACCGGCAGGCCAAAACGGTCCAGGGCCGCGATGGTGACGGGTAGGCGCATGGCGCCATCGGCTGGGATCGCGGCCTGCCGAGGCCAGATGAGCAGGCGGTAGGGGGGCAGGCCCGAGGCCTCGAGGGGCGGCACGCCGAGGATCACCGCCGACGCGGCGTCGCGGTTGAGCCGCCAGGAGCCGGTGTAGGTTCCGTCGCCGTTGTCGCGCATGCGCCGGATCAGGATCGAGCTCTGCACGTCCAGCTGGGGCATGCGCCCGGCGATGCTCGCTCCCCCGGAGTCCTGCACCCGGGCCGTGACGGTGAAGTCGCGCTTGCCGGCGGGCAGCTCGGCAGGGTCGGAGCTCAGGGACAGGCGGGTCATGGGCGGCAGCAGCCGGACCTCGGCCGTGCTCGTGGCGCCGTCGAGCTCGGCGGTGAAGGTGACCTCGCCGGGCTCGGTCGGCGGGGTGTAGAGCGCCACGTAGACGCCGGGCACCGGGCTGGTCTCCACCGTGCCCAGCTGGCCCAGCGAGGCATGCAGGGTGGGAATGCTGGCCCGAAGCGGCTGGCCATCGAGATCCGTGGCCACCAGTCGGATGGGCAGCTCGACGTTGACCGGATCAGCAGGGATGCCGGCGGGCAGAGGCACGTACCCGAGCCGCGGGTAGTCGGGCTGGGGCAGGTCCACCTCGAGCTGGGTGGACTCACCCAGGTCGGTGACGGCCTGGACGCGCCCCCTGGGCTGGCGCGGATCCAGCTCCACGTCGAAGGCAACCGTGCCCGCTGGAGAGGCCTTCAGCGGCCCGTACTGCTTGGCGCCGATGCTGAGGATGGTGTTGGCATCGGGCGTCACGCTCACCGAGACGCTCTGCTTGACCTGGATGGGCAAGGCGGCCCAGCCGAAGATGAGATCGGGAGCCGCAGCATCGGCCGCGGTGATGATCACCGTGCGCGGCCCCTCCACCGTGGCGGGCGGCGTGTAGCGAGCCACCCAGGTGCCGTCGCCCGCGGGCATGGCGGCGGCGAGTTGACCAGCGGACGCCGACAGGAGGAAGCGGCGGGCCTCGCCAGCCTGCGGGGTGTCTGCGCTGGGACGGACGCGCACCAACGCCGTGCCGCTGCCAGCCAGCAGCTGGGAGGGATCGAAGCTGATCTCGAGCTCGCCGCGGTAGGCGGGCACCACCTGCAGCTCGAAGCGATCTTCCTTGACCGGGCCACCGCGGCGCAGCAGGCTGAGGCCCACCAGCTGCGGCTTCCGCACCTGCGGCGGGGTGTACTGGAAGCTCAGCAGGCCGTCGGGGGAGACGGTGATCTGCCCGGCTCGGCCGGTGTCGGTCTTGAGCTTGAACTTTTCGCCTTCGGCCCGATCCGGGAGGTAGAGAAAGACCGTGGCGCTGCTGCGACCATCGCCCAGCAGAGGCCCGGAAGGTACGACCTGGGTCTCGGCCAAGGCAGCGGATGCCACGAGCAGGCAGAGGGCGGCGCAGCAGAGCGGCAGCAGGTTGGCGATGCGCGTCACGACGACTCCCCGTGGTGGAGGGCGGGCCGGCAGGCCGGGGCTGGAGGCGCGAGCTGTTCAGCCGCACCTCGACCCATGGAGCCTAGCGCGTTTGCGCGGAGCACACCCTGGATCCCTGGTCAAGCGAAGGTCAGGCGTGCGCCGGGGGGCCCAGGTCATCGTCTCGGCCAGCGATGCCGTATTCCTGGTGGAAAGACCATTAGTTCTCCGGGCTGCGAACGCAACCCTGCGCCGCCCATCGGGCGGCGAAGATGGGAGGGAGGGGCGGTGTCCGCCCCGGATAGGGGGGGAAGAATCTGTCTTCCCCCCAACAAAAGCGCGGAGGGTGCCTGTTCGGCCAGTCGCCGAATAGGTGACCGTAGCCCGCCGGGGTTCAGGGCAGGACAGCCTGGATCGCGTCGTCACCGATGTCGGAGGCGTAGGTGCCCGCAGCGACCACCTCGCCACCGGGGGCGATGAGCATGATCTCGTCGGCCAGCCGGTAGTAGTAGGTGCGGCCGGGGTCGGCCACGAAGGGGATGACGTTGTCGACCGAGTCCGCCAGGTACTGCAGGTCCTCCTGGGTGGGATCCCCACCGTCCTGGCTGGTGACCACCAGCACCGCGGCCATCAGGCCCTGGTCTGCGTAGGTGTTGAAGTAGGACAGCGCACCCTGCGCGTCGCCGCAGAGGCTTCAGGTGAAGTCGTAGGCGGTGAGCAGGATCGCCTGCTGGCAGAAGTCGTGCAGCTTGACCAGATCTGTGTACTGGTCCTCGAGCTCGAAGTTGTTCACGGTGAAGCCTACACCCCAGCCGGTGCCTTCGATGCTGTCGCGGCAGGCGCCGATGGGCCAGCCCCCGGTGTAGGGGTGGTCGGTGGCGTCGAGCGGGTCGGTGAAGGAGCCCACCTCGTCGCCGTCGTCCCAGTCGTCGCCGTCGGTGTCGGGCAGGGCCGGGTCGGTGCCCGCCAGGTCCTCGGCGTCGTCCAGCAGGCCGTCGCGGTCGCTGTCGAAGGGAAGATCGACGACGGGGACCGCGCAGCCCACCAGGAGCAGGGCGGGGAGCGAGACTGAACGCATGGGACCTCCAGCGATGGATGGACCGCAGGCACGTGCGGCGAGACGCCGAGTGGCGCCTGCAAGGATGGTGTCATGTCGCCGGGGCTTCATCAACATCCTCGTTATCACGGGCGAGCAAAGTTCCCAGGGAGAGCCCCTCGCGCCACAGGGCCAGCAGCCCCAGCAGGGTGACCGGCAGGAAGCTGATGCCCCAGAAGATCACGGCGAAGCCCTTGGCTGGGGCCGCCGTGAGACCCCACAGCACGAGGGTCTTTTCGATGGCGACGTGGAACAGGCCCACGAAGCCGGGCGCCTGCGGTGCCACCACGGTGAGGGCGATGGCCACCGCGGTGAAGCAGGCCGCACCGAAGGGGAGCTGGATGCCGAAGGCGTGGAACAACACGTAGATGGACAGGGCGCCGTTGAACCACAGCACGAGGGAGACGGCGATGGCCGAGACCACGTCGCGGGTGCGGGCCATGGCAGACAGCCCCTCCACCAGGCCCCCCAACAGCCCGGACAGACGCTCCCCGAGCGGGCCCGGCAGGCGCACCGCCAGCGCCTGCAGGGTGGCGGTCAGCCAGTCGCGGCGGCGGGCCACCAGCACCAGCGTCACCAGCCCGCCGAGCCCGGCGCCGCCCAGCACGAACCCGTAGCGCCGCAGGTTCTCCACCAGCTCGCCTTCGGGCCCGGCGACCGTCGGCAGCATCACCAGCATGAGCAGCAGGACGAAGAGCAGGCCCACCAGGTCGAAGACCCGCTCCACCACGTTGGTGGTGACGATGGCGGCGAGGGAGATCCCCGTGCGGCGGTGGGCCACGAGTGGACGGGCCACGTCGCCTGCTCGAGCGGGCAGCAGCGTGTTCACCGCTCCGCCCACCAGCGTCGCGGAGAGCAGCGCGCCGAAGCTCACGTCGGGGGCCAGGGGGCGCAGGAGGATGCGCCAGCGCACCGCGCGCAGCACGAACTCACCGAAGAGGATCGCGGCGGACAGCGCCACCCAGCCGAGCTTCACCTCGGCCAGCGCCGCCACGAAGTCGGGCCACTCGATGGTCCACAGGAACCAGCCCAGGAGCACGGCGCCCAGCGCGATGCCGATCATGAAACGGGCCTGGGTTCTCTTCAACGCTCCTCCTGCCTCCGCGGCCGGACGCATCCAGTTAGCTGGATTGACAGATCCCGGCTTTCGGGAAATGATCCGCCCACAGCTTGCGACCCCTTGGGCGCAGAGGAAGAGCGATCATGGAATTCGACTGGATGCACTACGAGCTGCCCGCCGACATCGTCGAGCGCAACGCCGCGCAGCGGGTGGCCACCAACGTGGCCGAGACCCGTGACCGCGCCGGCCTGATGCGCCGGCTGGGCTATGACCGCGCCTATGCCAAGCATCGGCTGCTGGGCAACCAGCTCGAGGCCTGCGAGCTCATGCCGGGCAGGCCCGCCCTGGCTGCCAAGCGGCTGCGCGGCGAGGTGGACTGGGCCTACGACAGGTAGGCCGCTGCCGGTCAGACGCGGAAGTAGCGCGCAGCCGGGTGGTGCACGATCACGGCGGTGGTGGACAGCTCGGGATGCAGCTGGCGCTCCGTGCCCAGGCGCAGGCCGATTCGCTCGGCGCCCAGCAGCTGGAGCACCGGGCCCTGCTCCGCGGTGTGGGGCAGGGCGGGGTAGCCGAAGGCGTAGCGCCGGCCGCGGTGGGCGCCCTGCAGCAGGCGCTCCGGATCGGCGTGGTCCCTGTCGGCGATGCCCAGCTCGTGGCGCATCTGCTGGTGGGTCCAGGCGGCCAGGGCCTCGGTGAGCTCGGACGCCATGCCGTGCAGGAGCAGGTAGTCGCGGTACTCACCGCGGCGGTAGTGGTCGCGAGCGGCCTGCACCAGCCCGTCACCCACGGTGACCGCCATCAATCCCAGGGTGTCGGGTGGTTGGTCCGGGGCCGGGAACCACCCGGAGAGGCCCGCCACCTGCCGGCCCCGGGGCGCCGTGAGCGCCAGGGGCTCGGCGCCTCCGCTGTGCACCAGGAGCTGTTGCTGCCCGCCGTGGCACGGGTAGTAGCCGCGCACGATGCCCGGATTCAGCCAGCCCTCCGCCTGCACCCGGGTCATCAGCTCGTCCAGCAGCGGCCGCAGCTGTTCGTGGATCTGCCGCTTCCACTCATCGCTGCCTTTACGCGCGGACTTGAAGCCCCAGCGCGCCCTGTACAGGACGCTGTGGTCGAGCAGGGCCATCAGCGCGGGCAGCGCGGGGGCCGCCAGCACGCGGGAGCCCGAGAACGGAGGGGGGATGACCGCGGTGGGCACGCGCTGTGGCTCGGGGGGGGGCTCGGCCGCTGGCGCTGGCGCGCGCGGAGCGGGCGGTGCGGGGCTGTCCAGCGGCAGCTCCCAGCGGGACGGCAGGCCAGCGGCGCGCGCCTTCTCCAGCTCTTCGGCGAAGCGCAGCCCGACGAAGGCATCGCGTCCGTAGGCCACCGGCCGCCCGTAGGCCGCTGAGCAGTCCCGCTCCACGAAGCGGCGGTTGAGGGCTGCCCCACCCAGGATCACCGGGATGCTGATCTGCTGGCGTCGAAGCTCCTGCAGCACGTCGCGCATGATGGTGGTGGAGCGCACCAGCAGACCGCTCAGCCCCAGGGCGTCGGGTTGGTGCTCGCGCAGGGCGGACAGGATGGCGTCCACCGGCTGCTTGATGCCCAGATCGATGACCTCGAAGCCGTTGTTGGAGAGCAGGATCTCCACCAGGTTCTTGCCGATGTCGTGCACATCGCCGCGCACGGTGGCCAGCAGGAGGCGGCCGCGCTGGCTGTGCTCGCCGCGCTGCAGGTGGGGCTCGAGCCAGGTGACGCTGGCCTTGACCACCTCGGCGGACTGGAGCACGAAGGGCAGCTGGGTCTGACCTGCGGCGAAGTGCTCGCCCACGGTGCGCATGCCCTCGAGCAGCAGGTCGTTGATGATCACCATGGGCGGGTGGTTGGCCAGGCAGCGCTCCAGGTCCTCTTCCAGCCCGGCTCGGCTCCCCTCGATGACCCTGCGCACCAGCCGCTGCTCCGCTGTCTCGTCGGCGTGATCGTCGCCATCGTCCGCGGGACCGGCACCGGGACCCAGCTCCTGGGCGCAGGCCAGGAAGTGCTGCAGGGGATCGCGGTCGCCTTGCCAGCGATCGTGCACCAGGTCCTCGGCTGCCCGCCGCAGCCGCTCGTCGATGGTGAAGAGGGGCAGCACCCCCCGGGCGTGCAGGATGGCCGCGGTGAGGCCTGCCTGGCGCGCCTGGTGCAGGAACACGGAGTTGAGCACGGGGCGGGCGCGGCCGGTCAGGCCAAAGGAGACGTTGGAGAGCCCCAGCAGGACCCCGGCTTCGGGGAAGCGCTCGCGGATCAGGCGGATGCCCTGCAGGGTCCACAGGGCCAGCCTGCGGTCGTCGTCCAGGCCGGTGCAGATGGTGAAGGTGAGGGGATCGAAGAGCAGCGCTGAGGGCTCGATGCCGTGGCGATCCACGGCGATGTGGTGCAGGCGCTCGGCCACCTCCAGCTTGCGCTCGGGGCTGCGGGCCATGCCCTGCTCGTCGATGGTGAGGGCCACCAGGGCGGCGCCGTGCTTGCGAGCCAGGCGGCAGATGGAGTCGGCCCGCGCCTCTCCCTCTTCGAGGTTCACGGAGTTGATGACGGCGCGGCCCCCAACCAGCTCCAGGGCGGCGTCCAGGACCTCGGGATCCGTGGAGTCGATGACCAGCGGGGCCTGCACCTGGGTGCGCAGGCGCGCCACCAGCTCCACCATGTCCTGGCGCTCGTCGCGACCCACCACCGCGGCGCAGATGTCCAGCGCGTGCGACCCCCGCGAGACCTGTGTGCGAGCGAGACCCACCACCGCGTCGTAGTCTTCGCGCTGCAGGGCCTTGCGGCAGGCCGCAGAGCCGTTGGCGTTGGCTCGCTCGCCGATGGCGAGGATGTCGGTGTCCTGCCGAAGCGGGACCGCGGTGTACAGCGACGCCAGGGAAGGCTGGTGCGAGGGTTCTCGCGGCAGAGGCGGCAGCCCGGCCACGCGCGCGGCCAGCGCCGCGATGTGGGCGGGTGTGGTGCCGCAGCAGCCGCCGACGATGTTCACGCCGTCTTCGAGCACGAAGCGCTCCACCCAGGTGGCGAACTCCTCCGGGCCCAGCGGGTAGTGCGCCTCGCCCGCCACCACCTCGGGCAGCCCGGCGTTCGGCAGCACCGACACGGCGCGGCGGCAGTGGCGGGCCAGCCAGGCCACGTGCGGGGCCATCTCCTGGGGGCCCGTGGCGCAGTTGAGGCCGATGGCCACAAGGTCGTAGGCCTCGAGGACCGCCAGGGCGGCTGAGATGTCGCTGCCCACCAGCATGCTGCCCGTGGGCTCGATGGTGACCTGGGCCATGACGGGGATGCTCGCCCGCAGATCGCCGAAGGCCAGGCGGATGCCCGCCAGCGCCGCCTTGATCTGCAACAGGTCCTGGGCGGTCTCCAGCAACAGGACGTCAGCGCCGCCCTGCACCAGGCCCAGAACCTGCTGTCGGTAGCTGGCCTGCAGCTGCCGCCAGGACACCTGGCCCAGGCTCGGCAGGCGGGTGCCGGGCCCGATGCTCCCCAGCACGAAGCGCGGTCGGTGGGCGCTGGACGCAGCGTCGCAGGCCTCCCGGGCGATGCGGGCGGCGGCTTCGTTCAGCTCCACCGTGCGCTCCGACAGCCCGTGCTCGGCCAGCAGCAGCGGCGTGGCTCCGAAGCTGTTGGTCTCCACCGCGTCGGCACCCGCCTCCAGGTAGGCAGCGTGGATGCCCCGCACCGCGTCGGGGCGGGTGAGGTTGAGGATCTCCGGGCAGCCTTCGAGCTGCTGGAAGGCGTCGAGGGGAAGCTGCAGCGCCTGCAGAGCGGTGCCCATGGCGCCGTCGAAGACGAGCACCTTCTGCCCTAGCGCCTGCTCGAATGCGTTCAAGATGGCCTCGCTGGGCCGGGCTCCCGTGGCATGTCGTCCCGGCCAGGTGGATGGCCACGAATCTATCCGGTCGCCCGGTGGTTCGCGGCCGAGGGGAGCAGCCTCCGGCGCTTCGGTGAGTAGCCCCACCTCGGAGGACCCCTCGAGCTGCGGTCTGCGAAAGGGCCACACTCCCGGATTGCCGGGACACGGAGCGGGAGATAGAAGAGGCGGTCGCAGCACCGGACGGGCGGTGGGGCGCCGCCACCCCCCTTTTGAGCCACACGTACGCTGCGCAGGCTGCGCAGAGATGGAGTCGGAGTTGACCGAGACCAAGCAGACCATCGCCACGCTCGTTCGCGAGGCCGCGAAGACCGAAGCCGCATTCATGAGGCTCGTCAACGAGGAGATCCTCGCAGATGAGCCGGAGCGCGTGGGGGAGTTCTTCAACAAGCTGAACATCCCGCGCTCCGTCAAGGCCGACGACACCCTCGTCGACGAGCTGTTCCTTGGCGACGCCTCCGTGCTCGAGGTCACCACCTTCGCCGACGAGGTGGGGGTGTCCGAGGGCGTGCAGAAGTTCATGGACCGGCACATGCGCAAGCTCAAGTGGCACACCGCCCACCCGGCCCTCGAAGGTATGGCCAACTGCATCCGCCTGTACCGGGCCATGGGGCTGGTCACCGAGCTGCGCATCCGCCGCGTGGTCGCGCTCATGCACACCAAGACCCGCCTGACCGTGGCGGAGTGGGGCACCGCTCGCGAGCTGTTGAACCGCTCCTATCGCGAGCTGCGCGTGGCCACCGGTATCGTCTCGGGTCCCTGGGTCGACGCCCTGTACAGCCTGGAGGCCCGCGAGGAGGTCATCGAGATCCTCACGCCCTTCGCCGACACCGTCGCCGCCAACTCCGTCATGCTGCGAGAGCTGCGCGACGACGTCGAAGTGCGCCGCGTCGACATGGAGGTCAAGCCGGAACACTATCCGGTGGTCAGGCCGCCCCGCTACTTCGGCGGCGACCTGCTCGATACCGGCTCGTGGCGCCACTTCTGGGGTGAATTCTCCGGCATGATCGACGGCCTGCGGAACGCCCTGGGCTTGTAGCCAGCGGCTACACGCCGCGCGCGTCGGGGCTCCAGATCTGCTTGTGAAGCTGCAGCTGCAGCCTGGCTGGGAGCCGGTCGCGCACCATCCAGGATGCCAGGTCGCGCGGCACGAGGCGGCCGTGTACCACCGACAGCAGCACAGGCCAGCGCTCCGTCAGGCCGCGCCGGCGGATCAGCTCGCGGGCCCACAGGTAGTCTTCCTCGTCCCCGAGTACGATCTTGATCTCGGCCTTGGGGCCGAGCTGATCCAGGTTTTCCCAGCGCATCCGGTCGGTCACCCCGGAGCTGGGGGCCTTGAGATCCAGCACCACGTGCACGCTGGTGGGGACTCCCGAGATGTCCTGGGCTCCATTGGTCTCGAGCATCACGCGCTGACCGGCGCGCAGCAGGGCCTGCATCAGCGGGATGGAGGCCGGCTGCTCCAGGGGCTCGCCGCCGGTGACCTCCACCAGGCCGAGGCCTTGTTCCAGGACCCTGGGCAGCACCTGGTCGGGCCTGAGGGGCTCCCCGCAGCCGCGGTCCCAGGCCCACACCGTGTCGCACCAGCCGCAGTGCAGGTCGCAGCCTGCCAGGCGCACGAAGACACAGGGCAGGCCGGCCAGGGTGCTCTCCCCCTGGATGGAGGCGTAGATCTCGGCGACTCGGAGCTGTTCCGCGGCCTCGGGGGAGTTTGACAAGCGCTGCCCTCCTGCTGATCTGTCCGTTCCTGGATAATCGGTAGCCGCCCCCTCGACCGCGCTTCCCCGGTGGAACCCATCCCCCTGTCACGCTGCCTGCCGCTGAGCTGCCTCTGGATCCTCGCCCTGCCACCGCGGGGGCTGGCGGCCCAGGGTGCTGAGAGCGAGGTTGACGACGGTGAGATCGAGGCCGCTGTGGAGGCGGATCTCCCGCTGGAGGGCGAGGAGTACCTGGTGGAGGAGCGACGGGCCGAGGTGATCCTGTTGCCCGGAGCCACGGTGACCGTGCTGGACCTCGCCGCCGACTCGGCCAGGGTGCTGGATCTCGGTGACATGCTCCAGGCGGCGCCGGGCATCCAGGTTCGGCGCACCGGTGGTGTCGGCTCTCCACAGCTGGTGCAGCTGCGCGGAGCGTCCGGGGGCCAGGTGCGGCTGCTGGTGGACGGCATCCCGCTCCCCCAGGACGCCTCCGGTGCGGTGGATCTCTCCTCGCTCCCCCTGGAGAGCGCGGAGCGGGTGGAGGTGTACCGGGGCAGCCTGCCTCTGGGGATGGGGGGTGAGGGGCTGGCGGGCGCCATCAACCTGGTCACCCGCAAGCCCGAGGGGCTGGGAGAGCTGCGCCTCAGCGCGGGGGCAGGGTCCTTCCACACCTACGAGGGCAGCGCTGGGGTGGACCTGGGTGCCGGGGTCTGGCGCGCCAGCCTGTGGACAGCGGGCCAGTTCGCCCGCAACGACTTCGTCTACTACGACGACAACGGCACGCCCTACACCAGCGCGGACGACCGGGACGACGCGCGCAGGAGCAACGCCGATGCGCGCCGCGGAGAGCTGGCGCTGAACGCCTCGCGGGAATCGGGAGGCGGCCGCCTCTCCCTCGCGGCCAGCGGCGTCGCCCGGGAAGCGGGGATCCCCGGTCCAGCCTCCTACCAGGTGAGCGACGCGCGCCTGGCCCAGCGGCGCGCCCAGGCCTCCACACGCTTCGAAGGCGGCGCTGGCCTGCACGGGGCGACCGGGCTGTCGGCCCAGTGGGACTGGCAGCACTACCAGGACCCGCAGGGCGAGGTGGGGCTCGGCTTGCAGGACGAGCAGACCGGCACGGGTGCTGCAGCAGTGGACGGTCTGCTGGACTGGACCTGGCTGCCCGAGCAGCAGCTCGCGGCCAGCGCGCGGCTGGAGCTGCAGCAGCTGAGCTCCGAGGATGCCACGAGCGCGTCCGCCCAGATCGCGGTTCGACGGCGGGATCGCCTCTCTTCCACCCTGGAGGCTCGCGGCAAGGTCTGGACCCTGGGCTACGGCGCTCGCCTGTCGCTGGACGCGGCGCGCAGCAGCAGCGAGGGTTCGCTGCCGCTGGCCCTGGGCGTGGTGGGCGACGCGGAGCCGCTCCTGCTGCTGAGCCCCGCCGCGAGCCTGGCCTGGCAGCCCACAGCGCTGCTGGGGCTGCGCGCCTCCGGAGGGCTGGGTCATCGGTTGCCGTCCTTCCCGGAGCTGTACGGCGACGCTGGGACCGTGGTGGGCAACGAGGATCTGCTCCCAGAGCGGGGCTGGTCGGTGGACCTGGGGGCGGACCTGGCGGGCGATCTGGGTCCGGGGCCTGGGACCCTGTCCATCACCGGCTACCATCGCGACCTGCAGCAGCTGATCGCCTACGTGCAGAACTCCCAGTACACGCTGCGTGCCGAGAACTTCGAGCGGGCCTGGATCTCCGGTGCCGAGGCCGAAGGGCGCCTGGATCTGGACCTCGGTCGGCTGGGCCTGCTGGATCTCGGCCTGGCCTATGCGTTCACCTGGTCCCTGAACCTGTCCCCCGGCACGGTGGCCTACGGCAACGCCCTGCCCGGACTGCCTGTGCAGGATCTGTTCGCGGATCTGCAGCTCGGGCCGCTGTGGCTGCGGCCCGCCGTCTCTGTCGAGCTGCAGGGACGCAGCTACCGCGACAGCGCCAACCTGTTGGAGCTCCCTCCGCGCGCCTTCTTGCACCTGCGCCTCGTCAGCCGCCCCCTGCCCGGGGGGCCGCAGCTGTGCCTCGAGCTGCGCAACGCCCTGGATCACCGCGTCGAGGCAACGGAGCTGGTGGACCTGGAGACCGGCGGGCCCGCAATGCAGGCCGTCAGCGACTACCTGGGCTACCCCCTGCCGGGGCGGGCCCTGTACCTCTCGGCCGAGTGGGCACTGCGCCCCTGGGTGCGCTAGTGCACGAGCTCGGAAGTTCCTAGCCACCCCCACAAGCCGCCCTCGCGTGCACTATGCGACCG
>CAZEJJ010000055.1:10215-39821 GCA_964512185.1 uncultured Enterobacterales bacterium | reverse complement strand
AGCAGCTCTTTCTGCGGCTCGAGAAGCCCGTCTACAACGTGGTCTACCGCTGGCTGTGGGACCCCCAGGATGCGCGCGAGGTGGTGCAGGAGGCCTTCGTGCGCCTGTGGCGCATGAGGGCCCGGGTGCAGCTGGGCAGTGTGGAGCCGCTGGTCTTTCGCATCGCGCTCAACCTCGCGGCCAGCAAGCGCCGCTGGAGGCGCACCTGGCGCTTCTTCTCCCTGGATTCTGGGGCCGAGCCCGCCGGACAGGGGCCAGGCGCGGATGTGCGCATAGAAGACCACCAGCGGCAGCAGGCCATCCGCGCGGCGGTGGAGGCCCTGCCCGAGAAGCAGCGCGAGGTGGTCATGCTCTGCGAGCTGTCCGAGCTGAGCTACGCCCAGGTGGCCGAGGCGCTGGGCATCCCCGAGGGTACCGTGGCCTCCAGGCGCCACGCGGCCCTGGAGCGCCTGCGGCGCTCGCTTGGTCCCCGCATGGGAAAGGAGGAGCTGTGAAGCGCGATCCCCTCGAGCAGGTCTTCGAGCCCCTGGAGCCGCCCCCCGGTGGGCTGGCCGAGCTGCGCGCCCGCCTGCAGGGTGAGCGCCCTCCCCGCTGGCCCTGGCTGGTGGCTCCCTCGCTGGCGGCCGCTGCGGCCGCGGCCCTGCTGCTGGTGGGCGTGCCCGAGCAGACCGCCGGTGCCGAGCTGGCCGACCAGTGGGCCGCCTCGGATCCCATGCTGGCGGCGGCGCTGGGACGAGAGCGCGCTGAGCCCGTGAGCGTGGCCGCGGGCCACGCTGGCCGCCTGGCCGTGGAGCGGGTGGGCATGGATGACGAGCGCGTGATCCTCTACCGCCTGGTGGGTGCCAACGCGCCGCTGGGCGCCGGGCAGATCCGCAAGGTGCGCGTGGCGCGGGACTGAGGGGCGTCGAAGAGGAAGGAGATGGGATCGTCAGGGGTCCCGTGCTGGCGCAGGCCAGGATCGCGCTCGGGGTCCGGACCGGCTAGACCGCCTGCGGAGGATCCTCTTATGAAAGCCATGTTCGCCGCGTCGCTGTTGCTGCTCGCCGCCCCCGCCCAGGCCGGCACCCCCACCTGGGACGCGATCCGCGCCGCAGGCTGGACCCACCACGCCACCCGCGAGCACGAGGCCGCCGGCACCGTGCAGGTCTACACCAAGGCGGTGGCGGGGGTCGATTGTTTCCAGGGCGTGGCCAGCACCCAGTACACCCCGGAGCAGCTGATGGACGTAGCCGCCGACATCGAGGGCACCATCCAGTGGTCCACGGCAGGGGTCAGCGAGGCCCGGACCCTGGCCCGCTCCGACACCCAGATGGACTACTTCCAGTACCTGGACGTGCCCGGCTGGACCATGGCCAGCGACCGCTTCTGGATCCTGCGCGGGCACTTCCAACGTCACGACGGCGTGGTCACCCTGCACTGGGATCGCTTCGAGAACGAAGGCCCCTACGCGGCGCTGTATCAGCGGGTCAGAGCCGACCACCCCAGCGCCATCGAGCCCCCCGTCAACGTGGGCGGCTGGGTGTACAGCCCGGTGGATGGCGCCACCCGCATCCAGTACTACATCTGCTCCGACGTGGGCGGCGTGGTGCCCACCAGCGTGCAGAACGTCGGCACCAACCGCACCCTGCCCGACACCGTGGGCGACGTGGTGCGCGAGGCGGGCAGGCGGGCCGGGAAGTAGGGAGCCACGCGTTCAGGGCGACCCTGGCGCTCAGGGTGCCCCCCGATGCGCGCGTTGGGCGTGAAAACCGCGCATTGGTCGGGGGGGTGACGTTCAGGGTGCCCCCCGATGCGCGCGTTGGGCGTGAAAACCGCGCATTGGTCGGGGGGGTGACACTCAGGGTGCCCCCCGATGCGCGCCCGGTCCCAGCTGCTCGGCGGTCTGCGCAGCCGTGAGCGGCCCTGGGGGTCCTGGGGAGAGAGGCGGCAAGCCTGCCGCCGCAGGCGGTGGACCGAACGGAGCCTCCAAGACCGCAGCGACAATGCGCAGCGTTGGGGCGAAAGCCGCCGCCGCAGGCGGTGGACCGGACAGACGGGATCTGCGCTGTAGCGACCTGTGAAGGCGTCCGAAACGGGTGGCTTCAACACGTCGAGAGTCGGACGCTGCGAGCAGGGCGCGTCACGTGAGTAGCAGCAGTAGGCGCTGGTGGATCGCGGTAGACATGAGCTTTCCCTAGGGCGCCTAGGGAGGCGAGCACTGGCCGTAGGTGTCGTCGCCCCAGCAGGTGGCGGGGCTGGTGCCGTCGATGCCGCAGCTGTGGGAGCCGCCCGCGGTGAGCTCGGTGAAGCTGCCGGCGGGAGGGGTGGACTGGCCGTGCTCGTCGTCGCCCCAGCACTGTACAGCGCCGCTGGTGTCGATGGCGCAGGAGTGGAAGTGGCCTGAGGCGATGTACCGGAAGCTGCCGCTGGGGGGCGTGGCCTGGCCGTGATCGTCGCTGCCCCAGCACACCACGGAGCCGGCCGTGTCCAGCGCGCAGCTGTGCCGCTTGCCGCCCGAGACCATGCTGTAGCTGCCCTCGGGCGCGGTGGACTGGCCCTCGCGGTCGTTGCCCCAGCAGCTGACGCTGCCGTCGCTGTGCACGCCGCAGTTGTGGCGGTAGCCGGCGGTGATCTGGGAGTAGTCGGGGTTCTCGGGGGGGCTGGACTGGCCGTCGGCGTTGGAGCCCCAGCAGCGCGCGTTGTTCTGGGTGTTGAGCGCGCAGATGTGATGGTAGCCGGCCACCACCTGCACGAAGTCGCCTTCGTAGGTGCGATTGTAGCGATAGCCCCAACCACGCACGTTGCCCAGGGTGTCCAGGGCGGCGCTGCGCAGGGCACCGGCGGCCACCTGGGTGTAGGCGCCTTCGGGGGGCGAGGCCTGGTCGTTGGCGTCGGAGCCCCAGCACAGCACGGTCTGTTGGGCATCTACGCCGCAGGCGTGGTACTCGCCCGCGCTGACCTGCGTGAGATCGGTGACACCGCCGGGGCCTGTGTCCACGGTGTCGATGGGGTCTGTGGGCGGGCAGCCGGTGGCCAGGACCGCCAGCGGAAGCAGCAGAGCGGGGAGACGGCGCATGGTCGTTCCTCCTCGGGACGGACGGATTGCGGTGACGCTCGCGAGTTACCATGCTCGGCAGGAATTCGCGAGCCGGCGCGTACCATCCTCGCCCCCCCCCCGGAGCTGTCATGACCCACCACGGCATCGCCGATCGCCTCTTCGGCCTGGGCAAGGCCAAGGCCCGCAGCGCCCTGCGCGACCTCCCGGAGCTACCCGAGTCCCTGCAGCGCATGGACCCGGGAGACCGCCAGGCTGTAGACCGCACCCGCGAGGCCGCCAAGCGCGCCAAGGCGGCCCTGGCGTTGGAAGACGGCAGCCTGTCATCCGTGGCGGTGGAGGTGGGCGGCGAGGTTGATCGGCTGGTGGAGCTGGTTCAGGAGCTGGCGGGCCGCCTGGGCCGAGCGCGCAGCTGGCTGCGACAGCACGACCCGGATCGCCTGGGCCGCGAGGCGGCCGAATTGGAGCTGGAGCGGGAGCTGTCCGGCGCCATGGGCGCGCTGCGCGGGCGCTCCGAGGCGGCGCTGGGCGAGCAGGTCGAGCAGGCCGAGCGGGTGCGGGCGGGGGTGCCCCTGCTCGCTCTCAGACTGCAGACCGCGGCCCGCGAGCTGGAAGCCCTGGCTGCCAGGGTCACCGCCGACAGCCTGAGCGCCACGGGCGGCGCCCAGGGGCTGCTGGACGGCCTGCGCGCCCAGCAGGAGAGAGCGCAGCGGGCCCTGAAGAGCTGGGCCGCCGCCGTGGGTGAGCTGCGCGGGCTCTGATGTCGGGGCCCGGTCTGCGCCAGCACCTCGCTGACGATGGCGGGCAGGTCCAGGCGGGCGTGCTGGGCGAAGGTGTAGCTGCGCCAGGCGCGGCGGCTGGGGGGCGTGCTGCCCGGGTCGCCGCGCAGCTCGGGCACCCACACGTCCCAGCCCTGCTGCTGCAGGCTGTAGGCCAGGGAGTTCTCGGGCCGGTAGTCCCAGTTGTAGTGGTTGGCCCCCATGCCGTGCACCAGCAGCACCGGTGGCCCCAGGGCCGGGTAGTGGCGCAGATCCAGCTGCCAGCCGTCGCTGGTGGTGGCGGTGTCGATGCCCCCCGGCTGCAGGGTGGGGGGCAGGGCGTGGGCGCAGCCGCAGAGGCCCAGCACCAGGCAGCAGTCTCGGAGCTTCCGCAGCATCATCGGGACATACCACGCACAGGTGGCGGGCGCGCCCCTGCGCCGGTACGCTGCTGGCACTGGTGTGCCATCCCCCCCTGTTTCGAACCTCCCTGGAGGTCCAGTGGCTCATCTCCGGCTCGCCCTCGTCCCTGCTGTCCTGCTGCTCTCCGGCTGCCCCGACCCCGAGGTGCTCGGCGTGCAGGACAACACCCGCTACTTCCCCCTGGACGGCACCGAGCGCGTCTGGACCTACCGCTCCGCCGAGCAGCTGCTGGACTGGACCCTGGTGGTGGAGAAGGCGGAGTCTTCCCTGTCCGGCGACATGGAGCTGGTCACCCTGGAGCACAGCGACGCCGACACCGACGACCTGCTCTGGCAGGTGATCTTCTCCGAAGACTCCGTGCAGGGCGTGCGCGTGCACGGCTACACCGACGTGCAGGCCGATCTCGACGTGCTCTTCGACACCCCGGTCATGCTGGTGGAGCGCGGTGTGCAGGACGAGCCGTCGGTCACCGAGACCTCCCAGGGCAGCTTCATCGCCGAGACCAGCCGCGCCGGCTGCGAGACCTACTGGGTGCCCGACTGGGGCGAAGAGAGCTGCCTGGTGGTGGACCTGCGCGACACCGACGACGACCCCACCACCCACGGCATCGTCACCGGCCAGTACCGCCTGGTCCCCTCCTACGGCCCCGCCTGGCTCGATCTCGACGCCTACGACGACACCTGGTGGCTGTCGGGCTTCGACTGGGAGGAGTGAGGGGTCGCCGTGCCACCTATGCCCCCCAGAATGCAACAAGTCGAGAACTATGCCCCCTTGTTTGCGACAGGCCGTGGGCCATGCCCCCTGGGATGGGACACGATCAGCTTCGATCGCGCTTTCCCGGTCTCCTCTCCGACGGACAGAGGCCTCATATCGCCGTGTCCATGCAGGCCAACGTGGCGGTCTGTTGCATTATTGGGGGCATAGCTGGGCGGTTGTTGCATTTCGGGGGGCATAGGGGGGTATCGGGGGGCATAGCTCCCCTCAGACCCCCTTCCAGCGCCTCCGGCCCACCAGGTGCAGCAGGGCGGGCAGCAGGAACAGGTCGGCCAGCACCGCCGCGAGCACCGTCACGCTGGCCAGGATGCCGAAGGCGCGGGTGCTGGTGAGCTCGCTCACGCAGAGCACCGAGAAGCCGATCATCAGCAGCAGGCTGGTGAGCACGATGGCGTGGCCGGCGCCGTGGAAGCTGCGGCTGATGGCGCCGGTGACGTCGAGGCCGGCCATGCGCTCCTGGCGATAGCGCACGATGAAGTGGATGGTGTCGTCGACAGCGAGGCCGATGGCCACGGTGAAGGTGACGATGTTGGTGGCGCGCAGATCCCAGCCCATCAGCTCGATGGTGGCCAGGGTGAACAGCAGCGGCACCAGGTTGGGGATGGCCGCCACCAGGGCCAGGCGCAGGTCGCGCAGCAGGATCCAGAGGGTGGCCAGGATGACCAGAAAGACCAGGGCCATGCTGCCCAGCAGGTCGTAGACCAGGATGCGCAGGCCCGCCGAGGCCATGATGCCGTCGCCCGTCAGCTCCACCGTCATGGCGCTGCCGTCGAAGATCTGGGCGGCGATCACCTCCATCTCGCGCTGCATGTCCAGGTAGGCCTGGCCCCCGGCGTCGGACACCAGGGCCAGCACGCGGGTCTGGGCCTGCTCGGCGTCCACCACGCCCTCGAAGGGCAGCCGGCCAGACAGCTCCGCCACCAGCAGCTCCTGGGCCGCGGCGGCCCGGCTGGGGGGCAGGCCCTCTTCGCCGGTGAGCAGCCAGTGCACTTCCCGAACATGCCCCGCCAGGGAGCTGGTCCACAGCACCGGCCCCTGCTGGCGGAGCTCCCGCTCCAGGCGCTCCAGCCGCTGCAGCTCGTCGGGCTCCAGCAGCTGTCCGGGCTCACCCTGCAGGTGGTAGAACACGGGCACCACGCCGCCCAGCTTGCTCTCCACCACCTGCATGGCCTCCCAGGTGGGCGCGCCCCGGTGGTACATCTCCATCAGGTTGGAGTTGGAGCGCACCCCGCTGCCCCACCAGCCCGCCAGCACGGTCATGGCCAGCACCGTCGCCAGCACGGCCACCGGGCGGCGGCGCACGCCGGCATCGACGGCGGCCAGCAGGCGCTGCCCGAGGGGGGCGCGGCCCGCGACGATGCCGGCCCGCACGATGCTCGCCGCGGGGATGAAGGCCAGCATGGCAGGCAGCAGCAGCATGATCGCCACCCAGGTGATCATCACCGCCACCGCGCAGTGCACACCGAACTCGCGCACCACGCGGGTCTGGGCCACCACCAGGGAGCCGAAGCCGGCGGCGGTGGTGAAGGTGGTCAGAAAGCAGGCCACGGTCATGTGGCGCATGGTGCGGCCCATGGCCGCGGCGCGATCGCCGCCGTTGGCCTCGAGCTCCTCGCGGTAGCGGGAGGCCAGGTGGATGCCGTCGGAGCTGCCGATGACGACGACGAGCGTGGGCACCAGGGTGGAGAGCACGTTGAAGACCGCCCCCCCCGCCATGAGCGCGCTGATGGCCCACAGATCCGCCACCAGCACGCACACCAGCGGCGCGAGCCCCAGCCAGAAGCGGCGGAACAGCAGGCAGATGGTGGCGGCGAACAGCAGAGCCACCGCCGGCAGGAAGCGGGCCTGGTCCTGCAACATCAGCTGCACCACTTCGACCCGCACCCAGGGCACGCCGATGGGGTACAGCCGCGTGCCCTCGGGCAAGGCCACGGCCTGCGCGGCTGCCACCAGGTCGTCGATGACCGGCGCCAGGTCGGCCACCTTCTCGCGCTGGCGCTCGATGCGCACCCGGATGGCGGTGGCGCTGCCGTCGCGGGCCATGATCAGCCCACCCAGCACCGGATCGTCGGCCAGGCGGGCCAGGGCCTGCGCGGGGGGCAGCTCGTCGATGGGGTTGATCACCCGGATGCCCTGGCCCTCGCGCTCCGCCAGCTCCGCGTCGACCACCGAGTCCACCCGCTCCACCCGCGGGTCGGCCTCCATGGCGCCGTGCAGGGCGCGCAGAGCCTCGACGCTGGCGGTGCTGGCCTGCAGGCCGTCCAGCACCAGCACCAGGTCGTTGTCCTCGCGGCCGAAGGTCTCCTCCATCACCTGCATCCGGTCCAGAGCCGGCGTGCTGTCCATGAACAGGGCCTGGGGGGTGAAGTCCACCGGCAGGCTGTCGACGCTCAGGCGCCAGCCCCCGCCCGCCAGCGCCAGCAAGGTCAGCAGGGCGCAGAGGGCGGCGGCCAGCCCGCGGCGCCGGACCGCCCAGCGCCCGTAGGCCTCCAACCGGTCGCCCATGCTCAGCTCCCGGCCAGCCCGCGGAGCGCCGCCAGGTCTGCGGGCTCCACCGAAGTCAGCGCCAGCACCGCCGTGGCAGCGGCGCCCTGGCCGTGCACCTCCAGCACCTTGGCGTAGAGGTGCCCGGTCCAGCCGCCCCCTGGCAGCTCCAGGCTCAGCCGCAGGTTGTCCAGGGCCTCCAGGCCGTCCAGGCCCGCCAGCACCAGCTGCTCCGCGCCCACCCGGGTGGTGTGAGCCTCGCGTTCCCCGCCCGAGACCCGCTTGCCCGCCAGGCGCGCCACGCGGGCCGGCAGCTCCAGGGCCACCGTGTGGGCGTCGCCTCCCTGCAGGTCCAGCTTGGGCTCGCCCACTATGCCCCGGACATCGTGGTAGGCCAGGGCCTCCGTGCGGCCCTTCACCTGGGCCAGCAGCGGGCCCTCGCCGCGCACCTGCAGGCCCGAGGCGTCCACCGTCTCGGCGCTGGCCAGCACCTGGCTGCCCACGGTCAGGCTCTCGAGCCTGCCCGCCAGGTTCACCGCGGTGCCCACCACGCCGTACTTGACCCGCTGCTCGCTGCCGATGTTTCCCGCCACCACGCGGCCGGTGTTGACCCCGATGCCCATGGCCAGCAGCGGCAGGCCCGCGGACTCGCTGTCGCGGTTGAAGGCCTCCAGCGCCTTGTGCATGGCCAGGGCGCAGCGCAGAGCGCGGGCGGCATCGTCGGGCCCCGGCCTGAGGGCCCCGAAGAGCACCAGGATGGCGTCGCCGATGAACTCGTTGATCATGCCCTGGTGGTCCAGGATCACCGCGGTCATGCTGCCCAGGTAGCGGTTGAGCAGCTCCACCATGCGCTCGGGTCCCAGGCGCTCCGAGAGTCCTGAGAAGCCGCGCAGGTCGGACATCAGGATGGTGACCTCGCGCTCGTGGCCTCCCAGCTGCAGGGCCTGGGGGTCTTCGGTGAGCTGCTCCGCCAGCTCGCGGGTGAGGTAGCGGCCGAAGGCGTCCTTGATGAAGTCGCGGTCGCGCAGGCCCTGCACCATCTCGGCCATGGTCACCGCCAGGGTGCCCACCTCGTCGCGGGAAGAGGGCTCGACGGTGAGCTGCAGATCGCCCCCGCGGATGCGCTCGGCGCTCTGGGTGAGGGCCACGATGGGCTGGCTTAGCCTCCCAGAGAACCAGGTGAAGGCCAGCAGCCCCAGCAGCAGCAGCAGGCTCGAAGCCAGCACGCTGGACCAGGCGATCTGGCCCAGGGTCCGCTGGTGGCGCGCCTCGGTGGCGGCCAGACTGGCCCGGTAGCGGGACTGAGAGAACCCCATGCGCAGGCTGCCCTGGCGCACGCCGTGGCGGAACAGGGGCACCAGGGCTTCCACGTGAGGCTCGCCGTCGGGCAGCTGGTGCAGGTAGAGCTCCACGGCGCCGCTCTGCAGACGCTGCGCCAGATCGGCGGGCGGCTGGGGGCGGGGGCGCTCGGCGCCGTCGCCCAGGTACAGGGCGTCCTGGTCGGAGATGACGCGCTGGCCGTCGGGATCCACCAGCTCCACGAAGAGCAGGTCCTCGCTGAACTGGCTGGCCATGAGCAGCTGCGCCAGGGCGGCCTGCCGCTGCTGCTCGCCGCGCTCGATGACCGCCTCGTCCAGCAGGGAGATGCCCAGCCCCAGGTTCTTGGCCAGAGTGGCGGCCTGCTCCTGGACGCGCTCCTGGAAGAAGGCCCGCTGCTGGGAGAGCTCCTGCTGCTGGGCGCGGAAGGCGATGGAGCCCGCCAGACCCGCCGAGGTGGCCGCGAGGATCACCACCGTGAGGCTGCCGAAGAGCAGCAGCTTGGAGCGCAGGGTGGTGAGCACATCCAGCCCGCGGCGCTGTCGCAGCCACAGCAGCAGCCCCACCGGCAGCGACAGGGCGAGCACCAGGGCCAGGGCGATCTGCAGCGGGCGGGTCCACTCCAGGCCGGTGGCGGCCAGCTCCGGGAAGACGGGGCCCGCCGGAGAGGCCGACTCCGCCGGCGTGACCCGCACCTGCTCCAGCGCCTGTGCCGCGTGGGCCAGCGCCTCCTCGGGGCTGCTGGTCCCCAGCATGCTGGCGTGGAAGGTTTCTTCGAGGATGCCGCCCACCTGGCGCTCGTTGGGCACCGGGGGCCTGCGCCCAGCGGCCCCGAGCACCTCGGCCATGGCGTGCAGTCCGGGGTAGTCCGCCAGCAAGGTCGGATCTCGCAGCAGCTCCCGATGCGCGGGCACCTCGCCCGCCAGCTCCAGCCGGCGCCGCTGCTGATCCGCGGCGGTCATGAAGCGCAGGAACTGCACGGCCTCGTCCGGGTGGCGGCTGAAGCGGCTCACCGCCAGGTAGTAGCAGCCCAGGTTGGAGCTGCCGGCGCCCGGCTCCAGCCCGGGGATGGCGGCCACCCCCACCTTGCCCGCCAGGTCCCCGGCCTGCAGCAGCCCCCAGCGCTGGGACCAGCTCACCAGGAAGGCGGCCCGGCCGGCGGCGAAGTCCAGGTAGGGCGCGTTGTAGGGGGACTTCCAGGTGTGAAGAAACCGGTCTCGGGGCACCGGATCGTCGGCGCCAGCGCCGACCATGCCGGCCATGGCCGCCAGCGCCGCCCGGTTCTCGGGGCTGTCGATCTCCAGCTCGCCGCTCGGGGAGAGGATCTGGCCGCCGCTGGCCCACAGCACGGGCAGCAGGTCGTTGTACAGGTAGGGGTGGTGCAGGGCCAGGCCCGCCGGCAGACCCTCGGCGCGCCGCAGCAGGCGGGCCTGGCGCTCCAATTCCGGCAGGCTGGTGGGAGGCTGCAGCTCGTAGGCTTCCAGCAGGTCCCGCCGGTAGAACAGCAGGTTGCCCTTGAGGCTGAGGGGCAGGGCGTAGCTCCTGCCCTGGTAGGCGCCGCCTTCGAGCGCCACCGGCACCACGGCTTCGCGCTCGGCCTGCGACAGGTAGCCGTCCAGCGGCAGCAGCCAGCCCGGGTGGGCCAGCTCGGGCACCCAGGGCAGGTCGATGCGATACACGTCCACGGAGGGGTCTTCCAGCGCCAGCAAGCGGACCAGGGCGTCGTGGAAGCCGTAGCCGGCCCACTGGAAGGGTACGGGCTCCACCTGCACGTGTTGGTGAGCGGCGTTGAAGCGCTGCACGCCGTCCAGCAGCGCGGCGCGCTCCTGGGCGTCCACCGCCGCGAAGACGAAGCGCAGCCGCACCTGTGCTGGGGAGCCTGCGCCCAGCAGCACGCTGGCCAGCAGCAGCAGGGCCAGACAGAGCAGCAGGCGTCGCAGCGAGGGGGCCGACATCGCGCCATGGTAGCAGGAGGGCCTCGCCCGGGCAGGGCCCACCACCGAGGGCACGGGGCGCGCCCCCGCAGGTATAGTGCCGGCATGTGTCGCATCTTCGGCTTCCGCTCTGTGCTCCGCAGCCACGTGCATCGCTCGCTCACCAGCGCCGAGAACGCGCTGGCGGTGCAGAGCGAGCGCCACCCCGACGGCTGGGGCGTGGCCTACTACGTGGCCCAGGCGCCTCACATCATCAAGTCCGCCGGCTCGGCCATGGAGGACAAGCTGTTCCAGCGGGTCAGCGGCATCGTCACCTCCGAGACCGTGCTGGCCCACATCCGCAAGGCCACCCGCGGCGAGCGCAACACCCTCAACTCCCACCCCTTCCAGCACGGTCGCTGGGTCATGGCCCACAACGGCGACGTGCCCGACTTCGCGGATCGGCGGGCCGAGCTGCTGGCCGCCAGCTCCCCCCGGCTGCGCGGCTTCGTGCTGGGGGACACCGACAGCGAGCTGATCTTCCACCTGCTCCTGTCCGAGCTGGCCGCCGAGGTGGAGCTGGACCGGCGGGGCACGCCGATGCAGGCCGTGGTGGGCGCGCTGCGCCGAACCGTGGAGCTGGTGCAGGCCGTCGTGGCGGCGGCCGGCGGCGCCGATCCTCCCCTGCTCACGATGGTGGTCACCGATGGCGAGATCATGGCCGGCTACCAGGGCGGCAAGGAGCTGTTCTTCAGCACCCACAAGACCACCTGCCCCGAGCGCGACCGCTGCCCCTACCTGGCGCGCGAGTGCGAGGCCCCGCCCCAGGGGGCGGGCAACGTCAACCACCTGATCCTGTCCAGCGAGCCTCTGCAGGGCGACAACGTGTGGGTGGAGATGGGCCCCGGCGAGATCGTGGCGGTGGATCACTTCATGCGCTTCGTGCGGTTCGGGGCGGACGGCGGCGTCGCGAGCGGATAGCGCCGCGCTTCCAACGGTCAGCCTTCCCGTCTACACTGCCCGGGTCGCCTTCCCCGGAGTCGCCCGTGCGCTATCGCTCGATCCTGGTCCTGACCTGCCTGGCCCTGGCTGCCTGTGAACCCGGCGAGAAGCCGGTGGACAGCGACACCATCCCCGAGGACACCCAAGCGACCTTTGTGGAGGACGACGGGGACGGCTTCCCCCCAGACGAGGACTGCGACGACCATGACGGCGCGGTCTACCCGGGCGCCGACGAGCTCTGCAACGGGAAGGACGACGACTGCGACGGCCTGATCGACGAGGACGACGCCGTCGACGCCGGCACCTGGTACGCCGACGCGGACGGCGACGGCTACGGAGACCCCGCCGTGTCGGTCCTGGCCTGTGAGCAGCCCGAGGACCACGTGGAGGACGACACCGACTGCGACGACGCGGACGCCGCCGTGAACCCCGGCGCCGAGGATCTCTGTGACGACCTCGACGACGACTGCGACGGTGAGATCGACGAGGACGCCGAGTGGCTCGACTACTACATGGACAACGACCTGGACGGCTTCGGCGACGGCGAGTCCCTGCAGAGCGCCTGCGAGCAGCCCTCGGGCTTCGTGCTGGACAGCACCGACTGCGAGGACGAGGACGCGGCGGTCAACCCCGACGCCGACGAGCTCTGCAACGGCGTCGACGACGACTGCGACGACCAGGTGGACGAGGACGCCCTGGACGCCACCACCTGGTACGAAGACGGCGACATGGACGGCTACGGCGACGCCGACTCGAGCACCACCACCTGCGACCAGGCCAGCGGGTGGGTGAGCGACAGCAGCGACTGCGACGACGAGGACGCCGACAGCTGGCCCGGCGCCGACGAGTACTGCGACGGGCACGACGACGACTGCGACGGTGACGTGGACGAGGACGACGCGGTGGACGCCACCACCTGGTACGCCGACACGGACGGAGACGGCTTCGGTGACCCGGACGCCAGCACCGTCTCCTGCTCCGCGCCCGCCGGCTTCGTGGCCCCAGGCGCGAGCTCCGACTGCGACGACAGCGACGCCGCGGTGAACCCCGACGCCGACGAGCTCTGCGACGGCATCGACGACGACTGCGACGGCACCGTGGACGAGGACGACGCGGTGGACGCCACCACCTGGTACGACGATGTGGACGGCGACGGCTACGGCAGCGACGACACCAGCACCGTCTCCTGCTCTTCGCCGACGGGTTCTTCGGCCACCGGCGGCGACTGTGACGACGATGACGCGGCGGTCAACCCCGGCGCCGCCGAGGACTGCAACGGCGCGGACGACGACTGCGACGGGGTGGCCGACGAGGGCCTGGCCTACAGCACCTGGTACCAGGACGCCGACGGCGACGGCTACGGCAGCAGCCTGGTGAGCACCTCCGATTGCACGCAGCCCTCGGGCTACGTCTCTTCCGCGGACGGCGGGGACTGCGACGACGGCGACGCGGCGGTCAACCCCGGCGCCAGCGAGAGCTGCAACGAGATCGACGACGACTGCGACGGAACCGTGGACGAGAGCGTCACCAGCAGCTTCTACGACGACGCGGACGGCGACGGCTACGGCGACGCCGCCAGCAGCAGCGAGGCCTGCTCGGCCCCCTCCGGCACCGTCACCGACAGCAGCGACTGCGACGACATGGATCCCGACATCCATCCCGGCGCCGCCGAGGTCTGCAACGAGATCGACGACGACTGCGACAGCTCGGTGGACGAGGGCGCCACAGGCGCCTGGTACGTCGACAGCGACGGCGACGGCTACGGCGACGCCAGCACCCTGTCCGAGGACTGCGAGGCGCCCACCGGCTACGTCGCGGATGGGACCGACTGCGACGACAGCGACGCAGCGGTCAACCCCGGCGCCAGCGAGGTGTGCACCGACGGCGTAGACGACGACTGCGACGGCACCGCCGATGACGGCTGCCTGAGCACCGTGGAGCACTGCGGCACCATCAGCAGCGACGAGACCTGGAGCGCTTCGTCGCTGCACCAGGTCACCTGCGACGTGTGGGTGCAGGGCAGCAGCCGGCCCACCTTGACCGTGGAGGACGGCGCCCAGGTGCTCTTCGACGCCGAGGCCCGCCTGCTGGTGGGCTGGAGCAGCTACGGCGACCTGCAGGTGGAGGGCGCGGCCTCCGGGGCCAGCTTCACCAGCTCCCAGTCCAGCCCCGCGGCAGGCGACTGGGGCGGGCTGTACATCGGCAGCTACGACGAGGGCAGCGAGCTCACCGGGCTCACCGTGGAGTACGCTGGCGGGGGCGGCTACGGCGGCTTGTACCTGTACTACGCCTCGGTGGACATCAGCGACAGCGTGTTCCAGTACAACGACAACGCGGGCCTGTACCTGGTGGGTGCCATCACTCCCGAGATCACCGGCACCCTCATCAGCGACAACGAGGGAGACGGCATCTCGGCCACCACGGGAGGCATCTCGACCGCCGGGGGCGCCACCTTCGTGGACAACGAGCTGACCGGCAACGCGGGCTATCCCGTGGTCATCCCCGCGGTCTACGCCGAGGCCTTCGACGCCTCCAGCAGCTACCTGGGCAACGACGACGACTACCTCGTGCTCATGGCCGACACGGTGGACAACGACGGCACCTGGCAGGCCCTGGACGTGCCCTGGCTGGTGGACGGAGATGTCTACATCCAGGGCTCTTCGCGGCCAGAGGTGGAGATCGAGGACGGCGCGGAGCTCTACTTCGACTCCGACTCCCGCCTGCTGGTGGGCTGGAGCAGCTACGGCGAGCTGCAGGTGCTGGGCAGCAGCCTGGGCGTGATCATGAGCTCCTACGACAGCAGCCCCTCCCCCGGGGACTGGTACGGGCTGCAGTTCGGCAGCTACGACCAGGGCTCGGCGCTCGAGGGCCTGTACGCGGAGTACGGCGGCGGCAACGGCTACGGGCTGATCTACGACTACTACGCCAGCATAGAGCTCTCCGGCTGCGCGCTCAGCCAGTCCAGCAACGCCGGCTACTACGGGCAGGGCGCCTTCCCCGCCATCTCCGGCAGCAGCTTCACCGACAACGACGGCGATGGGGTGGCTCTGGCCAGCAGCTCCGGCCTGTCCACCTCGGGCTCGCCCTCCTTCTCGGGCAACGAGCTGTCCCGCAACGGCGACTACCCCATGAGCCTGCCCGCCGAGTACCTGGGAGAGCTGGCGGACGACAACGCGATGGAGGACAACGGCGAGCCCTACATCGAGGTGCTCAGCGACACGGTGGCCAGCAGCGCGGAGTGGCGCGATCTGGACGCCCCCTACCTGTTCACGGGCGACGTGAATGTGCAGGGATCTTCGAGCCCCGACCTGGAGATCCTGGACGGCGTGGAGATCTACTTCGACAGCGGCGTGGGCTTGTACGTGGGCTGGAGCAGCTACGCGGCCCTGGACGTGCAGGGCGGCAGCGCGGGCGTGCTGCTCAGCTCCGCCGACAGCTCCCCCGCCGAGGGAGACTGGTTGGGGCTGGTCATCGGCAGCTACGCGTCCACGGCCGTCATCGAGGGGCTGACCCTGGAGTATGGCGGCGACAACGGCTACGGCGGCTTGTACCTGTACTATTCCGAGGCGGAGATCATCGACTCCACCTTCCGCTACAACGACGAGGCCGGCATCTACCTCAGCGGCGGCACCCTGGAGCTGCAGGACTCCACCGTGGAGGCCAACGACGGCCACGGCATCTGGCTGAGCAGCGCCGCGACCCTGTCCGGTGCGGGCACGCCCAGCTTCACGGGCAACCTCATCGTCGACAACAGCGAGCACCCCCTGGTGCTCCCAGCCGAGTACCTGGGCGAGCTGGACGCCTCCTCCAGCTACGCCGACAACGGTGAGGACAGCGTGCTCGTCACCACGGACACCGTGAGCGCAGACGCCACCTGGCAGGCGCTGGACGTGCCCTACCGCTTCGAGGGCACCGTCTACATCCAGGGCTCCAGCAGCCCTGACGTCACGGTGGAGCCGGGGGCGACGCTCGAGTTCGAGAGCAACGTGGCCCTGTACGTGGGCTGGAGCAGCTACGGCAGCATGGAGGCCGCCGGCAGCAGCGGCGCGCCCGTCACCTTCACCTCGGCGGACCCGACCCCCGGCGCGGGAGACTGGATGGGCATCGCCATGGGCAGCTACTGCGACACGGCCAGCATGGTGCTGGACAACGTGGTGGTGGAGTACGGCGGAGACAACGGCTACGGCAACATCTACTCCTACTACTGCGCCGGCAGCATCACCGACTCCACGGTCAGCGGCTCCTCCAACTGCGGCATCTACGTCACCGGCACCGCCCCCACCGTCAGCGGCATCAGCTACGCCGACAACGCCAGCGGGGATCTCTGTCCATAGATGATGGCGCGGCTGTCGTGCTCTGGTAGATCCGCAGGAGCCGCCGCGGGCTATGGATTCGTCCAAAAGCCATGTTCGATGGGCGTAGCGCAGCCGAGGGCCTTGTTGGCACGGCTCCTGCAGAAGCTGCGGGCATCACCGAGCGCCTGCTGGAGGTAGTCATGTCCCGCTCCGAGAGCCCCATCGTCTGGATCACCCTGGCCGGCGTGGCCGCAACCTTCGCTCTGCTCTTCGCCAGCGCCTGCGGCCTCGCCGGGTTCCGCGCGGAGGTCACCGCTGGCTCCTGCGAGGGCGACGCCTATGGCAAGGACATGAGCGTCGACACCGGCCTGCCCGAGGGCGTGGAGCCCGACGTGTGGGCCGAGGCGGACGGTGACGACATCCTGCTGCATCTCGACGACCTGGAGGCCAACTGCTGCCCCAGCCCCGGCGCGGATCTCACGCTGAGCGGCACGGAGATCCAGGTGGACTTCGAAGACGTCACCGCCGACGAGGCCTGCAGCTGCATGTGCATCACCGACTTCGAGCTGCGCATCCCCGACGTGGGCGCTGGCAGCTACACCCTCGACGTGGACTACAACGGCTCGGACCTGGCCACGGTGGAGGTGGAGGTGTAGGCGCCTAGTGCGCCACCCCTTTGTACTGAGCCCGGTTGCCCACCTTGTCGAAGCGGGCCAGCTCGCCCGCGGCCGCGGCGCGCAGCGTGGCCCTGACGATGGCCGGATCGAACTGTGTGCCGGCGTGGTGCTCCACCTCGTGCAGGGCCAGGTCCAGCGGGCTGCCGCGGCGGTAGGGACGGTCGCTGGTGATGGCGTCGATGGTGTCGGCCACCGCCACGATGCGGGAGGTCAGGGGGATGCGCTCGCCCGCCAGCCCGTCCGGGTAGCCCTCGCCGTCCCAGCGTTCGTGGTGGTGCCGCACGATGCTGCGGGTCGCGTCCAGGTCTGCCAGGGGGTTCAGGATCTGGCCACCGAGCACCGTGTGCTGCTGGATGTGGGCGAACTCTTCGCTGGTGAGCTTGCGGTTGGACCGCAGGCAGGCGTCGTCCACGCCGATCTTGCCCACGTCGTGCAGCAGGGCGCCCAGGCGGAGCTCCTTGAGCCGATCGTCGTCCAGCGGAACCCAGCGGCCGATGGCCAGGCTCATCTCCGCCACCCGCAGGGAGTGCCCGGCGGTGTAGGGATCCCGGGCATCCAGGGCCTGGACCAGGGCCTCCAGGGTGCCCAGGAAGTTGCGCTCCACTCGCCAGAACAGGCGGTGGTTCTCCAGGGCCATGCCGACTTCCTGGCCGATGGCGGTGAGCAGCTGCACCTGGTGCTCCTGGAACTCGAAGCCCGCCTCGTGGTGGGTGGCCAGGATGATGCCCGCCACGCGATCGTAGCCGTGTAGCGGGGCCGCCAGCACCGATCGGATGGCGTTGAGCTGGATGCTGGGGGCATGGCGCAGGCTGGAGGACAGCGCCACGTCGGGCACCAGGATGGTGCGGCCCTGGCGGATCACCTCGTCCAGCAGGGTGCGCGAGTAGGGGCGGCCACCGTTGGGATCGACGCCGTCGGGCCAGGCATACAGGCCGCGCAGCCGGCCCCGCAGCGGGTCGTGCTCCACCAGGGTGACCCTCTGGGCCCCGGTGGCGCGCGCCACCAGGTCGCACACGGCCCCGTACACCTGGTCCTCTCCGCGGCCGGTGCGCAGCAGGTGGCCCAGCTCGTACAGGGTGAGCAGATCGCCCCAGCCCCGATGCAGCGCCTCGAGGTCGGGGGTGGGCTGGCGCTGCGCGCTCTTGTTGAGCGTGGTGTCCTGGTCCAGCAGCTCGGCTCCTGGCAGGGGGCCAGGCGTGGCCCTGCGCCACTCGATGTCCGTCACCTCCAGCCTGCAGGAGCCCAGGGCCAGCACAGAGCCGATCTCCAGGGAGGCGCGCTGCACCAGGGTGCCGTTGAGGTAGGTGCCGTTGGAGGAGCGCAGGTCCGTGACGCAGAGCAGGCCGCTCTGATCCAGGTGGATCAGGGCGTGGTGGGAGGAGACCGAGGGGTCGTCCAGCTGCAGATCGTTGCTGCCGTCGCGCCCCACCAGCGCGCGACGCGCGAAGTTGAAGCTGCGCTCCCGGCCACCGGGCATGCTGACGCGGAGCTGAGGCATGATCTCCTGGGGTGAAAGCGACTCGAAGGACATCGGTCGGGGCCCGCCGATCTTGAACAGAAAATGTACCCGCTGGTTACGCGACCGGCTGCGTTAGACAGCGGCACCCCCTGGCCCCCGGATCCCATGCCCGCCAGCCCACAGGCACGCTTCACCGAGGGCCCTGTGGAGGGGGCGCTGGCGCGCACCAGCGCCCAGATGCTGCTGGGCGTCCTGGCCATGGTGGCCTTCAACCTGGTGGACACCTTCTTCGTCGGCCAGCTGGGCAAGCTGGAGCTGGCCGCCATGACCTTCACCTTTCCGGTGGTGATGGTCTTCGGCGGGCTGGCGCTGGGCCTGGGTCAGGGTGCCTCCGCCGTGGTCTCGCGGGCCATCGGCGAGGGCGACCGGGAGCGGGTGCGCCGCCTCACCACCGACGCGCTGCTGCTGTCGATGGCGGTGGTAGGCATGCTGGTGGTGCTGGGTCTGCAGACCATAGATCCCCTCTTCCGGGCCATGGGCGCCTCCGAAGATATCCTGCCCCTGGTGCGCGGCTACATGCGCATCTGGTACATGGGCGTGCCCTTCGTGGTCATCCCCATGGTGGGCAACAGCGCCATCCGGGCCACCGGCGACGCGCGCACGCCCGCCAGCATCATGCTGCTGGCGGTGTCGGTCAACCTGGTGCTGGACCCCCTGCTCATCTTCGGGCTGGGGCCCTTTCCGCGGCTGGAGCTGCAGGGGGCGGCCTTGACCACGGTGGTGGCCAGGGCAGCCGCGCTCACGGCCTCGCTGTGGGTGCTCGGGTTTCGCCTGCGCATGATCACGCGGCGCTTCGAGGGCCTCGCCCGCACCCTGGAGTCCTGGCGGCGCATCCTCTGGATCGGGCTGCCCGACGCCGGCACCCGGGTGATCCTGCCGCTGGGGGCGGGCGTGGTCACGCGGCTGGTGGCCTCCTTCGGCGAAGAGGCCGTGGCGGCCTTCGGGGTGGCCACGCGCATCGACATGTTCGCGCTGGCGATGGTCATGGCCTTGAGCGCCATGCTGGGGCCCTTCGTGGGACAGAACCACGGGGCGGCGCTGCACCACCGGGTGCGCCGCGGGCTGCGCTCCAGCCAGCTCTTCGCCCTGGGCTGGGGGCTGGGCATGCTGCTGCTCATGGTCCTGGTGGCCCGGCCGCTGGCGGGGCTGTTCAACCGCGATCCGCAGGTGGTGGCGGACACCGTGCTCTACCTGCGCATCGTGCCCTTCAGCTACGGCCTGGTGGGTGTGCTGATGCTCTGCAGCACCGCCCTGAACGTGCTGGAGCGCCCCCTGCACGCCGCCGGGCTCACCCTGCTGCAGATGTTCGGCCTGTACGTGCCCCTGGCCCTGCTGGGCGCCCACTTCATGGGCTTGGCGGGCATCTTCTCGGCGGCCCTGGTGGCGAACCTGTGCACCGGCCTGCTGGCCTGGTTTGTGCTGCGGAGGGTGCTGGGCCGCGTGGCGCCCAGAGCCAGCTAGCCCGCCAGGGCGTCTTCGACCTTGGCCAGCAGGTCCTGGGCCGAAAAGGGCTTCTGCAGGAAGTGGATGCCCTCCTCGAGCATGCCGTGGTCACCGATGACATTGTCGGTGTAGCCGGACATGTAGAGCACTCGGATGTCGGAGTGGATGCGGCGCACGCGGCGGTAGATCTCGCGGCCGTTCATGCGCGGCACGATGACATCGGTGAAGAGCAGGTCGATGGGGGCGTCGATGGCGGCGGCTTCGGCCAGGGCGCTGTCGGAGTCGTTGGCCTCGATCACGGAGTAGCCGCGCTGCTCGAGGATGGTGCGGGCCAGCTCGCGCACGTCGTGGTCGTCTTCTACCAGCAGCACCACCTCGTGGCCCTCGCGAGAGGAGCTGTGGCGGGTGGCCAGGACGGACTGCTGCTCGCCCTCGTCCACCCGCGGCAGGTAGATCTTGAAGGTGGTGCCCACCCCCTGCTCGCTGTAGACCCAGATGTGGCCGCCGTGCTGCATCACCAGGCCGTAGACCGTGGCCAGGCCGAGCCCGGTGCCCTTGCCGGCTTCTTTGGTGGTGAAGAAGGGCTCGAAGATGCGCTCGCGGGTGGCGGTGTCCATGCCCTCGCCGGTGTCGCTCACCGCCAGCATCACGTAGGGGCCGGGGGTGACCTCGGGGTGCTGCACCGAGCAGCTCTCGTCCAGGGTGGTGTTGCGCGTCTCGATGGTGAGCCTGCCCGAGCCGGGCATGGCGTCCATCGCGTTGGAGGCCAGGTTGAGCAGGATCTGCTGCAGCTGGCCGGGGTCCACCCGAGCGTTGCCCAGCTGGGGCAGCAGCTCCAGCTGCAGGCGGATGTCTTCACGCACCAGGCGGCGCAGCACGCTCTCGTAGTCGGCCACCACCGTGTTGAGGGAGCAGACCTGCACCTCGAGCACCTGCTTGCGCCCGAAGGCCAGGAACTGGCTGATGAGCTCGCGGGCGCGCTCGGCGGAGTGGGTGACCTTGGCCAGGTGGCGGGCCAGGGCTGAGCCCTCCTCCGTGTGCATCATGGCCATCTCGGCGTAGCCCAGGATGGGGGTGAGCAGGTTGTTGAAGTCGTGGGCGATGCCCCCGGCCAGGCGGCCGATGGACTCGAGCTTGCGCATGCGCTCCAGCTGGTCCTGCAGCAGCTGCTCCTGCTGCTCCGCCTCGACGCGGGCGGTGACGTCTTCTACCGTCCCCACCATGGCGTAGACCTGTCCGTCTTCGTCGTGCAGCGGCACGCCGCTCACGGACAGGTGGTAGCGGCGACCGTCGCTGTGCACCACGGTGACGTGCTCGCCGTCGATGGGTTCACCCGTGACGAGCACGCGCCGATAGGGGCGCTGCTGGATGGGGAGGGCCGCGCCGTGCTCATCGCAGAGCTCGATCTCGTCGGGGAGCTGCAGGCGGTCGTCCTCGGGGACGAGCTCCAGGCCGATCAGCTCGACGGCGCGGTCGTTGGCGAAGTGCACGTGGTGGTCGGCGTCCACCTGCACGATGCCCACGGGGCTGGAGCGCATGATGGCGGCCAGGCGATCGCGCTCCTGGGTGAGCTGCGCCTGCATTCGCTTGAGCGGCGTGATGTCCAGGAAGATGGTGGCGAACCAGCCCCTGCGCGGTGAGAACACCGAGATGTCGAAGTGCTGGTCCATGGAGGGAAAGTGGGTCTGGAAGCGGGTGGGCCTGCCCGTGGCTGCCACCTCCGCGTAGATCTCCAGGTGGGGTGCCTCGCCCGAGCCGTACAGCTCGCTGGCCAGAGCCCCCACCGCCATCTCGCGGCTGATGCCCACCTGGCGGGTGAAGGCGGGGTTCACATCGTGGACCACGTAGTCCACCGCTGTGCCGGTCTCGTCGCAGACGATCTCGTGCAGGACCACGCCCTCGGTCATGGTCTCGAACAGGCCCCGGAGGCGATTCTCGATGGAGATCATGGACAGCCCCGCCGTGCGGCTCCGTGCGGCCTCACTATCGTGTATCCGGGGGTTCCTGTCCAGCTTCCGGCGGAGCTCGCTCTCCGTGTGAGGGGGTCAGCTATTTTTCTGTGACAGGCCTCACCGACATGGGTCCTTCCCACCGAGCGTGCCCGGCATCGGAGCCTGGGCGACGGACGAGGAGGTCTCATGCGGAAGGTCATCGTGGTGGGTGCCGGACCGGCGGGCCTGGCCGCAGCGGAGTCGCTGCTGGACAGGGGCCGGGGCGAGGTGGAGGTCAGCTTGCTGAGCCTTGAGCCGTATCTCGGGGGGAGCGCGGCCTCGTTCACCACCAGCGATGGTCGGGTGGTGGAGCAGGGGCAGCACATCATGGCGGGCTTCTACCGGGAGATGAGCGGCCTGCTCAAGCGGGCCGGGGTGCCCAAGGAGCGGACCACCTTCTCCAACCGCGGCCACATGCGGGTGTGGGAGGATCGCGACCAGCGCACCCACGACCTGCACTTCGGGGCCAGCTCGGTGGGCGCGCTGTTCGATGGGCTGCGCTACTCCGGCCTCGCCTTCTCGGAGAAGCTCGGCTTCGGCAGCTTCATGGCGCGCATGATGACCCGGGTGATCGGCGGCGTGCCCGAGGCCTGGGACGACGTCTGCCTCACCGCGCTGTGCACGGAGCTGGGCATGCCCGCCAGCATGGCGGCCACCAACCTGTTCCGCATGTCGCGCGAGGGCCAGTTCAACTACCCGGGGGAGATCTCCGCCTACTCGGTGATGAAGACCCTGCGCGAGCTGGCCCGGGACTACTCCACCTCCGAGGTGCGCTTCCCCGCCGGCAGCATGAGCGACATCTGGTGGGAGCCGGTGGCCCGCCGCATCGAGTCTCTGGGCGGGACGATCCACCGCGGGTGGAAGCTGGTGAAGCTCCAGCACGCCGAGGGTCGGCTGACGGGGCTGGTCTTCGACAAGCTCGATCTGGGGGAGATCCCCGAGGGCTTCCTGGAGCCACCCTTCCCCATCGTGCGCGGCTCGCGCACCGTGTGGACGGACTTCGATGCCGCCCTGGTGGCCATCCCCACCGGCTCCATGCAGCGGATCCTGAAGTACGATCCGGTGCTGCGACGCATGCCGGGGCTGGCGGGGATCGCCAGCCTCACCACCGTCGCCCCCATGGGGCTGCATGTCTGGCATCGCGACCCGGTCACCCGAGGACCGCGCACGCTGGTGGGCGGCCTGCTGCCGCCCCTGGCCATCGCGCTGGACAACAAGCCCTTCAACCCGGCCTACCGCGACAACCCCGCCTTCGGCAGCGTGCTGCACTTCGTGGGCCAGGAGACCGGCTACGAGGGCTGGAGCGACGAGGACCTGCTGGAGCGCGCCATCCGCAGCATCCGCAAGGTGGACGGCTACGAGGGCATCGACCTGGACGGCGTGTTGGCCTACAGGCTGGTGCGGGATCGCACACCCCACCGTCGCTACTGGCTGTCCGAGCCCGGCTCCCTCAAGCACAAGCCCCATCCCGAGTCGCCGCTGCAGGGGCTGTACCTGGCCGGCGACTGGATCCGGTCCAGGGCGGACTTCCCCTGCATGGAGACCGCGGTGCGCTCAGGGCGCGAGGCGGCCCGGCTGCTGCTCAAGGCGCCGCAGCGGCGCTCGCCCGCGGCCATCGCCGGGAGGGCGGCATGAGGCGCCTGCTGGCCTGCCTGTTCCTGGTCCTGCTGCCGGGCTGCGCCCGCCACCATGGCCTGCGGGACATCTCCCCCGCAGCTTTCGTGCAGTGGCCGCAGGATCACGGCCCCCACCCCGAGGCCCAGACCGAGTGGTGGCACGTGCACGCGGCCCTGGAGGAGCCGGGCACGGGTGTGCCCCTGCACGTCTTCGCGGCCTTCGTGGTGCAGCGGACCGACCTGGACTCGGTGGCGGGCGTGCCCGCCTGGCTGGGCCCCAACCCTGTGCACCTGGCCTTCGTCAAGGTGCAGACTCGAGACCGCAAGTGGACCGCGGACCGCAGCAACCTGCCCGATCTGCCCGCCGCCCGTTTCGTGGGCGAGGGCCTGGACCTGCGGCACGGCGGCTGGCGGGTGGCCTGGGAAGGGGACTGCCTGGTGCTGAAGGTGGGGGCGGGGCGCCACCGCCTGGATCTGCGCCTGGTGCCCCAGGGCGAGCCGGTGCTGCCCGGTGACGTTGGGCTGGTGGAGATCCCCGCCGGCTCGCGCCACCTGTGGGCCCAGCTGGATGGCATGCAGGTGGAGGGGCGCTGGAAGGACGGCCGCCAGGTGCGCTGGCTGGAGGGCACCGGCTTCTACAAGCACCAGTGGGGGCGGCTGTACGATCCGTTTCTGGACGGCTTCGAGTGGTTCGACCTGCCCCTGGACGATCAGCGCCACCTGGTGGTGGCCTGGCTGCTGGACGACGGCATGCGCGGCGTGCCCGGCTCCATGGCCTTCGTGGCCGACGGCCAGGGCCGGCGGGTGGACCTGCCAGTGGAGCAGCTACGGGTCATCGCCACGGAGAGCTGGCGCAGCCGGCGCAGCGGAGCGCGCTGGCCGGTGGCCTGGCGCATCGAGGGTGCGGGCCTGGACCTGACGCTGCGCACGGAGCAGCGCGACCAGGAGCTGTGGGCCTTCCCCTCGTCGGTCTACGTCGGCCCGGCCCGGGTGGAGGGCAGCTTCATGGGACGGCCCGTCCCGGGCTCGGCCTTCGTGGAGCAGGTGGGGGCAGACCAGCCTCGGCTGCGCTTCTTGTATGCCTCGGCCCAGCCACCTGCAGGCCGCTCCAGCGGCGATCGCGCGCTGGCCACGCGTGGCCTGGCGGCCCCCGCTGACACCGCCGCAGCCAGCAGCGGCAGCCACTGGACGCTGGAGCCCGGTGTGAAGACCTGGGAGAGCGCGCCTTCCGTGCCGTCCGGCGAGACCGTGGTCACCCGCATCGAGCCGCTGCCTGGACGGGACACCGCCGCGGAGGCGCGCGAGCTGGATGAGCTGGTGGAGGCGCTGGAGAGCCTGCCCCCCGAGGGCTGGGATGCGCTGCTGGACGAGGCCGCCGATGCCCGGCCGTGACATCGACACCGGGCCGCGAGCCCAACCCGGAGGATCCATGGATCTCAACCCCGACCTGACCCGACGCGGAGTGCTGCTGGGAGGCTGCGGGCTGGCTGCCCTGCTGGCCGTGCCCCTGGACGCCGAGGCGGCCTTGATGCGACCCACGGTGGCGCCTCGACGGCGCTGTCCCCACTCCGGTTGCCGCCACTTCCGTCCCGACGGCGACGACGGCGGCATCTGCTCCCTCTCCCTGCACGGCGAGATCGTGCCCACCATCGAGGTGCCCCGATGATCACCCTCCCGCTCCTGGCCCTGCTGGTGTCCTCCGCCGAGGCGGATCCCGGACGCGTCGTGGCCGGTGCCACGGTGGGTGGCAGCCCGGACCGAGGGCTCGCCCTGCGGGGCAGCCTGGACTACGGCGCCGTACCCCACGTCAGCTTGACCGCCGAGCTGGGCAACCTGCCCGGGCACGCCGCCGCCTCGGCGGGGGCCGGCCTGCTGCTCTCTCCCCTGGACGGCCAGTGGTGGCGGCTGGGTGTGGTGGCCATCCCGGAGCTGCTGGTGCCGGTCACGCTGCCCTCGAGCGACGGCCAGCGCTTCGCCCTGGGCCGCGCGGAGGAGCCCCTGCCGGGGCTGGCCACGGGCATCGGCGACACCACCCTGGCCATGCGCACGGGCCTGCGCGTCAACTGGCTGGTGTTCTGGGGGCTCACCTTCGCAGGGCGCGCGGACTGGAGCCAACCCCTGGACGGCTCCCGCGGCTGGGCCGAGCTGGGCGGCGGGCTCTCCATCCGGCTCTGATGCGGGCTCCCGAGGTGGGCGATTGCGAGGCTCGGGCCATGACGGTATGCGAAGCCCCGGTCCTGCCCTCGCGCGGTGTCCTCTCCTTCGCGCCGCGACGATCCTGGCGCCCGGAGCCCATGCCCCAGCCGCCCGCCCCCACCTCGCTGACCGTCGCCCGCGCGCGAGCGGGGGACGCCGCCGCCTGCCGCGAGCTCTACGATGAGCACGCGGACCGCGTGTTCGGCTTCTGCCTGGCCTTCTGTCGCGGCGACCGCGAGGCCGCCCGCGACCTCACCCAGGAGGCCTTCACGCGGGCCTTCGCGGCGCTGCCGGGCCTGCGCGATCCGCAGGCCTTCCCCAAGTGGCTCATGACCACCACCAGGCGCTGCTGCCTGCGATGGATCGAGCGCCGCCAGCGAGAGAAGGCGGCGGTGGAGCGCCTGGTGCACGAGCCCCGGCCTGCAGGCGGGGGCAGCGCCCGCGCGGAGCGGGTGGTGGCGGAGGTCATCGACGCCTGCCCCGACGAGCGCCTGCGCCAGACGGCCCAGCTGTTCTACCGTGATCCGCCCCACTCCACCGCCGAGATCGCGGCCCTGCTGGGCCTGAGCCAGACGGCGGTCACCACGCGCCTGATGCGCTTCAGGGCCTGGGCGCGCAGGCGCATGCTGGCCAGGTTGGCCAGCGCCCTGGAGAAGGACGCACCATGAAGCACCTCACGCCGGACACGCTGGAGGCGCTGCTGGACGGCTCGCTGGCCGCGGGCCCCGCCGCGGAGCTGCGCAGACACCTGGAGCAGGACTGCCCGCGCTGCGAAGCGCTGCTGGAAGAGTCCGGCCCTGAGCTGGACACTCTCCTCCGCCTGCTCGAGGCACAACAAGGCTCCGACCCCGAGGCCGATGGGCTGAGCGAGGAGGAGCGCGCCCACAGCTGGGCGAGCATCGAAGCGGGCCTCGGCGCCGAGACCAGGCGACCCGCCACCCGGCCCTGGTGGCGCCTGCCTTCTGGAGCGGCGGTGGCGCTGGCGGCGCTGGCCGCCGTGCTGCTCTTCTTCCTGCGGCCCCCGCCCAGCGGCTATCTGGGCGTCAAGGGCGACGGTGTGCCGGGAGCCGCTGCCGTCACGCTGCGCGTGGTGGCCGGCAGCCAGGATGGAGAAGGCTTCCAGCTCCGGGGGCGGGTGCGGGACGGTGAGCAGCTGGGGCGGGAGCTGTCCCTGCTGTTCGAGCTGGAGACGGATCGCCAGGCCGCTCGCTACCTGTTCGTGCTGGACGGCGCCGGCCAGGTCACCCAGCTGGCCCCGGCCCCGGGCACCGTGGCGGAGGTGGAGACCGCGGGCAGCCGGCGCGTGGGCAGCGAGTCGGGATGGGCGGTGCTGGATCTGGACGACATGCGCGGCCCGCTCACCCTGGTGGGCGCGGCCTCCACCCTGCCCATGGATCCACTGATAGACATGCTGCGGCCCTGGCAGGCGGGCGCGCCGGTGGAGGGCGCCAGCTTCGACACGCTCACCGTGGAGCTGGAGCCTTGATGTGGACCCTCCTGCTGCTGGTCTGCGCCGCGCTGGCTGGTCCGCGCGAGCTGCCCATCGACGCGGTGGATCAGCGAGAGGCTCAGGCGCTGTTCCGTGGGCGTCGCCTGGCGCTGCTGGTGGGCCCCGAGAGCTTCGGCGACGGAGGCTTTCCGGATCTCCGGTACACCGCCGATGACGCCCAGGCGCTGGGCGAGGTGCTGGAGGATCCGGAGCGCGGCGACTTCGACCGGGTGATCACCCTCACGGCTGCCGAGCAGAGCGGGCGGGCCTCGGTGCGCGCGGCCATGGCCGAGCTGGGCTCGCAGACGGTCTCCGCCGACGACACCGTGTTCGTCTACTTCTCCACCCACGGCACGCTCGCGCAGGGCGATGGCGGTGACTTCGACCAGTTCCTGGTGCTGGCCGACACGCGGCTCGACGACGTGCGCGGCAGCGCCTTGCCCCACGCCGAGCTGCTGGCCTGGCTCGAGAGCCTGCCCAGCCGCCGCAAGGTGCTGCTGCTGGCCACCTGCCATGCCGGCCAGGGCAAGAGCGTGCTCTCACCCGACCTGCAGGCCGCCCTGGTGGGCACCAAGGGCCTGCCCCCCGTGCCCCCCCTGCGGGAGGTCTCCGAGGCGGTGGTGGTCATCGGTGTCTGCGCCTGGAACGAGGTGGCCCGCGAGTCCGAGCAGCTGGGCCACGACATCTACACCTGGTTCTTCCTGGAGGCGCTGGAGCAGGCCGACCTGGACGGCGACGGCGCCGTGACGGTCACCGAGGCCCACGACCACGCCCGAACGCGCACCTGGGACTTCACCTCGGGGGCGCAGCGCGCCTACGCGCGGGCCGAGATCCTGGGCGCCGATCCAGTGATCCTGGCGGGTGAGCGGCGCGAGCGGGGTGTGGGCCTGCTGGCCTCGTACTGGGAGCAGCTGGAGGGCCTGCAGGTGGTCATCGATGGCCTGGTCAAGGGCGAGCTGCCCGGCCAGGTGGCGATACCGCCCGGCGCTCACCGGGTGGAGCTGGTGGAGCCCGAGCGGGGCCGCGTGGTGGCGCGCCGCCGGCTCCAGGTGGACCAGGGAGAGCGGCTCGATGCCGGCCTGCTGCTGAAGCGGGATCGCGTGCGGCTGGCCACGGGGGTGGGGGTCTCGGCCTTTGGAGGCAGCGTACCCACGGGACCCGTGGGCACCGCGGAGATCCACCTGCCGCGCTGGCCCGGCCACGGCTGGGAGCTGGTGGCCCACGGCAGCACCATGGCCCGCTGGCCGCGGCCGGTGCTGGAGGGCGGGTTCACCATCGAGCGCCCCCTGGTGCACGGCACCTGGCAGCTGCGCGGGGGCCTGGACCTGCGCGCCTTCCTGCTGCAGGACGACCTGGACGAGCGCTGGTTCCGGGACGAGCCCCGCCCCGCGGGCCAGGAGGAGCTGCTGGCGCCTTCCCTCGCTCCCATGCCCGCGCTCTCGCTGGCCTGGCTGCCCGGCTATCCGGCCATGGCGCGGCTGGAGCTGCACGGGGGCTACCTCTGGTACACCGACAGCGGCAGCTGGAACCACAGCTGGACGGCTGGCGCCTCCTTCGTGCTGGGGGGTAGGTTCTGAGCATGCCCAAGAAGCCTCCCCTCGAGACCCGCATCGCCCGCTGGTACGCCCAGCGCCTCTCCAACACCCCCCACAAGCAGCGCCAGGCCGTGCGCAAGGTGCTGATCATCAACGGCGCGCTGGTGTCCCTCGCCATGGGGCTGATCTGCGCGGTCACCCTGGCCATGTTCCTGATGGGCCTGGGCCGCGGCTTCAAGGCCGAGCACACCCAGGCGGCCTTCACCATGGGCGCCCTGTGCGTGGCCTGCGGTGTCTTGAGCTGGGTCGGCTGGCTGATGAACCGGGTGGGCAAGAAGCTGCGCTGGTAGCGGCCCCCTCCTCCAGCGACAGGTGTCGAGGATCATCGCAGCAGGCTCGCGACGCTGCGGGTCTGCCCCGGTGCCATCATCGTCATCCCAGGGGGCCTGCCTGGCGCCCACCGCATCGGCGATGTCGGCAGCGAGCTGCACCAGCAGCCCGGGCCGGGTCCATCGAGGGGCCGTAGAGGCACCGTCCGACATGGACGGCGACGGTATCCATCACCTCGCGGTCAGCGACCCGAACGCGAGGCTCGGTGCTGGCATTGGGGGCTCCGTGTGCGCGATCCCCGTGCCCCTGGCCTGGTAGCGAGCGCTGCGTAGAGCGACCTCGGTGAACACCGCCAACCATACCAAGCGGGTCTTCATCCGGGCTTGGCACCGTGTGCCAGTACGGCCCCGCGCCACGAAGCCATGCCCCCCGATCTGCTCGCGTCTCGCAGCCAAGCCCCCATATGTGTACACGGCGGCGGATGGTCGGCCCTCTACCAACCATAGAACGCCGGTTTTGAGGGGCCCGCCGCTGGGTTCGGTGCCCTCTCTGCCCACGGAGAGCCCTCCGCGTACATTTTCAGGGACATGGCTCCTGGAGGCGTTCATTTCGGGGGGCTTGGCTCTGGGTGCCGCCCAGGTGGGCTCGCGGATGCTGGTGTCAGGCACCAGGAGCCAGGGATCGCAGCTGGGCTGTGGGACCCTGGTGAACGCCGAGCTGGGGCGCTCACGGTGCCCCAGGTGCCTGCTCACCTGGGTGAACGCCGAGCTGGGGCGCTCACGGTGCCCCAGGTGCCTGCTCACCTGGGTG
>CAZEJJ010000055.1:0-10115 GCA_964512185.1 uncultured Enterobacterales bacterium | reverse complement strand
AACGCCGAGCTGGGGCGCTCTGCGTGCCCGCGGGTGCCCCTGCAGCCGGAGTCAGCCCAGTAGCAGTGGTCCAAAAGCCACGATCAGCAGGGTGCTGCCCATGATGGCCATGGGCACCAGCACGTGCAGGTAACGGCCGAAGAAGCCGGTGACGTCGTCCTGCTCCACCTCGGCCTGGGAGCCCACGGCCTGGCGCGCCAGCAGGTGGTTCATGGCCACCGGCGGGGTGAGGTAGCCCAGCTCGAAGGCCACCAGCACCACCATCCAGAAGTGGGCCGGGGCGATGCCGCTGTCGTAGGCCAGACCAGCCAGGCTCACTGAGACCAGCACCACCGCGCCCAGGGGCTCCATGAGCATACCGATGAGCACCAGGAACACCAGCAGCACCGCCATGGCGGCAGCGGGAGAGGCGAAGCTCTGCCCGAAGGCCTGCATCAGCTCGGCGCGCTCCACCACGCCGCCCAGGCCCACCGAGGCGGCCATGAGCATGAGCAGGGCCCCCACGTGGCCGGAGGTGGTGACGGCCAGGGCTCGCCAGGCCAGGGGCGGCGCGGGGGGCTCCTGGGCGTCGGCAGCCTGTGGGCGCCGGACGCGCCAGCGGTCCACGGCCACCAGCGCCAGCATGATCACCGGCACCACCAGCGCCGCGGTGTGCTCGTTGATGCGCACGTCCAGCAGCAGGCGGAAGGCGGCCACACCCACCAGGGCCGCCAGCGCGTGGGGCCAGAGGGGCAGCAGCGCGCGCGCGCTGGCGGGCAGGGCCTGCCTGACGCTGGCCGGGCGCCAGGCGCCGCGCCCCAGGATGAGCATGGCCACGAGGAAGATGCTCGCGGACAGGCCGAAGACCGCCAGCCCGCGACCGAACAGCTCGTCGGTGGTGACCTGCTTGTTGAGCACCGCGATGAGCACCACCAGCAGGCAAGGGCGCAGCACCACGCCCAGGCTGCCGGACATGGCGGTGGCGGCCAGCGCCAGGCGGCGGCTGGCCCCTGCCCGGCGCAGCGTGGTGAAGATCTCGCGCCCCGCCGCCAGCACGAAGATGCCCGAGGCGCCGGTGTAGGCCGTGGGGATCGCCGAGGCGGTGCCCGCCAGCCAGGCCAGCATGGGGGGCGGCAGCTTCCACGGCTCCAGCACCCGGAAACCAAGCCGCGCCAGGCGCGTGACCCCCAGGAGCATGCCCGCCAGCACATACAGACCCACCCCCAGGTAGATCGACGGGTGCTGGGAGAACTTGTGCAGGTAGATGGCCTGGCCAGACTCGTGGCCCTCGACCAGCAGGAAGTACACCCCGCTGATGACCACCATCCAGGCGTACAAGGGCACCACCATCAGCAGGCGGGTCAGCGTGCCGCGGACCTGCTCCTCGAAACCAGGGGGGCGCGCCAGGTGCCAGGCGTTGACCAGCGCGAGCAGGGCGAAGCCGCCGGCCCAGATTACCGGCAGCAGGGGGTCCTCGGCCTCGGCGGTGCTGCGCTGCTGGTCCAGGAGATCGGCCAGGGCCGAGCAGCCCAGCAGCAGGTGGGCCAGCAGCTGGGCACCCTGGCTCGTGCTGTGCTCGAGCCGGCTGCGCGGGTTGCGCAGGGCGATGTGGCCGCGGTGGGCGGTGGTGACCAGCCCACCTCCCAGCACCAGCAGCACCAGCAGCTGCCGCCACCAGGGCCAGGTGGCCAGCCGGGCCACAGCCAGCTCCACCGTGCGCCAACGCTCGACACCGGGGGTGAGCCGCTGCTGGATGGCCGCGTGCTCGGCGTGGCGCTGCCGGCAGCGCTCCAGCAGGCCCGTCACCGCCGCGCAGTCCGCCGAGGGTGGAGCGGTGGGTGGAGCCGCTGCGAAGGGGTCGTGGCCGGCGAAGGGGTCGTCGCCGGCGAAGGGATCCGCGGTGGGCGGTGCCGCTGCGGGCGGGGCGGGCGCCGAGCTGCAGGCCTGGGCGCGGGCCTCGAGCTCGGCCACGCCGCAGGTGGGCGCTGGCGCCACCTCGCGCAGGTCACGGGCGTAGCCGGGCCAGGCGTGCTCGCCCAGGGACACCAGCCGAGCGTCCAGACTGGGGGCCAGCCCCAGCCCCACCGCGAGCACGAGCACCGCCACGGCCAGCGGCGCCGCGGCGCGCGCCACGGCTCCGGGCAGGCCCCCCGCCGCCTGGCTCATAGCGGCGACCAGCAGCAGGCGACAGGACAGGCCGCCGCCAGGCGGGGCGCCCGCGGCGCCCCCCCGCCGCCGCCCCCCGCGCCCGCCCCCCCGCGCCCCCCGGCCCGGATCGTAGCGAGGGCCAGCGGACACGTAGCGAGGGTGGTTCTGCGAAGTAGTGGGCGAGAGAGGCGTGTTTTCAACACGTTGACCGAGAAGGCGGCGAACAGGACCGGCCGCAACAGGGGCTGCTGGACCGCAGCAGGTTCGGGGTTCTGTCGCCTGCTGCAGGTGTGTTGAGCGCCGAAGCCCGGCGCCGCGGGGCGCGCCCCCCCCCGGGGGGGGCGCGCCCCCCGCCGGGCAGAGCCACCTCGAGGCGAGACCACCCCCGCGGGGGCGTGGTCACCGCGCCGCGCGAGGCGGTCAACGCTCCTGGGCGCTGCCATCACGCTACTCCAGGTTCTCGGCGCACTCGGGGCGCGCGCCGTCCATGGAGCAGCGCAGCTTGCGCATGGCGCTCAGCATGTGGGGATCGTAGGCGCCCTCCTGGTCGCGCAGCCGCACCCGGCTGTGCAGGAACAGCTCGTCGAAGTCCCGCACGCGGTCGGGGGGCACCGGGATCCAGGTGGCGGCGGGGATGTCGGCCTCGGCCGCCTGGACCAGGCGCAGCCCATCGTCGAAGTGGGCCGCGAACCAGCTCAGGGACCGCTGCCCGACGTCGTCGGGGAACCGCGGCGCCCGCAGCAGCAGCTGCAGGGTGGCCTGGGCCAGCGGGTAGCGCAGGATGCCGCCGCCGTGCTCCAGCCCGCGCGCCAGCTCGAAGGGGCGATAGCCCGCGGCGGACATGTAGCAGGCGTCCACGTCGCCGTTGTTGAACTTGGGGCCCAGGCTGCCCAGGTCGGCCCCCACACGCACGGCGCCCACGCGGTCCACCATGACGGGGGCGGCCTTGTCGTAGCTCATGGTGGCGATGCGCAGACCCGCGAGCTCTTCTACCGTGTCGTGCTCGCGGTCGCGCATGAACAGGTAGGCCGCGCCCACCGGGATGAAGCCCACCGTCCAGTGCTCGCCGGCGCGCAGGCGGGCCGCGGCGCTGGGGTAGCGCGCCATGGCGTCCACCATGGAGCGCAGGTGGTCGTAGGTGGGCAGAGCACCGATGGCTTCGAGGGTGGAGGGGAAGCGGTTGAAGCGCTGCAGGCGCACCCCGGTGGCCAGCACGCCGTCGCAGGCCCCGGCCTGGTAGTCGCGCACCGCGGTCTCTTCGTCGGTGTAGGCCTGCAGGGTGAGGGAGACCCCCCAGCCGGCCGCAGCCACGGAGAAGTCCTCCATGATGCGGTGGTAGTCACCGGCGCGCCCGATGGGATCGTAGACGCACAGGCTGCGCGCCTGGGCGTGGGCCGGCGGCGCGGCGAAGGCCAGCAGCGCCAGCACCGGCAGGAGCGAGAGCTGGGACCGGCTCAAGGCGTGGCCTCGGGGGCGGTGGGGGGCTCGGACGGGGCTGGCTCGGGCGCGCCGAAGGGGTCGTCGCCCGCGAAGGGGTCAGGCTGGCCTGCTGGCGCCAGGCCCAGGCTGGGCAGCTCACCCAGCGAGGGCGTGCGGTGGCCGGTGGCGGCGGTCCACACGAGGTCGGACTCGTGCAGGGTCACCAGCCGGGCGTACTCGTCCAGCAGCCCCCAGGCGGCCAGCTGGGGGTGGGTCTGTAGAGCCGCGGCGTGGGCCTGGATGCCGTGCAGGACTTCGTCCTGGCGGCCCGCGTTGGCGGCCACGAGCACCTGCAGCCCCCGCCCCAGGCGCACCCCGGTGGGCTCGGAGGCCAGGGCGGCCAGCTCCAGGCTGTGCCAGGGATCGCTGCCCTGGGGTGCCAGGCCGGGCACCATGGCTTCGGCCGCGGCCTGCATGGCGGCGGGGCCGTGCCACCAGGTGGCGTCGTCGACGCAGCCGGTGGCGCGGGCGACCGCCACCGGGATGTCCATGGGCACCCCGAGCCCGCCACCGCTGGCGCGATCGTGCAGCAGAGCGTTGACCCCCGCGTACAGGCCCAGCAGGTAGATCACGCCCTCGCCCTGGCGCAGCCGCGGGCAGTCCTCGCCGGTGGGGCCGTACAGCAGCTGCATGTGCTGCCAGGACTGGAGGAAGCGGTGGGCGGCGGCGGCGTGGGCGCGCTCCTCGCCCAGGCGAGCGTCGCGCAGCTGCGGCAGGCTCGCGTCGTCGCCCTGCTGCAGCCGGAACCGCCAGCGGGCGGCCTCGAGCTCCGCCTCCCAGGCCAGGCCCTCGGCGCAGAAGCCGGCGGTGGTGTGGGCGATGATCATGGCCAGGTCGGGCTCGCGCTGGCCCCTGCCCGCCGAGGCCAGGGCGCTGCCCAGGGCGTCGCCCAGCGCGCAGGCTCGCCCCACGTCGGCGTCGCTCGCCGCGCGGGGGATGACCTGGCGGAGGGTGTAGCGGTCGACGGCGCCGGCGCAGGCGGGCAGCAGCAGGGCGGCGGCGATGGCGGCGAGGGCTGGGCGCATGGAGTGCTGGGACACGTGGGAGGCACCCCCTTATCCGGACCGGCGGTTAGGGGTTGCGGACCAGTCGCCAGCCCACCCGGAGCTTCACTTCCATGATCACTCGCCCCGCCCTCGCTCTGGCATCGTTGACGGCGGCATGCGGGGGCCCCACCCTGGTTGAGCAGGTGGGCTGGGAGCTGCACCCGGAGATCGGGTCGCTGGTCACGGTGTCGTGGCAGCAGCTTGAGCCCGCCACCGTGTCGGTGGAGTACAGCGTCGACGCGGGCAGCTGGCTGCGCTCGCCCGCCCGCGACCTGCAGCCCGGGTCCCAGGAACAGCTGCTGCTCGGTGTCCCCTATGACACCGAGTTCAGCCTGCGGCTGGTGAGCGAGGTGGAGGGCCGAGAGCACACCAGCGAGGAGCACATGGCCAGCACAGGCCCCCTGTCCGAGCCGCTGCTGGAGGCTGAGCTCCTGGTGGGCGAGCCCGAGCTCTGGGAGCCCACCGGAGAATACCTGTACACCTCGATCTTCTGGCAGGACAAGCCCTTCTACGGTGCCTGCTGGCGCCTGATCCTGGACCGGCAGGGGCGCGTGGTGTGGATGATGGAGAACGAGTCGGATTCACAGACCTTCTACGCCAGCGTCTCCCGCGACGGCGACGACCTGCTCTGGGACGACACGCGCCTGTTCTACCCGTCCGAGTCCACCGTGCGGCGCATCAAGATCGACGGATCCGAGGTGCATGTCTACCCCACCCAGGCCTCGGTGCACGCCTTCACCGAGCTGGACGACGAGAGCATCGTGTGGGGCTCCTACGCCGACGGCTTCTTCGAGACCCTGCGCCAGGTGGACGTCGAGGGCCAAGAGCAGGTGCTCTGGGACTGCGAAGCGTTCGAAGCCGAGTGGGGCAGCCCCAACCAGTACTGCGTGTCCAACGCCCTGTACTGGCATCGCGAGACCGACAGCTTCCTCTACTCCTTCTTCTCGTCCATGACGGTGCTGCAGCTGGACCGCCCCACCAGCACCGTGCTGCACAGCTGGGGTCAGCTCTCCGACTGGAGCTTCGATCCACCCGAGTCCCAGTTCGACTGGCAGCACGGGGTCAGCTTCACCGCCGCCGGCAACCTGTTGCTGTCCACCCACGCCAGCACCGAGTCCGACGAGGGTGTGGTGCGCGAGTTCGAGCTGGACCAGGAGAACAAGGTCCTGCGCCAGGTGTGGAGCTTCGCCGAGGGCGACGGCATCGACGCCCACGAGTACGGCGAGGCCCACCGCCTGCCGGGCGGGAACACCTTGCACAACTACGGCTCCACCACCCGCCTGCGCGAGGCCACACCCGAGGGCCGGGTGGTGTGGGACCTGGCCTGGCTCGACGATGATGGCGAGCCCCTGCCGGCCTTCATCGGCCGCTCGGTCTTCGTGGAGGATCTGTACACCTTCCTGCCCTGATCGCGCCACCCCGTCCCGGACCTGGCGACGGCGGTTCACTCTCGGTGCCGAGCTGGTATGCTCGCTCGGCATATCGATCGGTCCGGCCTGCTACGCGGCGGTCAACGTGAGCCTCACCCGACGTCTTCTGTACGCCGCCCTCACCACTGTCCTCACGCTGGTCCTGCTGGAGGGCTCGGCGCGGCTGCTGGAGACCCACTGGTCCCAGTGGCTCTTCGTGGTGCCCAGCCCCGATCCCGACGACGATCCCGGCGAGTACCGCGTCCGGGCCACGGGGCGCACGGGGGTGGATCTGCCGTTCCTGGGGGACGAGCGGCGCCAGGACGAGGTGCTGAGCAACAGGTGGGACGGGACGAACCGCAAGGAGCTGTACCTGGCACCCCACGACACCTGGGTGTGGTCCCTCACCTCCCGCTCCCGCTTCGGTGCCTGCCAGGTGGAGCAGATCAACTTCTGGGGGCTGCGTGGTCCGGATCCCGTGCTCCGCGAGAGAGACGAGGTGCGCCTGCTGACCCTCGGGGACTCCTCGGTAATGGGCTACGGCGTCTGCTGGGATCAGATCTTCTCGTCGGTCTCCGCCGAGCGTCTGGGCGCCGCCTGGGACCGGCCGGTGCGACCCATCGTCGGCGCGGTGGGGGGGCACAGCAGCGAGCAGTCGCGGGTGGTGCTCGACGACGTGGGCAAGAGCTTTGCCCCCCACTGGGTGGTGATCGCCAGCCTGTGGAGCGATGTCTACGGCGACGACGGCGCCAGCGCGCAGCCGGTCTCCGAGCTGGCGCGGAGCTCGGCCCTCTACCGGCTGCTGGCGCGCAACCTGGCCACCTTCCAGCGTCCCAGGCAGGTGGGCTGGTTCGAGCACGCAGACGATCTGGGCGGCTACGCCGGGCGACGACCCCGGGTGCAGCTGCAGCGCTACGAGGAGAACCTCGTCGAGATGGCCCTGGCCATCGAGGCGCTGGGGGCGCGGCCGGTGTTCCTGGTGCTGCCGGCCCAGGTGGACTTTCTCCAGGAGGGTGCCCCCGGCATCGTCCAGGACTATCGCTCCGTCATGAGGGCCCTGGCAGTGGAGTTCGAGGCGCCGCTGGTGGACGGGCCGCGGCTGTTCACCCAGGCGGGCGATCGCCTGGGGCTGTTCCTCGACAACGTGCACCCCAGCGCCGAAGGCCACGCGCTGCTGGGCGCGGCCCTGGCCGAGGCGCTCGGGCCCCTGGGCCCCGATCCGGCCCGTGAGCCCTCCGCCATCCACGAAGAGCGGCGCTGATCCGCCGGGTCAGAGCGAGAACACCCAGCTGGCCTTGGCCTGCAGCTGCCAGGCCACCGGGTCGCCGCTGTCGGGCTCGGGCAGGTCCATCCGGCCGCCCAGGTAGATGGCGCGGCCCGGGGCCTGCTCCCAGGCCACCAGCGCCTCGCCGCTGCGCTCGTCGGAGAAGCTGGACCAGTCCGCGATGAAGCGGCCCCAGATGCGGCGCGAGGCGTAGGCGTCGATGCGCGCGCGCCCCACCCAGCCCTCGTAGACCTCTTCGCCGTCCTCCAGGGCCTGCTCCCAGGCCGTGGCCAGCCCCAGGGCCAGCCACGGCGCGGGGTGCAGCACCAGGGCCGGCTCCACGTCGTTGATCCAGATGCTGCGAGGATCCTCTGCGTCGTAGTAGGGCTTCCGGCCGGTGGCCAGGTACAGCTCCGCCTCCAGCCAGTCGGTCCAGCTCTCACCGATCCAGATCGCGGGTCGGCTGGTCTCCAGCCAGGCGTCCTGCCACAGGGTGCCGCCCCGGTCGTAGGCCAGGAAGACCCCGGCGCCGTTGCCGAGCTGGAACCACAGGTGGGGGTGCAGGTCCAGGTCGCGCAGCTCGCCGCTGGTGGTCCACATGGCGTAGGCGTTCACGGGGCTGACGTTGATGCTGGGCAGGGCCTTCCAGCCCGGCCGCAGGATGAAGCCGCCCCAGGCTCCTCCACCCAGCTGGTCGGCGTCGGTGAGGTAGCCGTTCTCGGCGCGGAAGCCGGGGTCGATGAGCCAGCCCCAGGTCCCCGCGTGCCAGGTCTCGTCGCCGTAGGTGACCTCGGCCTTGGCGGCGGGGGCCCAGCTGGTGGCGCTGTCCGCGAAGCGGGTCTGGGAGGTGAGGGTGGAGGCGTCGGCCACGACGCGGTCGGTGATGCGCATGTGGGTGTCGAAGCCCACCATGCGGCTGCCCAGCTGGGTCCCAAGGACCTCGCGGTCGGACAGCAGCAGGCCCACGTGGCTGTCCTGGCCCACGCCGCGTCGAGCGCGGATCAGGGTCTCGGCGGCGTGGCGGCCTCGCAGGTCGTCCTCGGTCCAGCCGCCCCCCTCCGACACCGAGGGTGAGGGTTGGGCGTCCAGCACGTGCAGGGCCGCCACGGTCCAGTCTTCCTGCTCAACCGTTGCTCGCGCGCCGTACAGGGGCAACACCATGGAGCGGGTGTAGGCCAGCTCGCCGAATGAGTGGGTGAACCACTCGCGGCCTTCCAGGAAGAAGGGCCGTTTTTCGTCGTAGTACAGCGCGTAGCGCCGGTTGACGTCTACCTGGGCGGCGTCGGACTCCACCTGGGAGAAGTCGGGGTTGAAGGCCCCCAGGATGGAGCTGTCAGGGGTGGGGCTCCAGCGGGCGGTCACGCCGGGGAAGACGCCCTGGTAGCCCAGGCGATGGTTGGCGGGGCCGCTCTCGGTCCAGCCGAAGGCGAGCTCGGGGACCAGGTCGAGGCCGCTGGAGGCGGGCAATTCGCCGGGCCCCTTCACCAGGGCCTGCTGCACCAGCATGCCGGAGATGTCCTGGTCCACCTCGGGCCAGGCGCTCTTCTCGCCCAGCCGGGCCAGGTTGCGGAAGACGAACAGCCCCAGGGTGTCGCAGCTCTTCGGGTGGCGCAGGATGCGCCAGGGGATGGCCAGCTCCGCCTGCCAGCCCTGCTCGGTGATCTTGGCCTCGGCTTCCCAGATGCCGTCCCAGGAGGAGTCATCGCCGTCGCTGCCGGCCATGTGGGTGCCGTCCATCTGCACACCCAGGGGATTGACGCCGAACATGTAGGCCCGCTGGGCGTCGCCGGTGGTGTCCAGGTAGAAACCGATGAAGTCGTCGTTCCAGCGCGTATCGCGGCGACCCAGCGCGGCGCGGATCCTGCTGGGCTCAGGGTCGATGGCTTCGAAGAACAGGTACAGGGCCTTGTGGTCGGCCATCACCCGCACCACCGTGTCACCGGTGGGTTGCTCGCTGCTGGCGGGCCAGAAGGTGAGGAAGCCGCTGACGCGCTGGGCCTGGCGCCACGATGGCTCTTCGGCCAGGGCGTCCACCGTGATGGTGGCCTGCTCCACGTAGGGCACCTCCATGTCGGCCATGATGGGCATCGTCGGCTCCAGCGGCTGAGGGGACGGGGGGGGTGGGCAGCGTGAGCGTTCGTCTACGTGGACAAGCAGGGGTCTATTTCGGGTCCAACTGGATGTCGCCGCTGTGGGTGGCGATGGAGATCTCGGCGGCGCCGGAGCCCTGCACGAAGGCCATGGTGCTGCCCGGTCCGCGCCCGGAGACCTGTCGATCCGCCAGCTGCCCGCTGATCACCCCGCTGAAGCTGGCCAGGGCGTAGCTCGCGTCTGTCTCGGGGGGCAGGGCCAGGGTGACGTCGCCGCTGTGGGTGGCCAGCTCAACGCGCGCCGCGGGCTCCAGCGCGCCCGCCAGGCTCACGTCGCCCGAGACCGTGGCTACCTGCACCCTGGCGTAGGGCCCACCCTGCACGCGCACGTCGCCGCTGACGGTCTGCGCCTCCAGCCGGCCCTGAGCGCGACCCAGGCCCGCACGAAGGCCTGCTGGGTGAGCTCCTCGGCGGAGCTGCGATGGCCGGTCATGCGCAGGCACAGGCCGTAGACCCGCCCCACGTGCTGCCGGTACAGAGCCTCGAAGGCTGTGCGGTCGCCGGCCTTAGCGCGGGTCACCAGCTCGGGGGCTCCCGCGGTGGCTCGGCTGGGTCGACTGGGGGCTGGCATGGGGTTCATCATCGCTCACTCACCCCTTGGATGCCGGAGGGGGGAGGAGGGTTGGAAGGGGGCGTGTTT